>NZ_LZDE01000287.1 GCF_002009015.1 Microbulbifer mangrovi | reverse complement strand
CACGCCGCGGCCACAGCCCCAGCCGTTACCTCAGAGCGCGCCAAGCCAGCAGCCTCAACAATTGCCGCATGGGACACCATTCCCTCAACCGCAGCCTATGCCGCAGGGCGTGCCGTTGCCTGGACCGGCGATACCCGGTCAGTCTCAGCAGGGTAACGGGTTAACGCCCATGATTATCGGCCCGCAACCATACGAAAGCTCGACCGCAGGAGAGACGACCACGGTGTCGATTACACCAACCCAGCCTCGCCCTCCCGCAACTGGGGAAGTGGGGCGACCTGCGCAGGTTACCGATCCCACAGATACCGATCTGGCGAACTACCAGACAGGCTTTGGGTACGCATTGGTTCCATCAACGGACATTTCAACGCCTGACGTGACTTCCGGCCTGTACATTTTCGATAGCCCTTATTCACTGGAATTCCTTGAGCCGCAACTGGACGATCACGTTGTGGAAGTTCACCGGGGGAAGAAGACGTACTATCAGCGCTACAGTGAGACCACGGAAGCAGAGTTGGGCGCCTTGAACCTGATTGTTATCGGGATCCGTAATCCGGATTACCGGCAGGCAAACACCACGGATTTGGGGAAATGAACGGGGGAAGGCAGAAATTCAGCGTGCGCCGTTGGCGAACCTTCAAAATCCGTTAACCGGTAGAGGATCGGTCGAACTTCCATTGGCTTAGCTCAGGGAATAATCCCTCCGTTCGCGGGCGCTTTTTAGTTTCTTTGCTACACTTATAACAATAATCGCAATAAATTTTTACGTATGGCAGCCATACCGCAACTACTGGCTGAGTACTTCAGCCTGCTTCCCCCTGATCGCTGTGAGCGCAGACCATCGCTCCTCCGGTTAATTGTTGCGGATTATCCTCTTAACTCACTCAGCTCCGATACAAAACGTTCTGATATGAACGGGCTTGTTGCTGGCCTGAGTTTGGCGTGTTAAGCAACAGGTAGAGTTTGGATTATGGTTTGGCGATTTATCCAATTGAATCAATAAACAGCAGGGAGAAAGTCATGTCCTACAGCGAAGAGTTGGCTCAAAAAGTCCGGGGCTTGCTGCAACCGAAAGATGGCCTGACTGAAAAACAAATGTTCGGTGGCCTGGCGTTTATGTTGAATGGCAACATGGCCTGTGGTGTCGTGGGCGAAGAGCTGATGGTGAGAGTTGGGCCGGAGAATTACCAAGAGGCGCTGGGTGAGCGCTACACACGGCCGATGGATTTCACCGGTCGCCCGCTCAAAGGTATGGTATACGTTGAAGAGGACGCCATCGCGGAGGACCTCGATGGCTGGGTAACCCGCGGCGTGGAGTTTGCCGGAAGCCTGCCTCCCAAGTGACCCCCATCACGGCTGCATCAGGGGGCGTAGGGCAAGCCGGGAGGCTACGGGCACCTCCCGGCAGCTCCTTCAGTTATCCAGTTGTTCCGGATTATCCAGTTTCGATGGTGCTGCGATACCGTCGATTTCAATCGTAAGGTGGAATACCTGAGCGCATCGTCGTTTAAGCTCTGCCTCCAGCTCATCGATCAGCTCTTCCGTGGCCTCCAGAGTGGCCTGGATTGTTGCCCGGGTCTCCGCATATTCCAGTACCGCTTCGGTACGCCGGTGTTCCGGCACGCGATCCAATAGCTGGCGCTCGTGCTTGGCAATACGTTCTGGCACAGCGCGCATCAATACTTCTTCCCTCACTTCGACTTCCGCAACTACCACGGTATGGGTGTCGTCCACGATCACCGAGCGAAGGTCGTGGTAGCGCTCGATTGCCCGGTGACCTTTGACGATTTCCTCGAAGGCGCGTTCGGCTTCCTGATCGCGGATATTGGTCAGATAGCGCATGTTGATCATGCCGAGAAACACCGCGGTAAAACCCAGCATGACCGCAATCACTACCGAGAATCCGATATCCCACATCGGATTCCCGGTACTCTGGGTCATGCCGATACCAGTGGCGGCGAGGATCACGCCGGTTACCGCGATGGAATCCTCCAGCAGTACTGCAATCAGTGTGGGATCATCCGCAGCCGCAAGGTAGCGGAAAGGATTACGCCGGCCATCGGCGCGCATACGGGCAAAAAACTCTTTGCCTGCCACCAGTAACACATAGCCTTCCAGTACAAAAGCGATGGTCAATACAGCGGCGGAAATCCAGATGGGGGCGATCTCAAGGCCGAGAAACGAGATCGCCTCGGGGCGCTCTATATGTCCGAGGTTGTGCCAGGCATGCCAGGCGTGGGCCAGGCCGAGGCCACAACCAATAGAAAACAGCCCGATGGCGCTCCACAGGTTCCACAGATATTTTTTCTGACCGTGGCCAAACGCGTACTGATTATCTGCCGGTTGGCCACCGCGCTTTAGTCCGATGAGCAGGAACACCTGATTCAAAGTATCCATCAGGCTGTGAACGGCTTCGTTCATCATCGCCGCAGAATGGGTTGCCAGTGCGGCGATACCTTTCAAGACGGTGATGATTGCGTTGACGCAAATGGCGTAAAGAACGGCTTTCTTTGAGCCCTGTGCCATGGATTCCCCTTAAAACTAACTGCGAGTTGGTCACTCAACGGTAAAAAATGCGCATACCTTACCGCATTTATGAATTGTCTGGCGACAGCTGAGTATAGAACCCAAGTATTTCTCGTATATACAGGGAAAGAAGGTCTCCGCCGCCATTCACCATATATGCAAAAAGGTGGTGCCTATACTTCCCTAGGCCAAATTCTCGATAAATGTCGCACGTCCATTCCGGTTGTAGAGGTAAATATGAATAAACTGTGTCAGTTCGCCACCGCTATTTTATTTGGCTTGGTAGCTACGCTCGCGAACGCTCAGGAAAAGCCCAATATTCTCATCATCTGGGGTGACGATATTGGTATGTGGAATGTCAGTGCCTATCACCGGGGCATGATGGGTGGTTCCACCCCTAATATCGATCGTATTGCCAAAGACGGCATGATTTTCATGGATCACTATGCCCACGCTTCCTGTACCGCGGGACGGGCGTCGTTTATTACCGGCCAGTACCCCATGCGTATCGGCCTCAGTACCGTGGGGCTGCCCGGTGCTGAGCAGGGATTGAAAGCTGAGACGCCAACCCTGGCAGAAATGCTCAAGCCCCACGGCTACGTTACCGGTCAGTTCGGCAAGAACCATCTGGGGGACCGGGATGAGCATCTGCCGACCAATCACGGCTTTGATGAATTTTTCGGGATTCTCTATCACCTGAATGCAGGTGAGTATCCCGAGCAATACGATTACCCCAAAGATCCGCAGGTACAAAAGCAGTTCGGCCTGAAAATGCGTGGTGTGATCCACTCCAAGGCGCGCTCTGATGGCAAGCAGGAAATTGAAGACATGGGCGCCTGGGGCCAGGAGCGCCAGCGTAATCTGGATCAGGAAGTGCTGGAACAATCCAAACGCTTTATTACCGAGGCGGTTAAATCCGGCAAGCCATTCTTTGTATGGCACAACACCACCCGCATGCACTACCGCACGAACTTGAGTAAGGAGTACAAGGGAAAAAGCGGCTATGGCATCTACGCCGACGGCATGCTGGAGCTGGATGACGACGTAGGCGAGTTGCTGGATCTGCTGGATCAACTTGGTGTGGTAGACAATACGCTGGTTATGTTCTCCACCGACAACGGCGCCGCGTCCAACTCCTGGCCAGATGGTGGCAACCAGCCGTTTCACGGCGAAAAAGGTGTCGGTGGATGGGAAGGTGGGTTCCGCGTACCCATGCTGGTGAAATGGGAAGGAAAAATTCCCGCAGGTACTTCTACTGGCGAATTCATGACGATGGAAGATTGGGTGCCAACCATTATGTCCATCGTCGGGGAGAAAGACATCAAGGACAAGCTGCTGTCGGGCGCCAAAATTGGCGATAAGCGCTTCAAGGTGCATCTCGACGGTTACGATCAGACCGACATATTGCTGAATCAGGGAAAAACCAAGCGCAAGGAATTCTATTACTTCACCGAAACTACGTTTCACGGAATGCGCTATGGAGACTGGAAGTTTCTGTTTATCGATCAGGAAGAGTGGTTCCGAGCCAGCCAGATCCCTCTGACCACCCCCTACATCATCAATCTCAAGCTGGATCCGTTTGAGCGCTTTATTGACGCCCGCGGGTATGACGAATGGGCGGAGAACAGAAGCTGGACCCTGGGACCGGCTGGCGCGCAGATTCAGAAATTTGTGCAAACATTCAAGGAATTTCCTCCGGTACAGGAGAGTTTTTCTGCGCAGGTTAGTGAGGTCAGTACCTTAATCAATTCACTGGCGCATCAGCAGCGCTAGAAATCCACTATCAAAATTTGGTTGCCAAGGAAGGTATCTATGAAAACGCAGGGATTGGCTGTATCGATTCTGGCGGCGGTTATTGCACTGTCCGCCTGTGGTGGAGACCACGATCGAGACAAACAAGACGCAAGTAATGAAGCAGGCGAACAAGGTGGGACTCTTGTTGGAGAAGAACTCGGTACAGCGGACGGTCCCGTGTCCGAGACCACCGGCAAGGCGCCCATGCCCGAGTCTTCGCAGCCCTCCGGGCCCTCGCAAGCAGCGCAGCCTTCCAGTGGTTCCAATCCATCCCAGGTCTATTTTGGCGATACACATGTTCACACCGGCTGGTCTGCGGATGCGGGCATGGATGGCGCAATTCTAACGCCGGAAGATGCTTACCGGTTTGCCTTGGGCGAGCAGGTTAAATCCAACAGCGGCATGAACGCCAAGCTGGCTCGCCCCTACGACTGGTTCATGATCACCGACCACTCCGACGGCATGGGCGTGATCAACGAGCTGATTTCGGGCAATCCGGAAATGATGTCTGACCCCGTGCTGAAGCGCTGGAACGAAGCACTGAATTCGGGCGATGAAGAAAAAGCGGCAGCCGCAAAAAGTGAACTGATCGTGATGCAATCCGAAGGCAAGTTGCCCAAAGCGGTGATGGATCCCAAGTGGATGAAATCCGCCTGGGAAAAAACCGTGGATGCCGCGGAGAAGTATTACAAGCCAGGTGAGTTCACCACCTTTATTGCCTACGAATGGACCGTCAATGCGGACGGAGGCGATAACCTGCACCGCAATGTGATCTTCCGCGATGATGCGACGAACACCCGTAGCTTACTGCCACTGACCACTTTCGAAACCCAGGATCCGGAAAAACTCTGGGCATGGATGAAGGCTTACGAAGACAAGACCGGTGGCCGCGTGCTCGCGATTCCGCACAATGGCAATATGTCCAATGGCCGTATGTTTGAGGAAAAGCGCTTTGACGGATCGCCCATGACCAAAGAGTGGGCGGAGATGCGCGCCCGCTACGAGCCGCTGTATGAGGTGACCCAGATCAAGGGGCAGAGTGAATCCCATCCCAGCCTGTCGCCGGAGGATGAGTATGCCGACTGGGACCTGTGGGACCGCGGTAACCTGATTTTGAAACCTAAGCCACCTGGTTCTTTCCAATATGAATACTGGCGCCCGGCGCTCAAGGCCGGAATGCGCCTGGAAGATGAACTTGGCACCAACCCCTTCCAGTACGGCGCCAATGGTGCGACCGACACCCACACCGGTTTGTCCACACCGGACGACGATAACTTCTTTGGCAAGTTCAAAACCCTCGAGCCCAGCAATAAAAAGCGCTGGGACTTTCCACTGCTATCCGGTCCGACCGATAACTATATGGGTTGGGAAATGGCGTCTTCTGGCACCATGGGGGTATGGGCTACCGAAAACACCCGTGAAGCCATCTGGGACGCCATGATGCGCAAGGAAACGTTTGCCACCACCGGTCCGCGTATGACCGTGCGCTTTTTTGGCGGGTTTGATTTCTCCAAGGGCGATGCGGAAGGCGATATCACCGCTGCGGGCTATGAAAAAGGCGTACCCATGGGCGGAAAACTCAAGGGTGACAAGGGCGGCAAACGGATTAAATTCCTGGTCGCGGCAATGAAGGACCCGGAGGGTGCCAATCTGGACCGTATTCAGATTGTTAAAGGCTGGGTCGATGGTAATGGCGATACCCACGAGAAAGTCTACAACGTCAAGTGGTCCGGTAATCGAAAAATGGATGGCCAGGGTCATATCCAGCATGTAGGTAATACCGTTGACCTTGAAACTGCGGAGTACGCGAATGATATCGGTGACGCGCAACTGGTGGCCTACTTCGAGGACAAGGAATTCAATCCATCACACAAGGCCGTGTATTACGTGAGGGTTCTGCAAATTCCCACACCGCGCTGGACCCTGTACGACAAGGTCAGAAACAAGATTGAAATGGACAAGAAGGTTCCGATGGTGCAGCAGGAACGCGCCTTCTCAAGTCCGATCTGGTACACGCCTTAAGGGTGTCTGGAAAAACGGATAATTGCTGGATCAGACCGGAATCTTTGAAGGAAGGAAAGCCGCGATGAAAATTTGGCGTATGGCGTTGTCTGTGCTTGCGTTGTCTCTCGTGATGACGGGTTGCTCTCGAGAAGCTGCGCCACCGGCGTCAGATACTGAAATACCCAACGATGTGGCCGGTAAGGAAGTTGGGGAGGTCGCCGCTGCTGATGAGAGATCAGTATCGGACAGCACTTCCTGGCCGGACCGTAAACACTTGCCCAATGACTTGTCGCCGTTTGAAGGGAAGATTGGAAAAACCTACAAGGAATCCGAATCCAGCTGGCAAAAAGTGCCCACCGCGCCCAAGGGCGCCCCCAACGTGATCGTCATTCTTCTGGACGACGTCGGCTTCGGTCAGACGTCCACCTTTGGTGGCCTGATTCCGACCCCGAATCTCGATGAACTGGCGAACGAAGGACTGCGCTATAACCGCTTCCACACCACCGCTATCTGCGGCCCATCGCGCGCGGCACTGTTGACCGGGCGCAACCATCACCAGTCGGGCAGTGGCTTCCTGATGGAGTGGGCAACGGGCTTTCCCAGCTATTCGGCCTACATTCCGAAAAGTACCGCGACCATTGCTGAAATATTGAAAGGCAACGGCTACAGCACCTGGTGGTACGGCAAGAACCACAATACGCCGGACTGGGAAGCCACAGTATCCGGCCCCTTCGACCGCTGGCCCACGGGCCTGGGCTTTGATTATTTCTATGGATTCAATGCCGGGGAAACTCACCAGTACTATCCGGTGCTGTTTGAGAATACGGTGCCGGTGGAGCCGGACAAGTCGCCGGAAGAGGGCTACCACTTCATGACGGACATGACCGACCGAGCCATCGCCCGCATGAAGTTCGCCAAGTCCGTAGCGCCGGACAAACCGTTCTTTATGTACTTCGCCCCCGGGGCGATGCATGCGCCCCACCATGTCACCGCCGAGTGGCGTGAAAAGTTCAAGGGCAAGTTCGATATGGGCTGGGACAAATACCGCGAGGAAGTGTTCGAGCGTCAAAAGAAAATGGGCATAGTGCCGGCCGAAACCAAGCTGACAGAGCGACCCGAGTGGGTGCCCGCGTGGGACAGCCTGAGTGATGACCAGAAAAAAGCCTACAATGCGCTGTTTGAAAACTTTGCCGGTTACTTTGCCTTTACCGACCACGAAGTAGGGCGGCTTATTGACGCGGTGGATGAGTTGCCCGATGCCGACAATACATTGGTGATCTATATCGTTGGCGACAATGGCGCATCCGCGGAGGGTGGGCCCGACGGCACAATGAATGAGATTAAAAACCTGAACGGCTTGTCGACGACCCTGGATGAAATCCTGGAAAATCTCGACAAACTGGGCGGGCCGGAATCAGAACCCCATTACCCGGTCGGCTGGGCCTGGGCCGGCAACACGCCGTTCCAGTGGGTTAAGCAGGTTGCGTCGCACCTGGGTGGTACCCGTAACCCGATGGTGATCCGCTGGCCCGCCAAGATCAAGCACGATGAACAGCCCCGGGATGCCTTCCTGCATCTGGTAGATGTTGTACCCACTATTCTGGAAGCCGCCAATATACCGATGCCGGATACGGTCAACGGTATTGAGCAGAAGCCTTTGGTGGGCAAGTCGTTTCTCGCCAGTTTCAGTGATTCGCAGTTTAGCGGGCGCCCGGAGCAATACTTTGAGGTATTCAGTAATCGCTCCATGTATGCCGATGGATGGAAGGCGAATGCCCAGCATACACTACCGTGGCGACAAGACCTGGCGCCGGGAAATTGGGAAAAAGACGAGTGGGAGCTCTATAACCTCGAAGAGGATTTCTCTGAAGCCAATAACCTCGCCTCGGAAAATCCCGACAAACTTGCAGAACTGAAGAAAAAGTTTGATCAGGCTGCAAAGGACAACGAGGTGTATCCCATGGACGACCGCGGTGCGGGCCGGTTGGGTATGCCCAAGCCGCCGGTGCCGGGGGCTATTCCCGATTCCAAAATCTACACCTACTATCCGGGCGCCGTGCGTATCCCCGAAGTGGCCGGCCCTTCCATGAAGAATGCGTCCTGGACGTTGACGGCAGATGTGAAAGCCGAGGGTGGCAAGACCGAAGGGGTGATTCTGGCGGTGGGCGGTGTGGCCGCCGGACTGGTGTTGTATCTGGATAGCGGGATACCTGTTTTCGATTACAACTTCTTTGAAAAGCACACCACTTTGAAAGGTAACAAAGCCGTCACCGGTGATGCGAACATTGAAGTGGACTTCGATTACCAGGGCGATAAGCCCGGCGGCGCGGCAAAGCTGATTCTCAAGGTCAACGGCGAGACGGTGGCCACCGGAGAAGTACCCGAAACCGTCGCCGGACGCTTTGGTATCGATACCTTCGGTATCGGAGAAGACACCGGACAGCCGGTGACCCATGAATACGAGCCGCCAAATGCGTTTACCGGTGAAATAGAAAAAGTGGTTGTGGAAATGAAGTAAGTCACTGCCACGGTGTTCACGGCTTACCAACAAAAATGCCCGCACGGTTGTGCGGGCTTTTTTGTTGGTGGGAGGCCCCAATCAGTTGCTATGCGCGGCACCAGATCTCAGCTGCTCCTCAATTTTTTTGAGGTTAAACGAGCCGGGTGATTGGCTGGGCGGATAGTCTTCCATGGTTTTGAGGAATTTGGCCGCCATTCCTTGCATCGGAACCAGAACGAACGCGCGATCCAGGAACCAGTCGTTGTAGGTGTTGGCGTTGTGCTGAGCGCGCTCAAAAGGATCCCTGCGCAGATTGAACAGCAGGGGCACGCGCAGTTCGGTAAACGGCTCACGCCAGACTTCGAACGCCTTGCCGCGGTTTTCCAGGAATACCGCTTTCCAGGCATCGTAGCGCATGGCCACGATCTGGCCGTCATCGTTTACATAGATGAATTCGCGACGGGCAGAATCCTTGGCATTGCCGGTCAGATAGTCCAGCTGGTTGTGGCCGTCGATATAGTTCTTGTAGGTGCGGCCAATCAGTTTGGTGCCTTTCAGCAACTGCTCCTTGATATTCGGGTTACCTGCGGCGGCGGCAAACGTGGGCAGCCAGTCCTCATGGGAGACAATGCCGTTCAGGGTCTTGCCTGCGGGGAATTTTCCCGGCCAGCGCACGAATGCGGGTACACGATAGGCGCCCTCCCAGTTGGAGTTTTTCTCACTGCGGAAGATGGTGGTGCCGGCATCGGGCCAGGTGTTGAAGTGCGGGCCGTTGTCGGTGGAATAGAACACGATAGTGTTATTGGCGATTTTCAAATCGTCCAACAGATCGAGCAGTTTGCCCACATGCATATCGTGTTCGACCATACCGTCCTGGTATTCGTTGCTGTTTGGCCCCGCAAGATTTTTGTGCTCTTCCTTCACATGGGTGCGGTAGTGCATGCGTGTCGCGTTCCACCATACGAAGAAGGGTTTTCCGGCATTGGCCTGTTGCTTGATAAAGTCCATGGCGGCGGCGAGAGTTTCCTCGTCCACGGTTTCCATGCGCTTCTTGGTCAGCGGGCCGGTGTCTTCGATCTTGCCATCCGCAGTGGCCCTGATAACGCCGCGCGGACCGTACTTTTTGCGAAATTCCGGATCTTTCGGGTAATCGCGGTTTTCGGGTTCCTCCTCCGCATTCAGGTGGTAGAGGTTGCCGAAGAACACATCAAAGCCCTGGTTGGTGGGCAGGTGTTCATCGCGGTCGCCGAAGTGGTTTTTGCCAAACTGACCGGTGGCGTAACCCATGCTTTTCATAACGGCAGCAATGGTCACGTCGGTTTTCTGCCAGCCCTCTTTGGCACCCGGCAGGCCAACTTTGGTCATGCCCGTTCTTACCGGCACGTTGCCGCCCATAAATGCGGCACGACCGGCAGTACAGGATTGCTGACCGTAGTAGTCGGTGAAAGACAATCCCTCTTTGGCAATGCGGTCGATATTGGGTGTCATGTAGCCCATCATGCCTTTGCTGTTGGCGCTGATATTCCACATCCCGATGTCATCGCCCCAGATCACCAGGATATTGGGCTTTTCCTGGGCCTGTGCCGCGCCATGGAAGACCGTCAGCAGGGCGGCGGCGGTGAGCGAAATTGGCACTTTGAGTAAACGGTGTATTGAACGTCGCATCATAAGATCCTCCGGAAACTTCCGTTGGTGGTGTTATAGCGTGGGTTTTGGTTTGGGGTTTTATGGCTCAGGGTTTGTCGACGGGAAAAACCACTTTCCAGTCTTTCTGCATATCGATAACCGTCCAGCCTTTTTTACCGGCGTCATCGAGTCCTTTGTTCAGTTGGCCGATGTGGGAATCGCGATCATAGGCCCACTCCCGTTTGCCATCGGTGTGATGGAGGATAATGCCGAAACGCGGTCCTTTACCGGCGGTGGCCCACTCGAGCATCTGGTAATCCCCATCGGAATTGCCGGCGACAAATATGGGGCGCTGCCCGATGTATTGGTGAATGCCGACGGGCTTGCCTTCCTTGTCATCCACCAGGTTGATTTCCGGCAGTTTGATAATGACGGGTTTTCCATCGCGTACTTCATACTTCGCTTTGAGGCTGGTTCCCACTACCTGGTCCGGAGGGATACCGTAGGTTTCCTCGGCAAAGACCCGCATAAAATCCACCCCACCCCCGGAGACAATGAAGGTTTTAAAGCCATTTGCACGCAGGTATTCCAGTAGTTCCAGCTGGGGCTGGTAGATCATTTCATTGAAGGGGCGATTCGTTTTCGGGTGGCGGGCAGTTTTAAGCCACTCGCTGACATTGGAGCGAAATTCTTCAGCGGTCATATTAGCGTGGGTGGCGGCCAGGATTTTCATCAAACCCTCCTTGCCACTGTCGATGACACCTTTCATATCACCCTTGAGTACCGAGGCAAACGGTTCCTCGGTTTTCCACTCTGGATGATCGGAGGCCTTTTTCTTGACTTGATCGATGGCATAGAAGAGTTGGAAATAAACCGGCTGCTCTGCCCAGAGGGTGCCATCGTTGTCGAAGGTCGCAATACGCTGGCTTTCTGGCACAAAGTCTGGCGATCCGTTTTTTGTGACCTTTTCCACGAAGCCTACGATGGCTTCTTTGGTCGGCCCGTCATTCCAGGAGGGCAGTGGATCCGCGGCTGCGGCCGTTGTGGCTACAACCGACACACAAAAGAGAAGCAGCAGAAGTCGCTGAGTCATCGCAAACTGCATAGTTACATCTCGCAGTATTGGTTGCCGCCAGTTGAAGGCTGGTCAGGCAGGTAAATCTACATCTCTTATCACCTTAGACGGATTTTCTCGATGTTGCCGGTGGCGTAGAAAAATTTGTGAGGTGTGTCCGTCGAATCGAATGAACGTCGAGCTTCAGCGCAGAGGTACGCACAGAGTCAGGGGTTAAGCGGTGGCAATGGGGTTTGCTGGGCACGGGCGGCCTTGGGCCGCAATGCCTCGATGGCCTGGGTCAACTGCCGCCAGACGGCGGCGCTGGAAACACTCGCCGGAGTATCGCCGTACTGCATGGCGCCCAGGGCCAGCAGTGCCGGCTGAAGGCTCTGTGCCGCCGATGGCACACGGCATTTGTATTCCCCGGCCGCCTGTAACAGGGCGGCGTAGTTGCGGGTATTACACGCGGTGTACATGCGCTGCCAGGCGGCGAGCCCGCTGGCTTCTGCGCGCAGGGCGCGCTTGTTCTGGAACTCGTGAATCCGCGGCAGGCCCCAACGCCAGATCAGCCACAGGAAAACGGCCGCGGCGGCGAGTATGAGAAGTTTTTCCCATAGGCTAGTGCCTGCGAGTGCGCCGGGGCCGCGGGCATGTACTTTTATTGCATCGACGCTGGTGGTTTTGATCTGGCCATCGTCCAGGTCATACCAGCGCAGAGTGATCGCCGGCAGGGTACCGCGCGCGCGACCTTCTGCCACATAGGTCATACGCTCGCTGCGGGTGCCGGTAGTCTCGTCGGTGCGCGGATCGGTCTTATCGGCGGCCTTGTGCGTATCGGCGTAGGCGGCGAGCCCCTCCGGACTGCGGGTGTCGAGCAGCTGCGGAATAAACATCACCGTGCTGCCTTCGATGGTGGCGGTGACGGTGCGGGAAAAGGCGTCGCCAGCGCGGAGATCTTCCGGCTCACCCTTGATTTCCTGGGTAAGCGTCAGATCCCTGGCGGCGATAAACGGAGTCAGCCCCTCGGCGCCTTTGGGGGTTGTAACCGTAATCGGAGGCGGGGCAAGTTTGAGTGTGGTTTGCAGCTCGCCGGTGCCGTCAGGATCGCTGTAGGTGACCATTATCTCCCCGGCGGGGAGTTGATAAGTTCCCGGCGCCAGTGGGACGATCAGGTATTCGCGGGAGACGCCGGACCAGGTCTGTCCATCGATTGCCCGGCTGACGGCGAGGGAGGAACGCCCGGGGAGGGTGACCGAGAGGTTGGGCTGGTCGAAATCGGGGAACACGGCGGGCTGGGTCATCCAGGTGGGCACCAGGATGGTGACGAACAGGGAGATGGACTGGCCGGGAACGGCTTTTACTTCCGAGAGTTTGGATTCGATGATTGGCTTGTCTGCCGCCAGGGTAACAGTACTAAGCAGCCAGATGGTGAGGAGAACAATCCATCGCTTCATGGGTTGTTCTCCTGGGTGCTACTCTCCTGGGTGCTGGTTTTCTCGGTTTCGTTTTTCTCATTCGGTGCACTGGCGGCCTCGGCGGCAAAGCGCTGTTTCAGGTATTCACCGGTGCTGGTGTCGAGGGTGGACATCCACTGGTCGGCACTGACCGGGTTTTCCTTTTTTGCCTTCGCCTGTTCCTGAGGCTCCTGCTCCTGTTCGAAGTCGGACTCCTCTCCCTCGTCATCGGATGCTTCTAGTTCTTCCTCCTCCTCACCGCGGGAATCTTCCATGTACGCGATAATTTTCTTCGTCAGCGCCAAGTTTTCTTTTGCTCCCGGAAATTCCGGGTCCAACTGCAACACTTGCTGAAACGCAGCGACGGCGCCTTCGTACTGGCCGGTTTTGGCCATTGCCATGCCGCGGGTGAACAGGGCTTCCGGTGTATTCAGGCCGGCGAGTGCATCGGCGGCGTCTTCAAATTGGCCGGCCTCGTACAGTGCATAGCCCTTGCGGTACGGGGCCTGAAAACTTTCCGCAGCGCGGCGGTAGTCATGGCGGTAGCTGAACCACTGCCCCTGCTGGTCCGGGGTCAGCAGCCGTCCCAGTAGCCCGCCACCGGTTTTCGTTTCGCTTTCCGCGCTGACCTGTGCATTGGCATGGTTCGGGAAATTGCTTAGCAACACGAAAACCGCGATGGCGCTCGTGCTGGATGCGATGGCTCTTGAAGACATGGCCCAGCCGCGGCGGAACCACAGCAGTGCCAGCAGCGCGGCGGGCCATGCCAGCCACCAGCCGCGATCTTCCCACTGCAGGTTTTCATCCGAGGCCAGTGCCTGTTGGAAGGCACTATTGAAATAGCGATTGAGTGCGCGCAGGTCGCTCTTGTCCGCTGTCACGCGTTCTACAGTTGCGTCGCTGACCTGGGAAATGGCACCACCATTGTCGTTGCCCGGAGCTACCAGCAGAAAACCCAGGCTGTTTTTGTCCGTGCGCTTTGCCATGGCACTGGCATCACTGTCGCTCAGTCTGTCCAACAGAAACAGGATGCCTCCGGGTGTCTCGTCCCTGGCCAGTATCTGCTCCGCCAGCTTTAGCGCGGCTGTGGCGTTTTCTCCCGGTACTGGCATCACGTCGGGACTGAGACCTTCCAGGTAGGGGCGCAGCAGATCCTGGTCTTCCGTCAGCGGCACTACGCGATGGGCACTGCCGGCATAGGCGACGAGGGCGGTGGGTGCGCCGTCGCGGGTTTCCAGCAGATCCAGCACTTTCTGTTTGGCCCGTGCCAGCCGCTCTGGCGGTACGTCTTTTTCCGTCATGCTGTCGCTGACTTTCAGCACCACCACCAGCGGTGTGGTTTTCGCCATTAGCGGATCGGGCAGGCGCGTCCAGCTGGGGCCGGCGGTGCCGAGGGTCAGTAACGTCAAAAGCAGGGCGATCAGGTCGGCAGGCCTGAAATGGCGGCGACGGCGATCTCCCACGGCGAGGGCGCGGGCAAGATGTGGCGCAATCTGGCTGCTGGTCTCGGCATTATCGCGCTGGTTGCGGCGGAGGACCCACCACAGCAACAGCACCGGTATCAGTAACAGTAACCACGCCGGGCGCAGGAAGTGGAAGGCGGAGAGGGCGTCGAGCAGGCTGCTCATGAGGTCGCCCTGTGTGCGGGTGTCTTAGCGAAAACCCCACTGCCCAGAAAGCGACTGGCGAGGGCCAGCAGGCCCAGTAGCAGGGCCAGGCCCATGGGCCAGTGTGCCAGGGAGTGGTGGGGGCGGTAGGTTTCGCTGTCGACCATTTTCGGCGCCAACTTGTCGATCTGGTCGTAGACCGCGGCCAGGGCTTTTTCGTCGTTGGCGAAATAGAACTCGCCACCGGTGCGTTTTGCGATTGCCCGAAGCGTGTCCACGTCCACCCGGTTTTCTTTTTCTTCACTGTCCGGATCACCCACGCCGATAGTGAGGATTTTGACTTTTCGCTGAGCGGCAATGGCGGCGGCATTGACCGGGCTCATGGTGCTGGCGGTATCGCTGCCGTCGCTCAATAGAATCAGCAGGCGCTGCTCTACGTCGCTGCTTTCAAACTGGCGGATAGCGAGGCCGATGGCGTCGCCGAGGGCGGTGTGCGGGCCGGCCATGCCTACATCGGTCTGCTGTAGCAGTTCCAGCAGTGTGTCCAGGTCGGTGGTCAGCGGGGCCTGCACAAACGCTTTGCTACCGAACACAACCAGTGCAACGCGCTCGCCCTCGCGGCCTTCGAGAAAAGGCTTGAGTACCTGTTTGACGCCGTCGAGGCGTTCCATCTTTTCACCGTCGCCGGCGATAAAATCCACCTGTTCCATGGACCCGGAAATATCCACCGCGACAATCAGGTCTCGCGCCGGCTTCTGCAGTGTTACCGCATCGCCTTCGTATTCCGGCCGCGCCAGGGCGGTGACGATCAGCGCCCAGATCACGCAACCCAGTAGCCACTGCCACCAGTCGCGATCGAGGACCACAGCGCCGGAACCCGCCTTGATGCCGATAGCGTCTACTAATTGCTGAAAAAAGGGCACCCTCAGGGCGCGCACTCGCTCGCGGTGCGCCGGGGCGAATTTCCACACCAGTAATGGCAGGGGTAACAGCAGAAAGGCCCAGGGCGCGGCAAAATCGATCACGATGTGGCCCCTGCGGTTTTACCAAATAAGTGAAACCTGCCTGCCCCTGGCTGCACGACTTTGTGCTGGCGAATCCAGCCTTGCGCGGCCTGGACCAGCACATCCGGTTTATGGCTGGTGGCTTTCCGGTAGGGGCTCTGGAGTAGCTCGCGCCCGACCTCACCCTCGAATGCATTGCCGGGGTAGTGCTGGTTGAGAAATTCGAGCCAGTCCTCCCCGGTAAGCGCGGCAACTTCTTCACGTGGGTAGGCGGCGAGTGCCGTGCGACGGAGTATTGCGGCGATCTGTGCGGCGTCGCCCTCGCTCTGTCGCACCTCGGCGAGGGCCGCACGGCGATAGGCATTGGCGCGGTAGGTTTGTATTTGTCGCCAGATAAAGAACAACAGTATGAGTAAAAGCAGCGCGCAGAGCCCCTTCGCCAGTGGCGTTGCTGGCCACATGGAAATTGCCGGCGGCTCCGGCGGTGGTACCAGCTGCGCGATCATATCCGACAGCGTTTCCTCACCTGCTGCAGGATTGGTGTTTGCAGGGCTTGTTGATTGCGGGATGGTCGTGGCTTCCTGCATTGGTAATCAATCCTCGGCCACTTGTCTGTTTGTCGGTGGTGACGATGGAGGTACTAATCCCAGCAGTCGCTGCAGTTGTGGCAGGGTGTCTTCCGCGGTGGAAAGCTGGGCCACCGGAAGGCCATAGCGCAGGTGCCAGTCGTTGATAATTTGGCGACGCTCGCGATTGAATTGGTTCATCGCTTCGATTGTGTCCACGCTGCGGGTATCCAGGGTTGCCTGGAGGTCGCCGTCGGAGATGGCACTAACCAGCGACTCGGGCACCGTCTCACCGGTGGGGTCGACCACCGGCACCAGAACCACATCGTTGTGCCGCGCGATGCCGCTTAACAGTCGCTCGGTGGCAGGGCCCACCACATCGAAATCGCTGATCAGCAACACCAAATGATCGCGCCGGGCGATATTCGCAACGGCCTGCAATACCGTGTCCAGTGACGTGGGGGCGGCGGGGGGCGCATCGGCGTGCAGTTTCTTGTTTGCGCGCGCGATTTCGCTGAGAAATCGGGTGAGGGCACGGCGGTTGCGTTTTGGGCGCTGGGTGTAGAGGCCATTGTCGCGCACCACGATACCGCCCACGCGGTCGTCCTGGTTTGGCACCGCAAACGCCGCCAGCGCGGCGGCCTCGGCGGCGGTGGTGGATTTCATTGCGTGGCAGGTGCCAAAGAACATGGACATGCGCTGGTCCACCACAATCAGCGCCGGGCGGTCGCGCTCCTCGGTGTAGACCCGCACATGGGGCTCGCCGGTACGTGCGGTTACCTTCCAGTCGATGGCTCGCACATCGTCCGACGGCCAGTACTCGCGCAGCTCTTCAAAATTCAGTCCGCGCCCACGCAGGCGCGAGGAATGCCGCCCGGCGAGCACGCTGCGTGCGGGCTGGCGCGGCAGCAGGTTCAGGGTTTGCGCCGGGCCTTCCAGTGCCTGCAAATGTGCCAGGTCCACATGGATGCGTGGATCTGTCGCCGATTCCGGCGCTGCGACGGTGGTGACGCCGGCCCGGCTCCGATTGCGACTGCGAATCTGAAAATTGAACATGGTGACCTGATTTTCCGGGCTCAGGGCAGGGCGACGAGTTTCAGAAGTTCGTCGATCACCTGATCGGCACTGATGCCTTCCCCCTGGGCCTCAAAACTCAGCCCAAGGCGGTGGCGCAGGCAGTCGTGAATCACTGCATGAATATCCTGCGGATCCACATAGTCGCGACCCTCCAGCCAGGCATTGGTGCGCCCGGCTTTGTCGAGTGCGATGGAGCCACGCGGGCTGGCGCCAATTTCGATCCAGCGTGCCAGCTCCTCCGATAACCTGGATGGCTGGCGGGTGGCCTCGACCAGGTCGGCCATATAGCGCACCATGGCAGGGGATACATGGATGGCGGCGATTTCGCGGCGTGCGTCGAACACCGCTTGTTGGGGGGTTACGTCTGCCGCTTGCTGTGGCTCCGCTGACCCTGACGCTGTAACGGTGGTATTGGCGGCAGCAATTTCCTCGCTGCGCACCAGCTCGATTACTTCCACTTCGTCTTTTACTGGCGGGTAGGTAATCAGTACATGCATCAGGAAGCGATCCATCTGCGCTTCCGGTAGAGGATAGGTACCTTCCTGCTCGATGGGGTTCTGGGTGGCCATTACCATAAACAGCGGTGGCATCTTGTGGGTCTTGCCGGCCACGGTGACCTGGCGCTCTTCCATCGCTTCCAACAGCGCGGACTGCACCTTGGCGGGGGCACGGTTGATTTCATCGGCAAGCACGATGTTGGCGAAGATGGGGCCGGGGTGAAAACGGAATTCGGATTTCTGTTGGTCTCGATAGAGCATATCGGTGCCGGTCACATCGGCGGGCAACAGGTCTGGCGTGAACTGGATTCGGCTGAAATCGGCCTCGAGGTTTTTCGCCAGCGCTTTGATTGCACGGGTTTTGGCGAGCCCCGGCAGGCCCTCCACCAGCAGGTTACCATTGGCCAGCAGTCCGATAATCAGGCGCCGGATAACATCGCGCTGGCCCACGATAGCGCGGCCCATGCCTTGTTCCAGTGCGGTAATCTGTTCCCTTGCGGACATGGCGCTTCCTTTCTGCCATCGATTCAGAGTTCCTCATTAACGCTAGCAGATCCGAGGCTGAGGAAGAGGGCGCAAGAAGCTATACTCGGTGCCAATTAAAATCATAATTTGGAGTTTCGATGCGCACACTAATCCTCCTTCTACTCTCGGTACTGCTGATTAGTGCCTGTGAAAAGAATGTGGAAGTGAAGGAGGCGGAAACCAGCACCGCACCGGTCTCTCCATCGGATACACAGACCGACCAAGTGAAGCCGGCTGCGCAATCGAAACCCGGTAAGTCCCCTGCTGCGGATAACCACGCGGACTATGTGGGCGCCGAAACCTGCGCTGGCTGCCACCAGCAGCAATTTGCAGACTGGCAGAAATCCCATCACGACCTCGCCATGAAAACCCCGGATGCGGAAACCGTGGTGGGTAATTTCGGCAACGCAAAGTTCGACTACTTTGGCACCGAGTCCACCTTTTACCAGCGCGATGGCAAGTACTTTGTGCGTACCGACGGGCCGGACGGCAAGCTGCACGATTATCCCGTTGCCTACACCTTCGGTATCTACCCGCTGCAGCAGTACCTGATTGAATTCCCCGGTGGGCGGCTGCAGGCGTTGAGTATTTCCTGGGATTCCCGACCCAGGGAAGAGGGCGGGCAGCGCTGGTTCCACTTATACCCGGACGAAGAAATCAAGGCGGACGACCCGCTGCACTGGACCGGCATCAACCAGAACTGGAACTTCCAGTGCGCGGATTGCCACTCCACCAATCTGCATAAAAACTACGACCGGGCCTCAAACACCTTTGCTACCCAATGGTCCGAAATCAATGTGGGCTGTGAGTCCTGCCACGGCCCTGGCAAGAAGCATATGGAGTGGGCAGCACAGTCGGAGGATCAACAGGCTGCGGATGCCACCCGGGGCCTAGATATCCATTTCGATGGCCGCCGCCAGGCGCGCTGGGCAATGGATGACAAAACCGGCATTGCCCATATTGGTAATGACGTGGAGACTCAGACAGAAATACCTGTCTGCGCCCAGTGCCACTCCCGACGCGGCACTCAGCACCCCGGCGTAAAGCCCACCGACGACTTCCTGGACTTCTTCCACCCCGCACTGCTGAGTGATGGCCTGTACCATGCCGATGGCCAGATCAACGATGAGGTTTATGTGTGGGGCTCCTTCCTGCAGAGCAAGATGCACGCCGCAGGCGTAACCTGCAGCAACTGCCACAACCCGCACAGTCTGGAGCTGCGCGCAAAAGGTAATGATGTCTGCGCCCAGTGCCATCTGCCCGCCAAATTCGATACCGCAGAGCACCATTTTCACCCCATTGGTAGCGAAGGAGCCCAATGTGTGAACTGCCATATGACCGACAAGGTTTATATGCAGGTGGACGCACGCCGCGATCATAGCTTCCGGGTGCCGCGCCCGGACCTGTCGGACAAAGTGGGTTCTCCAAATGCGTGTACTGGCTGTCACACCGATCAGCCGAATAGCTGGGCGGCGGAAGTTCTGGAGAAAAAATTCGGCGAGCCGGACCCGCATTACGCTGAAGCGCTTTACGCGGGCCGCATCGGCGCTGCGGATGCGGAGAGCCAGTTGTTGAAGCTGGTAATGGATGACAAGCAGCCGGATATCGTGCGTGCAACCGCGGTATCCATGTTGCCGCGCTACCTGTCCCAGACCAGTGCGCAGGTACTGCAGGTGATTGCCCAGGGCGATGATGCGCTGCAACACCTTGGGCTGGCGCAGTCCCTCGACCAGGTGCCACAGCAGGTTCGCCCCGCGTTGGCGATTCCATTGCTATATGAGGACGAGCGCGTGACGGCTTCCCTTGCCGCAAGTGCCATGGCAGGGGCGCCGCTGGAGCAGTACCCGCAGGAAGTCAGCACACGCTACGAGCGCGCCATAAAGGATTATATGGCGTCCGCCGAATTCAACAGCGACCGCCCGGAAAGCCTGGTCAACCTGGCATCGCTGCGCGGTCGCGAGGGCGATCTGGTTTCTGCTGAGCGGTTACTCAAGCAGGCTGTGGCACTCTCGCCGCATTTCACCCCCGCGGTGATCAATCTTGCCGACCTTTACCGGGCGAGTGGTCGTGAAGCGGATAGCGAAGCACTGCTGCGCAATGCGCTGATCACCGCCTTTGACAAGGCACCGATTCAACACACACTGGGTTTGAGTCTGGTGCGGCAGAAGAAAATGTCCCAGGCGCTGGAAATGCTACGGGTCTCCGCGCACAGCGAATCGGCGACCGGGCGCTATGTGTATGTTTACGGGATTGCGCTGAATTCACAGGGTAGGCCCCAGGAGGCAATCAAGGAGCTGGAACAGGGCCTGCAACGATTCCCCGGGGACCGGCAGATCCTCTCGGCATTGGCTTCCATTCATCACGAGCAAGGGAATGAAGTCGCCGCACAAAAATATCAGGCACAACTGCAATAGCGGATAGGGTAAGTGAAATAAAAAGCGCGGCCAAAAGTGGTCGCGCTTTTTAGTCGGTGAACAAGACGATCAGTGATTTTCCTGGGTTTCCATCGCGGCCTCAATCGCTTTGTTGATATTCAGCGACGCCGATTTATGCCGTGGTGGATACTTTTTAAAGGTGGCCAGGTGCTCGTTCAGGATCTGGATTGCCGGCTGGAAAACCCAGCTTTTACGCATGATCTGATGGAAACCGGTGACGCCGTCGTAGTGCTCCAGAGGATCTTTGCGCAGGTTGAACAGCTTGGGCATGGTGTGAAAAACCAGATCGCCGTAATAGAGGCCATCAGGCTTGGTAGCGAAGTGCATTTTCCAGGGGCCCACGCGCAGTGCGGTTAGCTGTGATTCGTAGTAATAGAAAAGCTTGTTGCGCGCCGATTCCTTGCTCTTGCCCGTCCAGTAATCGAGGTTGTTCTCGCCGTCGATATATACCTTGTCCGACTTCATCAGTTTGCCGCGCAGATCCGGCTCTCCCAGGGCTGCAGCAATTGTCGGGAACACATCCTCGTGGGAGGAGATCCCGTTCAGTGCGAGACCGGGGGGGATGTGTCCGGGCCAGCGCACGAGGAAAGGCACGCGCACGCCGCCTTCCCAGGTCGTCATTTTTTCACCGCGGAACCCGGTGGTGCCGGCGTCGGGCCAGGAACTCTGCTCCGGGCCGTTGTCGGTGGTGTAAATCACAATGGTGTTATCGGCGACTCCCAGCTCATCCAGCTTGTCTAGGAGCTGGCCGATTTGGGCGTCGTGCTCAATCAGGCCACTGCCGAACAGGTCATCTTCGGAGCTGATTTGAGTTGCCAGGTGACGGCTTTCGGCTTTCAGGTGGGTATACACGTGCATGCGGCTGGTGTTATGCCAGATGAAAAACGGCTTGCCCGCCTTTTGCGCTTTCTCCATAAAGTTCAGGCTGCGCTCGAGGATTTCCTCATCGAAGGTTTCCATACGCTTGCGAGTCAGCGGGCCAGTATCGGTAACTTTCCCGTCTGCATAGGACTCGATCACTCCGCGCGGGCCAAACTTCTTTTTGAATTCCGCGTCTTTCGGATAGTCCTCCTGCTCCGGTTCCTCGGACACGTTCAAGTGGTACAGGTTGCCGTAGAACTCATCGAAGCCATGTTTGGTAGGCAGGTGCTTATCCAGGTCGCCGAGATGGTTTTTGCCATACTGTGCAGTCATATAGCCTTGAGCCTTCAGGAACTCCGCCATTGTGGGATCCTTTTCATCGATACCCAGGGGATTGCCAGGCTGGCCTACGGTGGCCAGGCCAGAGCGCACCGGTAACTGCCCGAGAAAGAATGCGGCACGGCCGGCAGTACAACTCGGCTGCGCGTAGTGATCGGTAAATAGCGCGCCTTCGTTGGCGATCCGATCAATATTGGGGGTGGGGTAGGTCATGCCGTGGGAATAGGCGCTCAATGAGATTGACGCCACGTCATCCACCATGATGGCGAGAATGTTGGGTTTCTCGGCTGCCTGTGCTGCCGTTACTACCAGCCCGGTCAGCAGGGCGAAACAGGAAAACTGCTTGCGTAAAATGCTCAAAATATTACTCCTGAATTTGATGCGGAACTGCAATTGTAGGACTGCTATTCAGCTTAGATCAGGAGGTGTATGGGCACGTAATACAGGTTGTCTAAATAGACGAATTTTTGGCTTATTAATTCAATTTTTAAATTAAAACCGGAAGCATATTTCTCGGAGTTTCTTCAAGAGGGGCGCCGGCCCTCGGCCATGGAAGGCGGTATGCCAAACCAGCGACGGAAGCTCCGGCTGAATACGGCGAGATCTGCGTAACCCAGATTCAACGCGATACTGGTGAGCGGCATACTGCTTTTGAACACCGCGGTTTTGGCGACTTCCTTGCGGGTTTCTTCCAGGAGTGATCGAAAACTTGTTTGTGAGGATTCGAGTGCCCGTTGCAATTTTTTCGGATGCATTCCCAGGCAGAGTGCAACGTTGGTTTTGCTGCAGTCTCCAGTGGGTAGCAGGCCGAGGATGGCGTGTTTCACCAGTGGGGTCAGGTCGCTATTGGGGTCTGTTTTTAGCTGTTCGAACTGGCTGAAGATGATCTCATTGACCAGCCCTTCCAAGGTGCGCGGCTTTTTGCATAGGGTCTCTCGGTCGATAAAAAAACCGTCGTGTTCGGCATTGAATTCCACCGGGCAAGCGAAGGCTTGCTGGTAAAAATCCCTACCTTTTTCCGGTGGCGGATACCGGAACAAAACCCGGCTGGAGTGCCACTGGTGTCCCGCCATATCCCGGATCAGCTGGTAGACCAGCGCGATGCTGAGTGCCATCAATTGCGGAAAGCGGCCGTGCTGGGCAACCAGGATATCCAGCTTGAGCGCGGTCTCTGCCCGCTCAGTGGGATTCAGGGTGAGGATGGCCCCCTGGGCATGCAGGTGGGTGTGCTTACTGCCTACGGCGAGGGCGCTGGTCACACTGTCCTGGCGGGACATGTAGGCGCCAAACAACCCCAGCACACGCAAACCCTGGCTCATGCCCAGGCGCAGGCCAAAGGTCTCGGTACCGGTTTCCCGTGCGGTCAGCTCCAGCAATTGGCCGAGCTTCTCATAGGGGATCAGGTTGTCGGGGTCGCGCAGCTGGCTGGTGGGCAAGCCGATGGCCCGCTGCAGTTGTACCGGGTTGGCGCCCAGCTTCCTTGCCAGTTCATCATATCCATTGAGGGACCCGGCTCTGACAAATTCAGTCATGCTCGTGGCTCACATCGCTTCATTATTCGTTATTAGTTTTATGGACCTGCGGTCTGTCGCCGCTTTTGCCAATCGTGGCACAACTCTGGTTCCACGATGAGTGAGCTTATCGCCACTGTCCCGTTTTGCAAAGTGTTTGTCCCAAAAAATCAAACCGAATAATTCGGGCTCAATTACTCTCGTAACCGTTCCTGTAGCACTAAGGGCATGCCGGCAGCAGATCGGTTACTCCCGGCACATATAAAAATAACGCTAAACGAGGACGCCTAGCGATGATTGAGTCACAACTCAAAACCAAGCGTACAATTCTCAGCAGTCTGATTTTCACCCTGATCAACATGCCCGCACTGGCGCAAACCACTGCGGAAAGTGACCGTCAGGATAACAATGGTCGCGTTCTGGAAAACGTGACGGTAACCGCACAGAAACGCGAGCAGTCCCTGCAGGACGTGCCGCTATCGGTTTCCGCCATGTCCGGCGAGACGATTCAGGAAGTGGGTATCGAGCGCTTCGAAGATTTTTCCGCTTACATCCCCAACATGTCGGTTACCAAAAGTTCTATTTCCGACAAGATCAATATCCGCGGTATGCAGTCCGGTGAGCAAGCCGGCTTCGAGCAGTCCGTGGGTACGTTTGTAAACGGTATTTACCGCGGCCGTGCGGCGCAGTCCCGTTTCGCGTTTGTGGATGTGGAGCGCGTGGAAGTACTGCGCGG
>NZ_LZDE01000286.1 GCF_002009015.1 Microbulbifer mangrovi | reverse complement strand
CATCCGAGCCCCCAGGGATGGGTGTACGGCGTGTCTGGCAAAGCCGTACCCGGCAGCGACGCCGCCACTGCAGTTTCTTCAAGACTCTGTGTGTTCTTTAGTCAAAACCCCGGACATGCTAGAATCCGCGCCCATTTTTCCGGGCTTTCGGCACGTCCGTGTCACCGCCGGTCCGTCAGAAAAATCCAGCAATCAATAAGACTTCCCAGACAGGCTCATCTGATTATGCAGTTCTCCAACACCCTGTTGTCGTCCACCAGAAATGACTGGTTCGGCAATATCCGTCGCGATGTGCTCGCCGGTCTCGTCGTGGCCCTCGCCCTGATCCCCGAGGCCATCGCGTTCTCCATCATCGCCGGCGTCGACCCGCGGGTGGGCCTGTATGCCTCCTTCTGTATCGCCGTCGTCATCGCCTTCGTCGGCGGACGCCCCGGCATGATCTCCGCCGCCACCGGCGCCATGGCCCTGCTCATGGTCACGCTGGTCAAAGAGCACGGCCTGCAATACCTGCTCGCCGCCACGCTGCTGACCGGGGTGCTGCAGATCATTGCCGGCTACCTCAAGCTCGGCAGCCTGATGAGCTTTGTCTCGAGGGCTGTAGTGACGGGGTTCGTGAACGCGCTGGCCATTCTGATCTTTATGGCCCAGCTGCCCGAGCTCACCGATGTCACCTGGCATGTGTATGCCATGACCGCCGCCGGCCTCGGTATTATCTACCTGTTCCCCTATGTGCCGGTGGTGGGCAAAATCCTGCCGTCTCCGCTGGTCTGTATTCTGGTACTGACCGCAGTCGCTGTGGTGATGGGGCTGGATATTCGCACCGTGGGCGATATGGGCGATCTGCCGGACACCCTGCCGATCTTCCTGTGGCCGGATGTACCGCTTAACTTTGAGACCCTGAAAATCATCTTCCCGTACTCCGCCGGCCTCGCTGTGGTGGGCCTGCTGGAATCCCTGATGACCGCCACCATCGTGGACGACCTGACCGATACCAACAGCGACAAGAACCGCGAGTGTAAGGGTCAGGGCATTGCCAATATCGGCGCCGGCATGCTCGGCGGTATGGCGGGCTGTGCGATGATCGGCCAGTCGGTGATCAACGTGAAGTCCGGTGGCCGCGGTCGTCTGTCCACGCTGGTGGCGGGTGTCGGCCTGCTGACTCTGGTGGTGTTCCTGAGTGACTGGGTGGCGGTGATCCCGATGGCGGCGCTGGTGGCGGTGATGATCATGGTGTCCATCGGTACCTTTGACTGGGGCTCCATCCGCAATCTGAAGAAGCTGCCGCTGTCGACCAATCTGGTGATGCTGTCTACTGTGATTGTGGTAGTGTTTACCCACAACCTGGCGTTTGGCGTATTTGTGGGGGTGCTGCTGGCTTCCCTGTTCTTCGCCAACAAGGTGAGCCACTTTATGTATGTGAGCTCGGATCTGGATGAGGAGCAGAATTGCCGGACCTACAAGGTTGTGGGGCAGGTGTTCTTTAATTCGGCAGACAAGTTTGTGGCGGCGTTCGACTTCAAGGAGGCGCTGGACAAGGTGGTGATCGACCTGAGTCGCGCGCACTTCTGGGATGTGTCGGCGGTGTACTCGTTGGATAAGGCGGTGGTGAAGTTCCGCCGCGAGGGCGCAGAGGTAGAGCTGATCGGCCTGAACGAGGCCAGCTCCACGATCGTTGACCGCTTTGGTGTGCACGATAAGCCGGAAGAGATTGAGAAGGTGCTCGGGGGGCACTGAGCCCGGAGTCTCGGTCAGGAGCTCCGTTTGGGCTCCATTGGCGCCGAAACACTGGGTGGAAGTTTTTGAAATCGCACAAGTACATCCCTGTATGCTCCGACGGCGACTTCCCTGTCGCCGAAGGTTTCAAAAACTTCCACCCAGCATTTCGGCTTCTCCCCTGTCCCTTCACTCCGTAAGCAAGCACCTCGCTTCGTAGTTTATTAAGTTGGATAGCGACAGAGAGAAAATAATAAATGACCGAACAAAAAGATCCCCTAGTTCTTGCCTGTATCGACGGATCCCACTACACCGGCGCGGTTTGTGATTACGCCGCCTGGATCGCCAGCCGCACCGGCGCCCCCATCAAACTTCTGCACAATATCGAGCGCGTCTCCACCCCTGCGGTAGCGGACCTGAGCGGCAGTATTGGTCTGGGTAGTCAGGAGGAGTTGCTGGAGGAGCTGACGACCCTGGAGCAACAGCGCTCGAAGCTGTTGCTGGAACAGGGGCGGCAGATGCTGGAGGGCGCGCGGGAGCGTGCACTGGGTGCGGGGGCGGAGCGGGTGGTTACCTGCCAGCGTCACGGTAGCCTGATCGAGTCGCTGGTGGAGCTGGAGGATCATATCCGGGTGCTGGTACTGGGGATTCGCGGTGAGGAGCACGGCGAGTCTGATCGTGGGTTGGGCGCGCAGCTGGAGTCGGTGGTGCGTTCGCTGCACAAGCCGATCCTGGTGGTAAACCGCGAATTCAAGGCGCCGCGTTCGATCATGCTCGCTTATGATGGAAGTGAGGCGGCGCGCAAGGCATTGGATATGGTGGCCACCAGCCCGCTGCTAAAAGGGACGGAATGTCATTTGGTATACGTGGGAGAGGGTGCCGAATCGGTATTGTCTGAGGGCGCTGAGACCTTGAGCCACGGCGGGGTCTCAGTGGTCAGTGCCAACCTGCGGGGCAAGACAGTCGAGGCCCTGATTGCCTATCAGCAGGAGCACGAGATCGACCTGACAGTAATGGGGGCTTTCAGCCACAGCAAATTGCGCGATCTGCTGCTGGGCAGTGTGACCGCAAAAATGTTGCTCGGTACCAACCAGCCGCTGCTGCTGCTGCGTTAACAATTGTTGCGATAGCGATAATTCCGCGGTGCCAAACTAAAAAGCCTGTGGGGGGAGCCCCCACAGGCTTTTTTATTTTGTTGCGGAGAGCGAATCAGCTGGCCAGCTTGCTGGGCTCAGAGGAGGAGTTTGCGGCTTCGGGAACCGTCATGCCCGCTTTTTTGTGCGGCGTTGGCTTTCCCTCGGCGTCCAGTGACACGAATACAATGCGCTCCACGCGAACAATCAACTCCCGGGTCTGCTTGTTACGCATCTCGCAGTGCACAGTGAGGGATGTACGGCCGATCGCTGTTACCTCAAAACCGAATTCCACAATGTCGCCGCAGACCGCAGAGCTGACAAAGTCGATTTCCGACATCAGTTTGGTCACGATGTTGGCAGTGCCCATCTGGCACCCCGCGAAAATAGCTGCTTCCTCATCTATCCACGCCAGCGCCTGGCCGCCGAACAGGCGTTGCGCTGGATTCAGATCGCCGGGTTTAACGAAATGACGTGAGTAGTACTTCATGGGAATTTACCTCGCTGCATCTCCCTGGAAAAAATAAGAGCGCCGCATTTCCTCGCGGTCTCAACGCGGGTTGTGCATTAAGCGTGCCAACGGTGGAGAAGGATTTGTGACTCATGATTCAACGCCTGCTTGATTGGCAACGGCGGTGACTGGCGCATGGTGATGGTGACTGCCTAGGCTTAGTCCAGTCATTTGTGCACGTTTTTTATGCATTTCGCACTGACCTGGGGCAGGGGTTTGGTTTTCGGTTTGGCTAAACTGGCCGCAAGCACGGATATTCTGGCCGGCAGATTCCCGTAGCGTGATCTGCAGCTATGGGAGTTGCTGCCAACAACTATTAGAATGTGCCGCTTTGTGGTCGACCAGTCGACCCCCTGTAGAATCACCCAACGGAGAGAGCCCGGCATGATCATCAAGCCGAAAGTTCGCGGTTTCATCTGCACCAACGCCCACCCTCAGGGCTGTGCCGCCAACGTGCGTGAACAGATCGAGTACATCCAGTCCCAGCCCGCCATTGAAGACGGTCCTAAAAACGTGCTTGTGGTCGGTGCTTCCACCGGTTACGGCCTGGCTTCCCGTATCACTGCCGCCTTCGGTTGTGGTGCCAAAACACTCGGTGTCTTCTTTGAAAAGCCGCCGACTGAAAAGCGCACCGCTTCTGCCGGCTACTACAATTCAGCCGCTTTTGAAGACGAAGCGCACAAGGCGGGCCTGTACGCAAAAAGTATCAATGGCGACGCCTTCTCCAATGAGATCAAGGCCCAGGCCATCGACCTGATCAAGCAGGATCTCGGCAAAATCGACCTGGTGATCTACAGCCTGGCCTCTCCTCGTCGTACCGATCCGGAGACCGGCGAGCTGTATAGCTCTGTGCTGAAGCCCATCGGCAAGTCCTACACCGCCAAAAACCTCAACACCGACAAGCTGGAAATTTCCGACATCAGTGTTGACCCGGCCAATGAAGAAGAAATCGCCGCTACCGTTAAAGTTATGGGTGGCGAGGACTGGGAACTGTGGATGAAAGCCCTGGGCGATGCCGGTGTACTTGCCGACGATTGCAAGACCGTGGCCTACACCTACATTGGCGAGAAGCTGACCTGGCCGATCTACGGCCACGCCACTATCGGCAAAGCGAAGGAAGACCTGGACCGCGCCGCCAAAGCCATCAGTGACAGCGGTAACGCCAGCGCCAATGTGGCGGTGCTGAAAGCACTGGTGACCCAGTCGAGCTCCGCCATCCCGGTAATGCCGCTGTATATCTCCCTTGTCTATAAAGTGATGAAGGAAGAGGGTACCCACGAAGGTTGTATCGAGCAGCTGTACCGTCTCTATACCGAAGGCCTGTACACGGATGCGCCGCGACTGGATGACACCAACCGTTTCCGTATGGATGACAAGGAGCTGCGCGCGGAAACCCAGGCCAAGATCGAAAAGCTGTGGCCGGAGGTGACCGAGGAAAACCTGTTCCAGCTCACCGATTACAAGGGTTACAGTGACGACTTCCTGAAGCTGTTTGGATTTGGCGTCGATGGTGTCGATTACGAAGCCGAAACCAGCCCGCTGGTAGACGCCAAGTTTCAGTGATTGCTGATAGCGATACCCAGTATTAAAAAACCGGCCAGAATGGCCGGTTTTTTTATGGGGCAATTAGGGGCAAATAGCAGGCTGTGTGAACGGGCAGGCCGATATGCATAGTTACACATCATGCGTACTCATATTGTTCCGCAGATGAAAACATCATTCGCGAATTGATCCTTCTGACACTTTAATGGTCTCTCGGCAGGCTTGGGTCGGCTTGTTTTGTGTGGATAAGTGGTCAACAGGTTTATGAGCATTTTTGAGTATGTGATCAGCTTTGTACTGGTTGTTGTCGCGCTGGCTCTAACGACAATGCTGGGTGATCTGGTGAGAGCCTTTCGCCAGCGGGCTGTCAGACCGGTACACTGGCTTGTGTTTGTCTGGGTGGTACTTGTGCTGTCCTGGCAGTATCAGTTGTTGTGGGCAGCGTTTGAGTTACACCAGATACAGCGTGACTGGACCGCGGTGGAATTCGGCTTGCTGATCGGGTTGACGCTGGTGCTGTGTGTTGCCGGGCGTCTTGTGGTGCCCGATTGTTCGCAAGAAAGTTTCGCTGCGCACATGGAAGGAGCGCGCTCGAAAATCGGAGAGGATCCGTTCCGTAGATTCCTGTTCAACGGTCGCTGGGCGCTTGCCTGTCTTGCCGGATATTTTATTTTTGGTTACTTCATCAATGTGTTTCTGTTCAATATCGGCTTTTTTGATCCAATCAATGTAGAAGACCTGGTGCTGGCAGCTTTACTGCTGATACTCATCTGCTCTCGTAGTGAAACCACCTGGATCATTGGTACCGGTCTGTTCATCGTCGCGTCGATAGTCGCCATCCTTGTGCTGACTCCTATACGTTACGGATCCCCCGGTTACTTTGGCAGTTGAAATTGTAGCGACTGACGAGCGTCGCAGATAAAAACCAGTGTGCTTGGCGCGGCAACGACACGGACTGCATAATGCGAGATAAAATCCGCATAGCCATTTTCAGGGGGAGTTCAAATGGAGTATCGCAAGCTCGGCAAAACCGATATTGATGTCAGTAAAATCTGTCTCGGCACCATGACGTTTGGAGAGCAGAACAGCGAAGCGGAGGCTTTCGAGCAACTGGATTACGCGCTGGAAAAGGGCGTCAATTTTATTGATTGTGCCGAGATGTACCCGGTGCCGCCGAAGCCGGAGACCTACGGGGAGACCGAAGAAATCATCGGTAACTGGCTGCAAAAGCGAGGCCGGCGTGCAGATGTTGTTTTGGCGAGCAAGGTAACAGGACGCAGCGCTGCCAACTCCGGGGTGGGGCATATTCGCGGCGGTCCCCGTCTCGATCGCGCGCAGATCCTCAAGGCCTGTGACGACTCCCTGTCGCGACTGAAAACCGATTATATCGACCTCTATCAGGTGCACTGGCCCGAGCGTCAGTCCAATTTTTTCGGCAAGCTCGGTTACCAGCACGGCGAAGATGACGGGGTGGATATCAGTGAAACCCTGTCCGCCCTGCAGGAGCTGGTGGAGGCCGGTAAAGTCCGTCACATCGGTCTCTCCAATGAAACCCCTTGGGGTATGCACCGCTACCTGCGGCTTGCCGCTCACGGCAACAAGCCGCGGATTGCCTCCATTCAGAATCCTTACAGCCTGCTGAACCGCACCTTTGAGGTGGGGTTGGCAGAAATGGCAATTCGCGAGCAGTGCGGCCTGTTGGCCTATTCACCACTGGCCTTCGGTACCCTAAGCGGCAAATACCTCGATGGAGCCCGGCCCGCGGGCGCGCGCCTCACCCTGTTCGAGCGCTTCCAGCGCTATACCGGTGAACGCGCGGTATCCGCTACCACGCAATATGTGAACCTTGCCCGCGAATCCGGTCTCGACCCCGCGCAGATGGCCCTGGCTTTCGTCACCCAGCAACCGTTCGTGACGTCAAATATCATCGGCGCGACCACCATGGCACAGCTCGAGAGCAACATTGCCAGCGCGGATATCGAATTGGCGGCGGATCAACTGGCGGCGATAGAAGATATCCACAGCCAGACCCCCAATCCCGCCCCTTGAAATCTGATTCGGTGACGTCAGGCATAGTGGTAAGGAGCCGTGTCACCGAATTCCGCTCATATTGCACCATATCTGGCGCCGGAATCTGCACGGCTATCTATACTCACAGGTAGTGTTGCGCGCCCCATCGAGTGGGCGAGCCCGGTTGCCGAGGCCTGCCTGCTCCGTGGGACGTCGCTGCAGTCGAGTATGAAACTGTGCCAATGGGAGGTTTTATGGAGACCGGCCACCACACGCTCAACGAGCTTTTCGCCCAGCTGGGCCTGGGTTCTGACGACAATGCGATAGAGGATTTTCTCTCCAGGCACCATCTGGCTGGAGAGGAGAAGCTGGCTCGAGCCGAGTTCTGGAGCGATAGTCAGCGCAAGTTTCTGCACGACGCGATTGTCGAGGACTCCGACTGGTGCGAGGTTGTGGATGAGCTGGACGCCCTGCTGAGGCACTAGCTGCGCTGCGGTCAAGCAGTAGCGGGTGATGTCGGCCTGCAGGGTTGCACCAGGGACAGCCCCGGTGTTGTGGATGCCTGCGCTAGGGGAGTACCTCCGAGCGGCGGGCGCGGCTATAATGCGCCGTTTTCTTCCGGGCGCCCAGGCCTCCGGATACCCACTCGCCGATCGCTGTTGTCCGCAATCTATGGAAAAACCACATTTTCGTGTCGCCCTGTTACACCCGCGTTACTGGCTGACCTGGTCGCTGTTCGGGCTCTGGTATTTGGTGGCGCAATTACCTTACCGCTGGCAGATTTCCATCGGTCGCGCCGTCGGCAAGCTGATGCTGCGCTTTGCCTCCAGTCGTCGCGAAATCGCCGCGCGCAATCTGGCGCTGTGCTTTCCCGAGCTCTCCGCACACAAGCGTGAACAACTGTTGCGCCGCAATTTCGCTTCCAACGGTATCGCACTGATGGAAACCGGCATGGCGTGGTTCCGCTCCAGCAGCTGGTTGCAAAAGCGCTTTACCATCGAGGGGCTGGAACACCTGCAAGAACCGCACAGTCGCGGTCAGGGGGTGGTGATGATGGCGATGCACTTTACCACCCTGGAAATCGGCGCCGCGTTTATGAGCATGAGCCATCCGGTGGATGGCATGTACCGGCCCCATAAAAACCCCGTCTACGACTATATGCAGCGCAAGGGCCGTGAGCGCCACGGCGAAAGTTCCAACGTGCTGCAGCGCAAAGACGTGCGCGGCATGCTGCGGGCCCTGCAGAAGGGGCGTGCGGTGTGGTATGCACCGGACCAGGATTACGGCATCAAGCAGGGGGTGTTTGCCCCGCTATTCGGCATCCCCACAGCGACGGTCACCGGCACTTCGCGATTTGCGCGGGTGGGGCGTGCACAGGTGGTGCCCTACACGGTGACCCGCCTGGAAGAGAAGGGCATTTACCACGTAAAAGTATTCCCGCCGATCGAAGAAATTCCGTCGGGCGACGAACTGAAAGACGCGGTTCTGGTCAATCAGTTTGTAGAGGCGCGTATGCGCGAGAACCCCTCGCAGTACATGTGGGTGCACCGCCGCTTCAAGACTCGCCCTGAGGGCGAGGAGAGTTTTTATCCGGCGCGCAAGAAGCGTCGTAAAAAGCGCAAGATTTGATCAGAAAGTAGCCAGTTTGGTGTGATGTTGCGGGATGGCTTTTTTGCGCTGGCATCGAACTGGCACGCTCAGTAACATACCGCATTCAATTTTTGGCGGTACAGGCCGGCGACAGGGTCGGCTGGAGAAGGAGTTGCAATGATTTCCGGCAGTATGGTGGCACTGGCCACACCCATGTATGCAGATGGTAGCCTCGACTGGGACAAGCTGCATGAACTGGTGGAGTGGCATATTGAGCAGGGCACCCGGGCGCTGGTGGCGGTTGGTACCACTGGTGAATCGGCGACTCTCGACGTGCATGAACACCTGGAAGTCATCCGTCGCGTGGTGGATCAGGTCGCGGGTCGCATCCCGGTTATCGCCGGTACAGGTGCGAACTCCACCACCGAAGCCATTGAACTCACTGCAACCGCTGCCAAATGTGGTGCCGATGCGTGCCTGCTGGTGACTCCCTATTACAACAAACCCACCCAGGAAGGGCTGTATCAGCACTTCCTGGCGGTGGCCAAAGCCGTTGATATCCCCCAGATCCTCTACAATGTGCCGGGGCGCACCGCAGTGGATATGTTGCCGGAGACCGTGCAGCGCCTGTCTGCCGTAAGCAATATCGTGGGTATCAAGGAGGCCACCGGCGACCTGGAGCGCGCGCGCCAGGTAATCGAGCTGGTACCGGAAGACTTTGCGGTTTACTCCGGAGACGACGCAACCGCGATTGAGCTGATGCTGCTGGGCGGTCACGGCAATATCAGTGTGACCGCCAATGTCGCCCCCGCTGCGGTGGCGCAGATGTGCGAGGCGGCGCTGGCCGGCGACGCGGAAACCGCGCGCGCGATCAACCAGCGCATCGATGTATTGCACAAAACGCTGTTTGTGGAGTCCAACCCCATACCGGTGAAATGGGCGCTGAAAGAAATGGGTCGCATCGACAGCGGTATTCGCCTGCCGCTCACCGCTCTGTCACCCGAGCACCACGCTGTGGTGCGCGATGCACTGCGCAGCGCGGGCGTGCTCTGACAAGCAGAAAACTTCGCGGTAACCATGGGCTTTTTGCCCCGGCCAACTGGCCATTACCGTACCAGGACAAATGCGATCGGGACTGATTCGACAAGGTACCAATAATGACAAAACTTACCGCCGGAGCCCTGCTGTGCGCTGCGGTTACCACCCTGAGTGGCTGTGGCATCTTTGGCAAGGACGGTTATTTCCGCGACCGCGGTGACGACTATCAGCTGGCGGACAGCCTGCCCCCGCTGCAGGTGCCGGAAGGTGTTTCCGTGAAACACCAGGAAGAGCTTTACGAAGTGCCGCAGATCAGCGCTGAAGTGGACCGCGGAGAGTTCGTGGTACCGCGCCCCCAGGCGCTTTCAGTCAACGTCGGCCTGGACCGGGTGAAGATCCAGAAACTGGGCAATCGCCGCTGGGTGCTGGTAAACCAGCCGCCGGATGAAGTCTGGCCGCAGTTGCACTACTTCCTGCGCACCACCGGGCTGCAGCTGGCCATGTCAGATGCGGGCGCCGGCACCATGGAAACGACCTGGCTGACCTTCGGGGAATCTCCCGAAACCAAAGACAAGTACCGTCTGCAGGTGGAGTCCGGTGTACAGCCCGACACCACTGAAATCCACGTCAGGCATCTCGCGGTTCCTCTGGATTCGCAAGTTGGCGGTGCGGTGAACTGGCCGGCGCAGTCGTCCAGCCCGGAGCGCGAAGGCTGGATGATCGACGAAATGTCCGGTGCGCTGGCGGCAGAATCCAGCGGTGCCGCGGCCTCCCTGGTGGCGCAGGCCATCGGCGGCGGCAAGGTCAAGGTGCAGGTGATGGAGCCGGCAGGTAAAGAGCCCTACATCGCTCTGGGCCTGGCCATGAACCGCGCCTGGGCTACCGTCAGCCATGCGCTGAATACCGGTGCCTACCGGCTGCACAAGGAAGATGCGGATATCCGGGTCTTCTACGTAACCTATGATTCGGAGCGCGAGCTGTCCGAAGACGAAGAGGATGGCTGGTTCTCCAGCTGGGGTTCCGGCAAGGGTGAGGACAAGCTGGCCCAGTCGGCGGATGCCTACAGCCTGCAACAGGTACTGGCCAATATCGATACGAGCGCCAATGTTGAGCCCGCGCTGTTTGCCAATATGCAAGGGCTGGGCGGCGCGCCCAACAGCAATATCCCGGGTTACCTGGTGGTATTGCGCGGTGTAGACGATGCGATTGAAGTGCGTATCCGCAATACGCGCGGCTTGCCGCTGTCTCGCGCCAAGACATCTGAACTGCTGATGGCTATCCGTCAGAACTTGATCTGAGTATCGGATAGCGCACATGGCGATCAGATTTGCCTCCCTGGGTAGTGGCAGCAAGGGCAATGGCACTCTGGTCGCCGCTGGCGACCACTGTCTTCTGGTGGACTGCGGTTTCACCATCAAGGAAACCGAGCGGCGTATGGCGCGGCTCGGTGTCTCCCCCGCGGAACTCTCCGCGATCCTCGTGACGCATGAACACAGCGACCATCTGGGCGGTGTCGGCCCGCTGGCACGCAAGTATCGTCTGCCGGTGTACCTCACACCGGGCACCCTGCGCGCGCGGGATGTGGGCAAGTTGCCCGAGGTGCACCTTATTGAGGGGCACCAGCCGTTTGCGGTGGGGGATATCCAGGTAACGCCTGTAGCGGTCCCCCACGATGCCCGTGAGGCGGCGCAATTTGTTTTCCGCAGCCGTGGCAGCAGTCTGGGGCTGTTAACTGACCTGGGTACCATCACCCCGCACGTGGAGTCCCACTACGGGGATTGCGACGCCCTGGTGCTCGAGGCCAATCACGACCCACAGATGCTTGCCCAGGGGCCTTATCCGCCCTCGCTCAAGCGACGTGTGGGCGGTGCCTACGGACACCTGAGTAACCAGCAGGCTGCCGGTTTCCTGCAACGGGTGGGCAGCGACCACCTGCAGCATCTTGTGGTGGCGCATATCAGCGAAAAGAATAACAGCCTGGAACTCGCGCGCGCGGCGCTCGCCGATGCCGCCGCCCGCGCTGCCAACTGTATTTTTGCCTGTCAGCAGGAAGGGTTTGACTGGCTGCAGATCGAAAAGGCAGAGTAGTATCCCATCCGGGTGGGGCGCGTCCGCGGCCGACCCTCTCAACAATTTCAAGAAAAACGGCATCAGGGAAAGGGAGTTTCGTTCCGTGGCAGCATTCGACCATCTCGCCCAATATCTCACTCGCACCGACAGTGGTGCCCTCTACAACAAACCTGGCCAGGATCTGCTGCTGGTGGAAACCGGCCTGTGTCGCGCAGTGATATCCCTGCAGGGCGCGCAGGTGCTGGAGTTCACCGCACAGGGCCGCGCGCCGCTGCTGTGGCTGAGCCCGGCGGCGGCATTCAAAGCCGGTAGCGCAGTGCGCGGCGGCGTGCCGCTGTGCCTGCCGTGGTTCGGGGAAAACCGCAGCGACCCCAGCAAGCCTAAACACGGCCTGGTACGTACCCAATTGTGGGAGATCGCGGGCAGTGAAGAGCGGGCGGACGGTACCGTCGTGCTGACATTCCGTTTCCAGCACCCGGGTGACGAACTGTTCGCGGCCAGTTTCGAGTGTCTGCTGAAAGTCGGTCTCGGCAAATCCCTCAGCTTCGATCTCGAGCTGACAAACACCGCCGAGGCGCCGGCGGAGTTCAGCTGGGCGCTACACAGTTACTTTGCGGTGGCGGATGTTACTGAAGTGGCGGTGGAAGGACTGTCCGGCGTGAGTTACCTGGACAAGACCCTTGGATTTGCCCGCGCTACCCTGGAAGGCCAGCAGACCTTTGATGGCGAAGTGGACCGGGTATTCGAACAGGCGCCGGCCAGCCAGAAAATTGTTACTCCCAACCCGATCACCGCGCACAGCGAAAATTGCCATACGGTGATCACATGGAATCCGGGGGCGGAGCTGGCGGCCACCATTGGCGATATCGGCGAACACTTTGGCGGCTTTGTGTGCGTGGAGCATGGCAATGCCTTTGCCGACAGCTGGCAGCTGGGTGCCGGTGAAAGTGCGCGCGCCAGCCTGACCCTGAGTCGCTGAGTTTCCCTTCTTTTGGCCGGTGTCTGGCCTCGACGGTGGAGACATCCCCATGCAATCTGGACTGATTCACGCATACCTGTTGGACGGCGCCGGTCGCGGACGGCGCCTTGGCTGGCCCGAAGTGGCGGCCTGGGCGCCCGATCAGGGCAAGCTGTGGCTGCACCTGGACTATACCGACCCCGAGGCCCGCACATGGATTGGCGGAGCGGCGCAACTGGATCCGCTGGTAGCCGACGCCCTGCTCACCGAGGAAACCCGCCCGCGCACTACCGGTATCGGCGATGGCCTGTTGATTGCCTTGCGCGGCGTCAATCTGAACCCCGAATCACAGCCGGAGGATATGGTTTCGATCCGTCTGTGGGCGGAAGAACACCGGGTGATCAGTACCCGCAAGCGGCAGTTGTTGTCGGTGAACGACCTGTGCCAGCAGCTGGAGAGCGGTCGCGGACCGCGCAGCTGTTCGGCGCTGGTGGTGGAACTCGCGGACCTGTTGGTGTGGCGTATGAGCGACACTGTGGATACTTTCGAGGACACCATCGACGGTCTGGAAGATCGGGTTGTGGCCGGAGCCAGCGGCAGTCTGCGTCTCGATCTGGCGCTGTTGCGCAAGCAGACAATCACCCTGCGTCGTTACCTCTCCCCACAACGGGAAGCGCTGGCGCGCCTGATGGTGGAGAAGCTGGACTGGATCGGTGATCAGGAGCGCCTGCAGTTGCGGGAAGTGAGTGACCGCCTGCTGCGGCATATTGAGGATATCGATGCGGTGCGGGAGCGCGCGGCGGTGACCCAGGAAGAGCTGATGAGCCGCATTTCCGAGCAGCTCAACAGTCGTATGTATGTGCTTTCCATTATTGCGGCGATCTTCCTGCCGCTGGGTTTCTTTACCGGTTTACTGGGAGTCAATGTCGGGGGAATCCCCGGTTCGGAAAACCCGCGCGCATTCCTGGTTTTCTGCGTGTTGCTGGCGGTTACGGTGGCCGTTCAGCTGGTGGTTTTTCGCTGGAAAAAGTGGCTCTGACCCCGGGAAAACTGACTTTGCACTGTGGCAGCGACACCTTAGCGAAAGCCCGCGTAGATCTCAGCCAAACACCGTAACCGTCTGCCGGGACAGTGCCATCAGCTGGCCACTGGCATCCCACAGCCGCGCGCGAATCGCACCGTAACCGTCCTCTGCCTGTTCCACTTCTGCCAGGTACTGCCACCATTCACCGCTGTCTGCGCTGCGCTCGGCTTTCACACGGTGGGCGGTGGGCATCATCTCCAGGGTCCAGGTCAGTGAGCTGGCTGCGGCCAGGTCTTTCAGCATCGATAGTACCGCCGGGGGCCAGGCGTCGATTAGCGCCAGCAGGTGGGCTGTGGTGACCGGGCCTGCGGATTCCCGGAAGCGGATCCAGCCCCCCAGGCGGGGTTCGCTGCTGCCGCTGAAGGGAAAGGCGCCCGCGGCCAGACGGTAGTCGAAATGCTGGGTGAATTCGGGTACCAGTCCTTCGATATACGGCAGGGCTTCACACTCGTCCGGTGCGCGGAACTGTGGTGCCGTATCCGGGGACACTGCGACCGTGGACTGCCTCGGTTTGCCGAAACTGGCAAGGGCTGCGGTCACTACCTGGTCGCCCTGGCTGGCGTGGGCCTCGATCTGTACTGCCGAGCGGCCTGCGCGCAGCACTCGGGAACTGGTGTGCAGCTCGCCGGCTTCTGCCGGTGCCACGAATGAAATGGTCATTGAACGCAGCGGGGTTTCTGCTATGGCGCCCTGGGTTGCAGTTTCCAGAGCGGCTTCCATTGGTTGGTAGAGCAGCGCAGCGGCGAGGCCGCCGAATGTGGCGCGTCCCTGGGTCCAGCCACCGGGAATGGTCACCTTGCGGGTATCTTTCGCGTTCTCGATCAGGGTATTGAATTCCATCGGGCTACGTCTCTACTTCTCAATCTCTACTGCTGTGCCGAGTGCTCGGTTGCGGGAATGTACAGGGCGCGCTCAGCTGAAGCTGTGTGCGTCGTCAGGGAAGGTGCCGTTCTTCACATCTTCCGCGTATTTGCGCAGGGCCCCTGGAATGTCCCCGGCTTCCTGCAGGAAGTTCTTGGAAAACTTTGGCGGCTTCTCGGTGAGGCCGAGTATGTCGTTGATCACCAGTACCTGGGCGTCGGTATGGGGCCCTGCGCCGATACCGATGGTGGGCATGGTAACCGCGTCAGTAATGCGTTTGCCCAGGTCGCTGGGCACACATTCAAGCACCAGCAGGTCTGCGCCTGCCTCGTCCAGTTGTACGGCGTCGTCGAGAATTTCACCGGCGCGGTCGTCGTCCCGTCCTTGCACCCGGAAACCGCCCAGTTTGTGCACCGATTGTGGCGTCAGGCCGAGGTGGGCGCACACCGGGATACCGCGCTCGGTGAGCATTTTTACCGTGGGTGCGAGCCAGGCGCCGCCCTCGATTTTCACCATGTGTGCACCGGCCTGCATGATGCGGGTAGCGTTGGTCAGGGCCTGCTCCGGGGTGGCGTAGGTCATAAAGGGCAGATCGCCCATGATCAGGGATCGCTTGTTACCCCGGGCGACGGCTTCCACGTGGTAAATCATCTGTTCCATGGTGACGGGGATGGTGCTGTCGTAGCCGAGTACGGTCATCCCCAGGGAGTCGCCGATCAGCACGGTTTCGACACCGGTTTTCTGGGCCATGGCGGCCATGGGGGCGTCATAGAGGGCGACGCAGATAAATTTTTCTCCATCGGCCTTCATCTTGCGCAGGGTCTGCACGGTGATCGGCTTGGTCAGCTCAACGGGGGCGTAGGGCATGGCGATGACTCACGTTGCGGGTTCTCAACCCGGAATTCTTGGGACAGGGGTCTGGTACTGAACCGGTCACTTGCCGGGATTGTAGTAGTGGCGACCGCTGCTGACGTTCAGCAGGTATTCCACCAGCTGCAGGTAATCTTTCTGTTGGTCGACGATATCAATTTCCGCACAGTTGACGATTAGCAGCGGGGCCTGGTCGTAGTAGTGAAAGAAATTGGTATAGGCCTCGTTGAGGGTCGACAGGTATTCGTTACTGATGCTGCGTTCTGAGGTGATACCGCGCTTGTGGATGCGCTCCTGCAGCACGTTGAGGGGCGCCTGCAGGTAGATCACCAGGTCGGGCTTCGGCGCCTCCAGGGTGAGGTGCTGGTACACCTGCTGGTACAGCTGCAATTCATCACTGTCCAGGGTGACCTCTGCAAACAGGTGGTCTTTCTCGATCAGGAAATCAGCCACGCGCACCGGCTTGAACATGTCGTCCTGGCGCAACGCCTGGATCTGTTGCGAGCGCTGCAGCAGGAAGTGCAGCTGGGTGGGCAGCGCGGCGCTTTTCGGGTCGCGATAAAAGCGCTCGAGGAACGGATTTTCTTCCGGCAGTTCCAGCAGGGTGTCGTAATTGAAAGTGGCGGCGAGCTTCTTGGCGAGGGTGGTCTTGCCGACACCGATATTGCCTTCCACGGCAATAAATCTCGGTAGTGTCCTGCCTTCCAGATCCAGTTCCTGGGCGATATTTTCTGCGCTGTAGTTTTTGCCAGAAGTAGTGTCGGATGTGGGAAGTCTTGTCACCGGGGATACTCCTTTTCTTGTCCCTGATTACAGGCGGTGTAATCGATTGGGGGGGCACTGGGCCAGCAATGTCTGCAGGGGCGTGCCGTCGGGCATGGTCAGATCCGGGGCCAGTTGCGCCAGTGGTTCCAGTACAAAATTGCGCTCCGCCATACGCGGGTGCGGCACTTGCAGGCGCACCGTGTCGAGTTGCCGGGTACCGAACAGGAGAATATCCAGGTCCAGGGTCCGCGCGCCCCAGCGCAGGGTCCGCTCGCGGCCGTGGAGGTTCTCGATTGCCTGCAGGGCGTCCAGCAAATCTTCCGGCGCCAGCCCGGTGTCCAGGCAGGCGACGGCGTTGACATAATCCGGTTGCTGCCCTGGCCCGATGGGGGCACTGCTGTACAGGTCGGAGCAGTCGAGCAGTGTCGTATCGGGGATCGCCTTTATTTGCTCCAATGCGCTCCGCAGCTGTGCTGCCGGATCCTGGAGGTTGCTACCGAGGCCAATATAACAGCGATTCACTTGTGAATTCCGCTCAATTTGATGGGTGTTCCGCACCGTTATTTGGGCGATTGCTGCGGTTTCGGTTGCGCCCGCCGCGATTGCGCCGCCCGCGCCCCTTGCCGCCGCGCGGGCCGTTGCGGGGAACATCGCGAACCATCTGCTGGCGCAGCTCTTCGTCGGCCTGCTGGAACTCGGTCCACCACTGGCCGAGTCCCGCGGGGATCTCGCCACTTTCTTCACGCAGCAGCAGGAAGTCGTAGGCGGCGCGGAAGCGCGGCATTTCCATCAGGCGGAAGGCGCGCTCACCGCCGCGACGGGGCAGCCGGGATTGCATGTCCCAGATTTCTCGCATGGGCATGGAGAAGCGTTTGGGGATGGCGGTGTGTACCAGCTGGTTGCTGGTGATCTTCTGCGCGGCCTGGGCCAGTGCCGGTACCGGCGGAATGCCTTTCTCAATCAGGAATTTCTGCTCGGAATTCACCGCTGGCCACAGCAATGCCGCGTACAGGAATGCCGGAGTCACGCGCTGGTCATTGCGAATCCGCTGGTCGGTGTTGCGCAGGGCCAGGCGGGTAAGGGCCAAAGCCTCGGGGTTGTCCAGCTGGCTGGCATTGTCCGGGAACAGGTGGGACCACAGGTGGTGCTCGCACATCAGTTCGAAGGTGCGCACGCCGTGGCCGCTCATCAGTAGTTTGAGTACTTCGTCAAACAGGCGCGCGGGGGCAATGTTACGCAGCAGCGGCGCCAGCTCCTCGAGTGGCGCTGCAGTCGCGGGCTCGATGTCGAAGTCGAGCTTGGCGGCAAAGCGCACCGCGCGCAGCATGCGCACCGGGTCTTCTTTATAGCGGGTCTCCGGGTCGCCGATCATGCGGATGAGGCGCTGTTCGATATCGTCGATACCACCGGTGTAATCGTGAATTTCGAACCCATTGGTGGTGTAGTAGAGCGCGTTGACCGTGAAGTCGCGGCGTACCGCGTCACTTTCCAGATCGCCGTAGACATTGTCCCGCAGCAGCATGCCGTGTTCGGATTGCTGGGCCTCATGGGACTCGCCATCGCTGTGGTGACCGCGGAAGGTGGTGACCTCAATGACCTCGCGGCCAATGCGCGCGTGCAGGATGCGGAAGCGTCGGCCGACGATACGGGCGCCGCGGAACAGCTGCTTGGCCTGTTCCGGGGTGGCATCGGTGGCGACGTCAAAGTCTTTGGGATGGCCGCCAAGTAGCAGGTCGCGTACTCCGCCGCCCACGATATAGGCTTCGAAACCGGCTTCCTGCAGGCGCTTCATGACCGTGAGGGCCGCGCGGCTGACATCCCGCCGCGACAGGTTGTGATCGCTGCGGGGCACGACAACCCTGGATTTGCCTGGGCTGGATTGCGATTTGCGGCTCCGCTTTTGCGGTGGCTTGCCCCCGCCGGAGCTGGGTTCACTGGCGGCGGCCGCGTCTGTGGCTTTGGGCTTGCTGTGCCAGCGTTTGATACTGCTGATCAGGGAATTGAACATACGGCTTACTGTGTTATCCGCAGCCCGGTGGTCATGGGGCCGCTGTGTTGATCCGGGGACGCACCGGGAGGACGTGATTCCGGACTATTGTGGAGGCGGATTCTAACACACAGCAATGCACAGCTGCCGGTCCCGCTCCTTGCGGGGGCCAGCAAACGGTGTGCATACATGGAATAAAACAAAGAAAAGAAGGGAATTATTCTTATTTGGTATGAAGGCAGCGGCATCCTTGCGCTATCAATTTGCTTTTCAGCAAACCCTTTCCCAGGCACAATCAGTCAGTTTGTCACGTGCTTGTCGTTATTTTTGTTGTCTTCTACAAATTTATTGTTTTTGTTATTTCTCTTTATTCTTATTGTTTATTTTTATTATTAGTCGCTATTTTTAGTACTTTTTGTTTATTTTTATTGTTGTTCTGAGCCTTATTATTTTTATTGCTCAAATTTTGCTCCGGCATCGATCACTTTGGCTTTTATTGTCGATCTGCCCGTTCTCATTATTCTTATTTTGTTGCGCCCACTTATTGTTAGTAGTTATTAGGGCTTAAACAGTCATTTATTTTTATTCTTGGCTGTTCTTGTTGTTTGACCTATACAAAGCAGATAGCGTGCCAACTTTAAAAAGTTCTTAAAAATCAATAACTTAACATTTTAAGGAACTTTTTTGTGTCGTGTAAATACAGATTTCCGTTACGCATAGCGCGGCAGTTGTTACTCCACTGTGAGAGGGGGTAACACTTTCACCTGTTACCAATTTCCGTTCCGTTACCCGTACGCCCCTGATCTTGCTTAAGTGCTCTCTGTTCGTCGTAACACATTGATTTTAAAGAGTTTTAAGGTGTTCCCACCGGGTGGCGGCGGAATGTGGGAATAGTGTGGGCAGGCGAAGCAGAACCTTGTTACCCGGCTGTGGAGCCGGCTCGATACCGGTGTTGGTTGCGGGCTGGGGTGGGAACTGCTCGCGTCGGCGGTGTCGGAAACAAAAAAGCCCGGGCGGTGATGCCTGGGCTTTTTTTGGGGACGTCTCGGTGGGGAAATCAGGCTTCAGCGACGCGCTTGGCCTTCTTCCGCGGGATGCCGAGCTTCTGGCGGCGCTCCCACAGGCACTTGCGGCTGACGCCCAGCTTCTTGGCCAGTTCGGTCTCGCTCATGGTCTCCTGGTGTTCGAGAACGAAGCGGGCAAAGTAATCCTCCAGCGACAGGTCTTCGCGGGGATCGGCGTGCAGGCTGTTGCTGCGCGGGCGGCGCTCCGGATCGGCTTCCTCTATGGGGACCAGGTCCAGATCGATATCCAGGGTGCGATGATCGATCTCATCGCTGTCTTCGGTGAGGATCACCGCGCGCTGGATAGCGTTCTCGAGTTCTCGCACATTGCCCGGCCATGTGTAGGTTGTTACCGCCTGGATTGCCTCTGGTGACAGTTTCAGGGTTGGGCGATTGATCTTGCCGCAGAATTTCTTCAGCAGGCTTTCTGAGATGGACAGCACATCCTTGCCGCGCTCGCGCAGGGGCGGCAGAGTCATCTGGACGACATTGATGCGGTAGTAAAGGTCTTCCCGGAACTTGCGTTCGGCGGACAGCTGGCGAAGGTTTCTGTGGGTTGCCGCAACCAGACGCACATTGACCTTGCGGGACTCGATGGCGCCGATGGGGCGCACTTCACCTTCCTGCAGGACCCGCAGCAGTCGCGCCTGAGCTTCCAGGGGCAACTCGCCGATCTCGTCCAGGAACAGGGTGCCGCCATCGGCGGCGGCAATCAGGCCCTCGCGAGCAGTCTGTGCACCGGTAAATGCGCCTTTCTCGTGACCGAACAGTTCTGCCTCGATCAGGGTTTCCGGAATCGCGGCGCAGTTTACCGAGATCAGGGGCTTGCCGTTGCGCTTGCTCTCTTCGTGAATCGCGCGCGCCACCAGTTCCTTACCGGTGCCGGTCTCACCGTGTACCAGTACGGTGGCGTCGGTGGGGGCCACTTTGTGGATGCGGGCATACAGATCGCGCATTACCGGACTGTCGCCGATCATGCCCGCAATAGCGCGGCCCTCGGCCTTGCTGTCTGCAGCAGCGGCGCCGGCGGCGCGGTTTTGCTCGGCCTTGCCGATCACCCGGCGCACGGTGGCCAGCATCTCGTCGTGATCAAAAGGTTTGGCGATGTAGTCCGCGGCACCCATGCGCATGGAATCCACCGCGGAGCGCAGGCTCGCGTAGCTGGTCATGATCAGTACCGGTACGTCACCGGCCAGCTTCAGCAGGTCGGTACCGGGGGCGCCGGGCAGGCGCAGGTCGGAAATAATCAGGTCCATGTCCGTGATGCGAAACTTGGTGGTCGCTTCTCGAACTGAGCCGGCTTCACTGATCTTGTAGCGGTGCCTCTCCAGCAGCTTGCGCAGTGCTGTACGGATAATGGCTTCATCTTCTACGATCAGGATGTGGCTCATGTGTTACGCCTGGTTACAAATTGTTCAGGGGAGGCTAAGTTTTACCTTTTGGGCGTTTCTATGCAACCCAAATAGCCCGATTTGGCCGAAAAATGTTCAGTTTGACTGTCTGTTGGTAACAGGCAGATCACGATATGGCCTCATTCTCGGCGCTTTCCAGTGGCAATTGCACGACAAATCGGGCGCCGCGCCCGGTTTCCGGGTGGGCGGGACTCACCAGTTCCAGTTGTCCGCCGTGTTCTTCCACGATGCTGTACACCATGGCCAGTCCCAGACCTGTGCCTTCCCCGGGTTCCTTGGTGGTGAAGAATGGTTCGAGAATGCGCTCCCGGTGGGCCGGGGATATACCCGGCCCGTCATCGGTCACCGCGATACAGGCGAGGCCAGCGCGGGTGTAACCCTCCACCTCGATGTTACCGCCGTCCGGACTGGCGTCGCGGGCATTGCTGAGCAGATTGATAAATACCTGGATCAGCCGCTGGTTGTCGCCCAACGCGTAGAGGTCGTCGGGTACCAGATTGGCGAAGGTCACCTCGGTCTTGTCCCGCTGCAGGGACAGCAACTGCACCGCCTCTTCCACACAGGCGTGCAGGTCTACCGGGGCTTTCTCGCTTTCCTGATTGCCACTGTGGGAGAAGCTCACCAGGGAGTGGACGATACGGCTGATCCGCTGGGTCTGGCTCAGGATCTGATCTGCGGTATCCAGAACCTCCGGGTTGTCGGAGTCAAACTGCAGGTTCTGCGCGAGACAGGCGATTCCGGTGACCGGATTACCCACTTCGTGGGCGACGCCGGCAGCCAGGCGGCCTACCGAGGCCAGGCGTTCGCTGTGCATCAGTTCCTGTTCGAGGACCTGGGTTTCGGTGATGTCTTCCACCAGCAGCATCTGACCGTCACCGCGACTGTCCTTACTGCTTTCCTTGTTTTCCCGTCCGTATTTTCCCGTGCGCTGCTTGAGGCGGGTCTTGTGCAGGTTGAGCCAGCGACTGCTGCCATCCATCTCCACCTGTTGCTTGAAACGGCTGCCATCCGCGGACTCGGCAAACTCCGTGACCAGGGAGCGCCAGGGTTCCGGCAGGTACTCCGGTTTGGATCCGATGACCTCACTGGCGCTGACCCCGGTAAGGTCGGTCATGGCGTAGTTCCACAGCAGGATCTCGCCGTCACGCCCGAGGGAGCAGGCGGCCATGGGCAGCTCTTCGAGCATCTGCCGGTGATAAAGACGCAGGTTGTTCAGCTCTGCGGCAAGGCCGGTAAGCTGGTTTTTGTACCGGCTCAGGCGGGTTTCAATCAGATTGATGTCTTTGTTGGCTGGCTGGTCACTGGTGACGAACGGCAGGTGCCGATCCACAATCTGTCCCGCCAACACACGGCCCAGGAGTCCGGACAGATTGGCTTCCAGCTTGTCGCGCAACTGGCGCAGTGCGTAGGGACGCCGTTCGTTCTCCGGCAGGTTGAGCTGTCGCAGGGCGCGGCTGACTTCCTGGCTTGCGGTCGCGGCGCCGAGGCTTTCGGACAGGCGCATGCGGAACTCGGATGCAGATTGCACGTCCAGCTCCAGGCGCAGGGCCTGGCTGATGGAGTCGTCGCTGCACAGGTCGGCAGCGTAGCGTTCCAGGCTACTTGCGCGGGTGAATATCGACAGACAAACGAACAACAGCACGTTGACGGATAGCGACAGGGTGGTGATCTGCGGCCAGATCTCCATCCCCAGTGGAATCCGGTAGCTGCCGAAGGCAATACCGCTGTTGCCCACCATCGCCGGCAACAACAGTCCTGCGGCCCAGACCAGCATGCCCGCCAGCAGTCCGCCGATAAAGCCGCGGCGATTGCCCTGGGGCCAGTGAATCACCGCGAAAATACCGGGCAGGAACTGCAGGGAAGCGATAAACGCGATGATCGCCAGATCGGAAAGGGACAGGCGGTTGTTGAGCAGCAGGTAAAAGCCGAAGCCAGCCAGAAACAGCGCAGCAACCAGCGCCCGGCGCAGCCACAGCAGCTGGCGGTACATATTGTCGTCGGACTGCCAGCGGGTACCCGGCAGCAACCAGTGGTTCATCACCATGGTGGACAGCGCCAGGGTGATCATGATCAGGGCACCGGTAGCCGCGGAAAGACCGCCGATAAATGCGAGGATGGTCAGGGTCGCCGAGCCGCTGGCGCGGGGCACCGCAAGGGTGAAGTACTGCACGGGTTCCGCTACATCCAGGGCAAAGCCGGCCCACATGATGGGGAAGATGGGTAACGCCATCAGCAGCAGGAACAGGGGGAAGCCCCAGCTGGCGGTGCGCAGTCCCTGGGTGGCGGGCCGATCCGCAATACTGAGATAGAAAATATGCGGCATCGCCACCGCGGTGGCAATAAACACCAGCAACAGGGTGTGGGACGAACCCTGCTTGATCGGGGAGTAGAGCAGTTGCTGCATGTCGTTGTTCTGCGCCAGCCACTGGTCGAGCTCGCCGAGTCCACCGAACACCCCGTATACCGCGTACAGACCCACTGCCAGCAGGGCCACCAGTTTTACCAGGGATTCCAGGGCCATGGCACTGGCGAGGCCGGCGCGACGTTTGCCCGATGCGCCGTAGGTGCTGGTAAACAGCGCAAGCAGCACACAGTAGAAGAAGGCGATCAGGTCTTTGCTGGTGACGCCACTGGCGGGCAGTGCCAGTGCCGCGACGTTGTCCCGGGACAGCAGTGCGAGGGTCTCTGCCACGGCCTGGATTTGCAGCGCGATCAGCGGCAGCAGGCCCAGCAGCATGAACAGGGTGGCGAGGGTGCCCGCCTCGCGGCTGTGGTAGCGGAATACCAGCAGGTCGGCGGGGGAGGTGAGCTGGTAGCGCTGGGCGAGGCGTGCGAGCGGTTCCAGTGCCACCGGCGCGAACAGGAACATGGCGCCGGTGCCGAGGTAGTAGGCGAGTACCCCGTAGCCGTGTTGCCAGGCGAGGTCGATGATGCCGTAGTAGGTCCAGGCACTCAGGGAAACGCCCAGCGAGAGCACGTAGAAGAACGGGTGTCTTACCCAGTTGCTGGACAGCCAGCCCTTGGAGGTGGCGAAGGCCACGAAAAACAGGGCAAAAATATAGGCGACGCCGATCAGCGCAATATTGACGATCTCAAAGGTCATCGGGTTTGCGCCTCCGCTGAATAAAGATCGCCAGCAGGATCAGTACGAACCAGAGGATGAAAGGGCGATACCAGGCGCCGGATGGGTTGATCATCCAGGTGAATACGGTGGGGCTAAACACGTAGCCCACCAGTACCAGCAGGATTAACAGGGTACGGTTGCTCATTAAGGACCTGTAGGGTCGTCCTGCGGTGAGGCAGAAAGGGAGAAATTCGGCGCAAAATGTTAATGCGCGCTTGGGGGAGAGTTCAACTCTTTGCTGGTTCTACTGGTTCCGGTACTGATCGAAGCGCAGTGGCGGTGGCGCAATCGCGAGCAGCTTTGCGAGACACGCCGTAAAC
>NZ_LZDE01000285.1 GCF_002009015.1 Microbulbifer mangrovi | reverse complement strand
TCGCCTGCAAGGCAGGCTCCTACATCAGGGGCTATGACAAGTGGTTAATTACTTGTCTTCTTTTTTGTCTTCTTTGACTTCTTCGAACTCAGCGTCCACTGCATCGTCACCGCCGGAAGACTGGGCCTGCTCGGCCTGTTCCGCGGCCGCTTCGCCGGCTTGCGCCTGCTCTGCGTACATCTTCTGGGCTACCGGGCCAGAGGCTTCGGTCAGCTTGGTGGTCGCGGCTTCCATGGCAGCCTTGTCGTTGCCTTTCACCGCTTCTTCCGCTTCCGCCAGGGCTGCGTCGATTGCGGCTTTCTCTTCCGCAGTCGCCTTGTCGCCGGCTTCCTCCAGAGTCTTCTTGGTGGCAGAGATCAGACCGTCGAGGGTGTTGCGGGTGGTTACCAGCTCCTCGAACTGCTTGTCCGCTTCGGCATTGGCCTCGGCGTCCTGTACCATTTTTTCGATCTCGTCATCGGACAGGCCGGAGGAGGCCTTGATCACGATGGACTGCTCTTTACCCGTCGCCTTGTCTTTGGCGTGTACGTGCAGGATGCCGTTGGCATCGATATCGAAGGTTACTTCGATCTGCGGCATACCGCGCGGCGCCGGCGGGATGTCAGCCAGGTCGAAACGACCCAGGGACTTGTTCTGCGCCGCCTGCTTGCGCTCACCCTGTACCACGTGAATGGTTACCGCGGTCTGGTTGTCGTCTGCGGTGGAGAACACCTGGGACTTCTTGGTCGGGATGGTGGTGTTCTTCTCGATCAGCGGAGTGGCCACGCCACCCATGGTCTCGATGCCCAGGGTCAGCGGGGTTACGTCCAGCAGCAGTACGTCTTTCACGTCACCGCCCAGAACCGCGCCCTGGATTGCAGCACCCACGGCTACCGCTTCATCCGGGTTTACGTCTTTACGCGGCTCTTTGCCGAAGAACTCGGTTACCTTCTGCTGTACCAGCGGCATGCGGGTCTGACCGCCCACCAGGATCACTTCGTCGATGCTGGACGCAGACATGTCGGCGTCGGCCAGTGCAGTCTTAACCGGCTCCAGGGAGCGGGTTACCAGTTCTTCCACCAGGCTTTCCAGCTTGGCGCGGGTCAGCTTGACCACCAGGTGCTTCGGACCGGTGGCGTCTGCGGTGATGTACGGCAGGTTCACTTCGGTCTGCTGGCTGGAGGACAGCTCGATCTTGGCTTTCTCACCGGCTTCTTTCAGGCGCTGCATGGCCAGGGGATCACCTTTCAGGTCGATGCCCTGTTCTTTCTTGAACTGCTCGGCCAGGTAGTCGATCAGGCGCAGGTCGAAGTCTTCACCACCGAGGAAGGTGTCACCATTGGTGGACAGCACTTCAAACTGCTTCTCGCCGTCGACGTCGGCAATTTCAATGATGGAGATATCGAAAGTACCACCACCCAGGTCGTAAACCGCGATGGTGCGGTCACCACCGGCCTTGTCCATGCCGTAGGCCAGGGCTGCAGCAGTCGGCTCGTTGATGATGCGCTTCACGTCCAGACCGGCGATACGGCCGGCGTCTTTGGTGGCCTGGCGCTGGGAATCGTTGAAGTAGGCCGGCACGGTGATTACCGCTGCGTCGACTTTTTCACCGAGGAAATCTTCCGCGGTTTTCTTCATCTTTTTCAGCACTTCGGCAGAGATCTGCGGCGGTGCTTTCTTGTCGCCCTTCACTTCGACCCAGGCGTCGCCGTTCTCGGCTTCAACGATGGAGTAAGGCACCATTTTGATGTCTTTCTGCACAACGTCGTCTTTGAACTTGCGGCCGATCAGGCGCTTAACCGCAAACAGGGTATTGGTGGGGTTGGTCACTGCCTGACGCTTGGCGGACTGGCCTACCAGTACTTCGTTGTCGTCGGTGAAGGCAACGATGGAAGGCGTAGTGCGATCGCCTTCAGCGTTCTCGATGACACGAGCCTTGTCGCCGTCCAGTACTGCCACACAGCTGTTGGTAGTACCCAGGTCGATACCGATGATTTTTCCCATTGGTCTGATTCCTCACTTTACTGCGCGCCGGATTCGGTCCTGGCTGCACACGTTTGTATTCGGTTGCTGCTTATATTGGTGCCGCCGTTTCGTTTTCAAGGGCAGCACCTACAAATGTCATTCCACGGCGGCACAGGGATGTGCCGCCCGCAAGGCAACGTTTACCGTTGATTTGCGGGAGCCCGGTGCGGACATGTGCCGCAGCGGGCGTCTTTTCTGCAATTCAAGGAGGAATTGCAGAAAACTGAATCAAGGCGCTTTGCTGACCACGACCATTGCCGGGCGCACCAGACGGCCGTTCAGGCGGAAGCCTTTCTGGAACACATCCAGTACCGTATTCGGCTCCACATCGCCGTTCGGCACCTGGGTCATGGCCTGGTGCAGCTCTGGATCAAAGGGCTCACCCGCCGGATCGATCACCTCTACGCCGTTTTTGGTCAGGGTGTCGATAAAGGACTTGTGGGTCAGCTCGATCCCTTCCACCACGGCCTTGTGCGCCTCGTGCTCACTGTCCACGGTGGCAATCGCGCGCTCCAGGTTATCCACAACCGGCAGAAGGTCCTTGAGCAGCTTTTCCACACCGAACTTGTGTGCCTTCTCCACATCCTGCTGGGCGCGGCGACGGGCGTTCTGCACATCGGCCTGGGCGCGCAGCACCATGTCCTTGTGTTCCGCCAGCTGCTGCTGCAGCGCAGCGATCTCGATGTCCTGCGCACTTTCACCAGCCAGCTCTGCTGCGAGGGCCTCCTCCGCTGCATGCTGCTCTTCAGCACTGGGGGTTTCCACTTCTGCGGCCTGCTCTGCCGCCTGCTCGCCGGTCTCGGTCTGTTCTTCTTCGCTGCGCTCTTTGGCCACTGCTGTCTCCGTATGTGTCCGTCGGCATACTGCCAGTTAGGTCGTAACGCCGGCTAAACCGGCAATGCAGAGCTATATGGGGCCTGCCTGCCGCACTTCAAGGGAAGGGGCTCTGGAGGAGTGCCGTGCGGCGCAGGATCAGGGTTGCCGGGCCTAGGTTAACGTCGCCGGCGGGCAGCCACGAAAAGGGAATGCAGCACATTCAGGCCCCGGGGTGATTGAAACCCCGCCGCCAAATACTGTATAAACAACCACTACTTTAATCAGCGTGAAATCGATCCCCATGTTGCTGCACCTGTCTATCAGTCAGTTCACCCTGGTCGACCAGCTGGAGCTGGAGTTCGGCCCCGGTACCAGTACCCTCACCGGCGAGACCGGCGCGGGCAAGTCCATCACCCTGGATGCCCTCGGCCTCGCCCTCGGCGACCGCGGCAACGGGGAACTGGTGCGCGCCGGCGCGAAACGCGCCGATATTCACGCGACCTTCGATATCAGCAACCACGCCGAGGCCCAGGATTGGCTGGAGGCTCAGGAAATGGACGCCGGGCGCGAGGTCATCCTGCGCCGGACCATCAGCGCCGATGGCCGCTCGCGGGCGTATATCAACGGCCAGCCGGTGACCCTGATGCAGCTTCGCACCTTGGGCGAGCAGCTGATCGATATCCACAGCCAGCACGAACACCAGTCACTGCTGAAAAAGGACACCCACCGCCGCCTACTGGACGAGTATGCCCACGCGGAAAGCCACAGCGCCGAAGTGCGCATTCACTTCAAGACCTGGCAGGACCAGTACCGGCGCTACCGCAAGCTGGCAGACAGCGCCGGTGAAACTCAGGCCCGTCGCGACCTGCTGGAATACCAACTGCAGGAGCTCGAGCAGCTCGACCTCAAGCCCGGCGAACTGGAAGATCTGGAGAGCGAACAGCGCCAGCTGGCCAACGCCGGCGATATCCTGAATGGCAGCTACCAGCTGGCGGCACTGCTCAATGGCGGCGAAGGCGATATCGCCGAGCAGTTGCACCGCGGACTGCAACTTGTGGGTGCCATGCCGGAACAGAGCCCGGCGCTGGCAGAAGTGGCGCAGATGCTCGAGAGCGCGCGCATCCAGATCGACGAAGCGGCGAGCACCCTGTCGCGGCATATCGATCGCTTCGAAATGGACCCGGAACGACTGGCGGAAGTGGAAGAACGCCTGTCCGCGATCTACTCGATCGCGCGCAAACATCGGGTACAGCCGGACCAGCTGGCCGACCTGCAACAGCAGTGGCAACAGGAACTGGAAGAGATTGGCACCCCGGACACCCTCGACAAGCTGGCCGAGGAGTGCGAAAAGCTGGAACAGGCATTCCGCAAGAGTGCAGCGAAACTCAGCAAGCTGCGGGCAGCGGCGGCGAAAAAACTCGCCGGGGCCGTCAATGGCCAGCTGGCCGACCTGGCCATGCCCCACGCCCGCGTAGAGCTGGCGCTCACCGAACTGGACAAGCCCTGTGCCACCGGCCTGGAAGAGGTAGAGATCCTGATTTCGACCAACCCGGGGCAACCGCCGCGGCCGCTGGGCAAGATCGCTTCCGGCGGTGAACTGTCGCGGGTCAGCCTGGCGATCCAGGTTATCACCGCGCAGACCTCGCGCACCCCCACCCTGGTGTTCGACGAGGTGGACGTGGGTATCGGTGGTGCCACCGGCGATGTGGTCGGCAAGCTGCTGCGCCAACTGGGCGAGCGCGGCCAGGTTATCTGCGTTACCCACCTGGCCCAGGTCGCCGCCCGCGCCCACCGCCAGTACCTGGTGGAAAAGCACAGCGATGGCGAAGCCGCGTTTGTCGCCCTGCGCGAACTCAAAGATACGGAACGCAGCACCGAAATCGCACGCATGCTGGGCGGAGAGGCCACCACCCAGTCCATCGCCCACGCACAGGAGATGCTGAGCCGGGCCTGATGCCCGGCCGCTCCGGCGCCAAAAATTGAACCGGCCGGTCTCAAATATTCCCCGCGCCGGGGCCTAAATTGACCGAAAGTGATAAGAGATTCACTTTATACTCCCGCGCCCTCATCCAACCCCTGAACAAGGGATCCGACTACACTGACGGGCAAAGAACTCGGTCATACCATGCAGACAACCATATTCAACACTCCCATTCTCACCCCCTGCCTGCGCCTGCTGGCTCGCCTGCTGCTCAAGCTGCACGGCTGGAAAGTCGTGGCCGATGAGCGCGCCCTGAAGCTGAAAAAATACGTGCTGCTCGCCGCCCCCCACACCTCCAACTGGGATGGCTACTTCTTCATCCTGGCAGCGCTCAAGCTGAAGGTGAATCCGCAGTGGATGGGCAAGGACAAGCTGTTCCAGTTTCCCCTCGGCGGAACCATGCGCTGGTTCGGCGGTATCGCGGTGGACCGCAGCAAGGCCAATAACCTGGTAGAAGCCACGGTAAACCAGTACAACGAGCGCGAAGAACTGGTGATTGCGGTGCCGCCAGAGGGCACCCGCGGCAAGGCGGAGCGCTGGAAAACCGGCTTTTACCATATCGCACGCGGAGCAGCGGTACCGGTGGTTTGCGGGTTTATCGACTTTGCGAAAAAGGAAGCCGGACTGGGACCGGTGATGGAAATGGGTGAAAACCTGGCCAAGGAGCTGGCGCGCTTTGGTAGCTTCTATGCCACCAAGGTTGGCAAGTATCCGAGCGATTACACCGCACCGGTGTGAACAACGGCCAATTGCACTGAAACAAAAAAGGGGAGCATCAAGCTCCCCTTTTTTATACTGCTCGCTCGAGCGGCGATCAGGAATCTTTCTTCTTTACGTACAGAACCAGGCTGTGGCCGGTGAGCTCGTAGCCGTGCTCCTCGGCAATCTGGTGTTGCAGCTCTTCGATCTGCTCATTGTGGAATTCGATCACCTGGCCGGTATCGGTGCATACCATGTGGTCGTGGTGGTCACCGCGGTCCAGCTCGAATACGGAGTGTCCGCCGTCGAAGTTGTGGCGGATCACCAGGCCAGCAGCCTCAAACTGGGTCAACACCCGGTAGACGGTGGCGAGGCCCACATCTTCCCCGGCTTCCAGCAGCATTTTGTACACATCCTCTGCGCTCAGATGCTGTTCGCTGGCACTCTCCAGCAGTTGCAGAATTTTCACTCGCGGGAGAGTGACCTTGAGGCCCGCCTTGCGCAGTTCCTGATTTTCGTTCGACATGAGTATTAAAGTTCCGGATGTGTGCTCGTGATCGCTATAGCGTCATTCTCAATAAATGTTGCGCGCCTGTCGGCAGGCGTACAGTTCGGGTATTATCCACGCCCAGTGAAGGCAGCGGAACCCCAAGCGGGGAATCGGGTCTCAAACCGGGCAACCGGCACGTCACTGGTGCGCCAGGGGGGAGTAACCACTCACCTACAGACTGGGGCGTCGGTAACTTAGTAGACGGCCGCCAGGTCCGCTATGCTGTCCACAGCGGCGGACCGAGCCCGCGTTGAGCGACCTGCTGCGCCCACTTGCACGGCAATAGCACCCAAATTAGGGAACCCAATAAAAATTCAGATGGAGCATTCAATGCCATCAGTTGTACGAATTCTACTGATCGTCGGCCTCTGCAGCCTGGCAACCGCCTGCAGCCTGTTCAAATTTCCCGGCGTGCACCGCATCCAGGTCCAGCAGGGCAATATCATCACCCAGGAGATGGTGGACCAGCTCAAGCCGGGCATGACCCGCCGCCAGGTGCGCTTCGTTCTGGGTACCCCGCTGCTGGAAGACAGCTTCAATCCCAACCGCTGGGACTACATCAACCGTGTGCGCAGCCCCCAAGGGGAAGAAACCCAGAAGCGTTTCTCCGTGTACTTCAACGGCGACCTGTTGATCGCGACCAGCGGCGACTGGCAGCCGGCCGGCTGGCCCTGATTTCAGCCCGTCAGTGGTAAGAAGCAGGGCTCAACCGCCCTGCGCCTGCCGCTTGGCCTTCTCCGCGCGCTGCTTGCGCGCCTCCTTCGGATCGGCAATCAACGGCCGGTACACCTCCACCCGGTCTCCGGGCTGCAATACATATTCCGCCGCCACCGCCAACCCCTTGGTGCCCAGGGCCTGACCGAAAATACCCAGCTTCGCCGTCGCCGGATCCACTTCCGGGTACTCCTCGGGTATCCCCGACTGCTCCAGCGCCTGCAGCGCAGTGGTGCCCGGCTCTACCAGCATGCTCATCAGGCGCTGCTCGTGGGGCAGTGCATACACCACCTCCACTGCGATGGTTTTCTTACCACTCATCCGTTTTCTCCATAAATCTGGCCGGCACGCTCGCACATGGCATCCACCATCTGGTTGGCGATACCACTGAACAATTTGCCGGCAGCCGCACCCAGCAGACGATTCTGGGCGCGGAACTCCAGGGTAAACATCACCTTGCACGCGTTCTCCGCCAGCGGGGTAAAAGTCCAGCAGCCGTTGAATTCGCTAAACGGGCCATCCACCAGCACCAGCTCCATTTTGTGCGGACGCTGCAGGCGGTTGCGGGTAACGAAACTCTGGCTGATTCCCGCGCGGGACAGGTCCAGGCGCGCCTCCAGGGTATCTTCGTCCCGGTGCAGGATCTCTACCCCGCGACAACCGGGCAGGAACTGTGGATAACTGGCCACATCATTGACCAGGTCAAACATCTGCCCCGCGCTGTACATCACCAGCGCGCTGCGCTCAATTTTTGTCATCGTTCAAACCTTGCCCGCCAACCGCGGTTATCTTGCCTATCTTGTGGGTAGCTGGGCGATTTTGGCCACTGACGCTACTCAAGGCGGGTATTTCCTGCAACAATCGGCACCTTTAACGGCCCCGCGCAACCATTCTGGTGCCACGGCCGTAACAATCGTTCTGGCGACAAGAATAACAGGCAAGCGAGAAGATTATGTCCGCAGCAAGAGAACATTTTGGCTCCCGACTCGGGTTCATTCTGGCCGCCGCCGGCTCTGCCGTCGGTATCGGCAACCTGGTTTCCTTCCCCGTAGCGGCAACCAAAAGTGGGGGCGGCGCATTCCTGCTGGTATATGCCCTGTTCGTATTTCTCATCTGCCTGCCGGTGATGATGGCCGAGCTCGCGCTGGGCCGCAAAACCGACAAAGACCCCGTGGGCGCCTATCGCCAGCTCTCCGGCGGCTCGCACCTGTGGCGCATTCCCGGCTGGCTGGCACTGATCACCCCGTTCATGATCGCCGTCTTCTATATGGTGGTGACGGTCTGGGTACTCGGCTACCTGGTGGAAATCTTCAAGGGCAACCTGACCACTCTAACCACCGAGGCGTATTTCGGGGAGTTTATCAATTCCAAAACCGTTTTCGTGTACCTCATCGCACTGATGCTGATCATCAACGGGGTACTGTCCATGGGCGTTAAAGACGGTATCGAGCGTGCCGCAAAGACCCTGATGCCGATGCTGTTTGTCATGCTGCTGATCCTGGTGCTGTTTGTGCTGACCCGGGAAAACGCCATGATCGGGGTGCAGTACTACCTGATCCCCGACTTCTCCAAGATCAGTGCGGAAGTAGTGAGCAAGGCCATGGCGCAGGCGTTCTTCTCCCTGTCGCTGGGTATGGGCATCATGATCACCTACGGCTCATATATGAAAAAGCGGGACTCCGTGCCCGGCTCTGCCAAGGCGGTCGCGCTGACCGACACCATGGTGGCCTTTACCGCGGGCCTGCTGATCCTGCCGAGTATCTTCCACTTTAACCCGCACATTGACACGGCCTCGCTGAGTGACTCCTCCGCCGGTATGATCTTCCTGTTCCTGCCGAAGATCTTCCTCTCCCTGCAAGACAGCATCGGCTATTTTGGCGCGAGCGTGTTCGCCGCGACCTTCTTCTTCCTGGTGTTCGTGGCTGCGCTTACTTCGCTGGTTTCCATCATTGAAGTCCCCATCGCCACGCTGCGCGATGAGCGCGGCATGTCCCGCAAGAAGGCGATCTATACCGTAGCGGCAGTACAGTTCATACTCGCCGTCTGCTGCGCCATGTCGTTTGGCATGGCAGACTGGCTGACCCAGTTCGTCACCCTGGCCGGCAGCGACAAATCGTTTTTCGACTTGGTAGAAATCCTGTTTTACGACACCATATTGCCCCTGAACGGCCTGCTGGTGTGTATCTTCGTGATCTACAAGTGGAAGCGGGCCAACCTGGACAAGGAACTGCAGGAAGGCGACAGCAATTTTGCTGGCTCCCTGTCACAGAAGTACGTCAACTTCTCCCTTGGTACCTTTATTCCCGCGATCCTGTTGCTCGTATTCATCAACACAGTACTGCTGAAGTTCTTCAATACGAGCCTGTTCAATCTCATTTAAGTTGTATTCATGGCAAAGAAGAAAAAGGCCCCTTCCTCGAACACCATTGCCCTCAACAAGAAGGCAAAACACGATTACTTCATCGAAGAGAAGTTCGAGGCGGGGATGGAATTGCAGGGCTGGGAAGTCAAATCCTGCCGAGAAGGCAAGGCCCAGCTCACCGACAGCTATGTGCTGTTCAAAGACGGCCAGGCCTGGCTGCTGGGTGCGCGCATCCAGCCTCTGCCCAGCGCCTCGACCCACTTTGTGACCGAACCGGACCGCACCCGCCGCCTGCTGCTGAACAAGCGCGAGATCGCCAAGTTGGTGGCCGCGGTCAACCAGAAGGGCTACGCCTGTGTGTGCACCGCGATCTACTGGAAAAAGCACCTGATCAAATGTGAAATCGCACTGGCCAAGGGCAAGGCGTCACACGACAAGCGCGAGACCCTGAAAGAGCGCGACTGGAACCGCCAGAAACAGCGCATCATGCGGACCGACAACCGCTGACGGGCCAGCCCCGGGGCAGCGATACACCGAATAAGAAACTCAACTCGGCAAAACAATAATTACAGGATTTACCATGAGTGCACCGCGAGGACAGTTCAGCTCCAATTTCGGCTTTCTGATGGCGGCCGCCGGCTCCGCCGTCGGCCTTGGCAACATCTGGGGCTTTCCCACTAACGTGGCCACCAACGGCGGTGCCGCATTCGTAGTGGTCTACCTGATACTGGCATTTATACTCGCCTACCCGGTACTGATGGCAGAGCTCTCTATCGGCCGCTACGCCCGCAGCAATATGGTGCAGGCCCTGCGCGGGATTTCCACCGGCCCGGTAAGCCGCAGCGTGGGGACATTAGCCGGCTTTGGCGGCATCGTGGTGGCCTCCCTGATTCTCAGCTTTTACGCCATTGTTGCCGGCTGGATGGTGGCCCACCTGGCAGACCCGTTTGCCACCCTGGTTGGTGCCGACAGCTCTGCAGAATGGCTGACCAGCAATAGCACCTCGCGCAACCTCACCTTTACCGCCATTTTCAGTGGCCTCACCATGGCAATCATCGCCGCCGGTGTGGAGAAGGGGATCGAGCGCTGGTCCACCCTGCTGATGCCATCCCTGATCATCCTGCTGTTGCTGCTGATTGCCTATGTGCTGAGCCAGCCCGGCGCCATGGCCGGCCTCGAAGCCTACCTGATGCCGGACTTCAGCGAGCTGTCCCCGGAACTGATGCTGTCCGCCATGGGCCAGGCATTTTTCTCCCTGTCCCTCGGCGTGGGCACCATGCTGATTTACGGCTCCTACCTCAGCAAACAGGAAAGCCTGCCGCGCCTGGGTGCCCTGGTGACCCTGATCGACGTGGGTATCGCCTTCACCGCCGGCCTGCTGATCGTCCCTGCCATGTACGTGGCCCAGGAAGCCGGCACGCAAATTTTTGCCGAAGGTGGGCAGCTGATGGGTGGGCCGGACCTGATCCTGCAGGTGCTGCCGGCGCTGTTCGACACCATGGGCACCAGCGGCCTGTTCGTCGCCATCGCCTTCTTCGCGCTGATGACCATCGCCTCACTGACCTCCTCCATCTCCATGCTGGAAGTACCGGTGGCCTTCTGTATTGAAAACCTCGGTCTCAAACGCCGCCCCGCCACCATGCTGGTGGGCCTGGTCATCTTTGCCATCAGTTCCCTGATCATCTCCAATTTCGGCGCGCTGTTCGGGCTAGTTGTTACCATCAGCACGGAATACGGCCAGCCCATTCTGGGCATCGCACTGTGTATCTTTGCCGGCTGGATCTGGCGTCGCGACCAGCTGCTGATGGAACTGCGGGAAGGCCACCCGGATATCGAAAAGACCTTCTTCTGGAAAGTCTGGCCGTGGTATGTGCGCATCGTCTGCCCGCTGCTGATCCTGGCCGCGTTTGTACAGACCATTATCTAACTCTTGACCGGCCGCGGACCTCCGCGGCCGGTTTCCCTCTCCGCCCAGCCGCTCCCCCAGCCAATCCCCCTCTCAGCCAAGCGCGCAATTCTGTTTGCAGCGCATTATCATTGCCGCTTTCACGACATCACCGACCAAAAGCAGCAACCACGATGCCCTCCAGACGTCCTCCGTTCCCGACAAACAAGTCGCGCAAAGCCGCGCCCCCCAAGCGCAACAGCAAACCGTCCGGCACCAAACCCTCGAACGCCACACCAACGGTGACTATCGAGGCACTCAGCCACGAAGTGCGCGGTATCGCGCGGCTGGAAGGCAAAACCCTGTTTGTGGATAACGCCCTGCCCGGGGAAACCGTCAAGGTGCGCTACCTGACCAACCGGGCCAAGTTCGACGAAGCGGTCGCGACTGAAGTACTCGAAGCTGCGCCGGAGCGACAGGACCCGCCCTGCCCGCACTTTGCGCTGTGCGGCGGTTGTGCTCTCCAGCACATGCGGCCCGATGCGCAGATCGCCGCCAAGCAGAAAATCCTGCTCGACCAGCTGCAACGCTTTGCCCGCATCAGCCCCGATCAGATCTTGCCGCCACTCACCGCCGACATCGCCGGCTACCGCAGCAAAGCGCGTCTGGGGGTTCGCTATGTGAAAGAGGCACACAAGAAAGGGGCGGACGGCAAACCACAGCTGGTGCTGGGATTCCGCGAAAAGCGCTCCAACAACCTCACCGACATTCGCGAGTGCCTGGTGATGCCGGAATCGTTTTCCAGCCAGTTACCGCAACTGCATGCACTGGTCGACCAGTGCCGGGAAGGCCGACACATCTCCCATATTGAAGTCGCCGTCGGCGAAAATGCCACCGCACTGGTAGTCCGCCACCTCAAACCATTACCGGAAACCGATGTGCAGCTTTGGCTCGACTTCGTGCGGCAACAACAGGACTGGCACCTGTACCTGCAGGCCGAGGAAATACCCCACAAAATCTGGCCCGAGGACGGCGAAGAAAGGCTGAGCTACGCCCTGCCCGAATTCGACCTGACGATGCACTTCCATCCCCAGGACTTTGTGCAGGTGAACTTCGCCATCAACCGCCAGATGGTGCACCGCGCGATCGAACTGTTAGACCCGCAGCCGAACGAGCGTGTGCTCGACCTGTTCTGTGGACTCGGCAACTTCACCCTGCCGCTGGCCAAGCGCGCCGCGGAAGTGGTGGGTGTAGAAGGCGCCCTCGACCTCACCCGCCGGGGCCGCGAAAATGCCGAGCGCAACCAGCTCGATAACGTGCAGTTCCAGGCCGCCGACCTGACCGAGGACTTTTCCACCAGCCCCTGGGCCCGCGGCGGCTTCGACAAAATCCTGCTGGATCCGCCCCGCACCGGCGCGCTGGAAGTGGTGCGCAATATCGCCCACTTCGGCGCCAAGCGCATCGTCTACGTATCCTGTAACCCCGCCACCCTGGCCCGGGATACCGCGGAACTTCTGCAGCGCGGTTATCGTCTAACAAAGGCAGGTGTGATGGACATGTTCCCCCACACTACCCATGTGGAGTCCATCGCCCTGTTTGAGCGCAAGTAACCGAAAAGGTACCGGATAGTCACAAAATTCTATCCTCACCCTATGGTGGCAAGTGACCTTCAGGTATACTGTGCGTTACGCAAATGCGTTTCGTATTGACCGGCGAACAAAGCCTGTTCACTGCGTAGATTCCGGGGATGACTTGGATTCGACGTTGGTTGCGAAACCATGGGTGCATGCCGTGAGGGTAGCGAATCACGTAAATCCAAAGCTGCATTTTATTAGTTGCCAACGACGACAACTACGGTGCCCAACTGGCTGCGTAAGCAGCCCGCAAAGCACTTCTAAGGGTTCGCCCTTAGCGGCCTTCAGCAAGGTTCCAGTACCGCGCTGCTGGCTGTCATATAGAACTGGATCGTCCTGAAGCGTGCCTGACGCGGATGGCCTAAAACTTATTCAGGTTCGCTCTCCACGTCCTGCCCGCTGGGCTGTAGAGAGTTAAATCAATAGGCGGAACTAAGCATGTAGAGCCTCTGGCAGAGTGCTGACGGACGCGGGTTCGACTCCCGCCATCTCCACCAAACAAACGTCTAAGACGATCTAAAAAAGCCCCGAAAGCCTAGCGTTTTCGGGGCTTTTGCTTATCTGCCCCATCCCAGCTAGTCTAACCCGACCCCACCAAATCCAGCCGTTTTGGGTGGGGTTTATGGTGGGTTCCTGAAGACCTAGCAACCCGACCCCACCAAACCGCCGGAAAGCCCCGATCCATGCGGGATCAGGCCAACCACCCCCAATTTACCAATATGGAGTTGAACCCTTGGCCCTGTCAGACACCAAGGCAAAAGCCCTCAAGCCCCGCGAGAAAAAGTACCTGGAAGCTGATGAAAAGGGGCTCTACCTGGAAGTGAAACCCAATGGCACTAAGCGCTGGGTCTTCCGCTTTCGCCTGCACGAAAAGCGCTGTGATTTGGCCTTAGGTATATACCCCGATGTCGGCCTTGCTGAAGCCCGTCGCGCACGGGATGAAGCCCGAAAACACGTTGCCGCAGGCGTTGACCCACGGGATGTGAAACGTGCCCGCAAAGAGTCCGCCCTTGAGACAGCCCGCAACAGCCTTGCAGCTGTGAGTGAGGAGTGGTTCGCAGCCAAGATGGCCCACCTGTCCAAATCCTCAAAAGAGCGCGCCAGGCGCGCGCTGGACAGCGACCTGCTGCCCTACCTGGGCAAACGTCCCATTGCAGAAATTACCCCACCTGAAGTGCTGCGCTGCCTGCGACGCATTGAAAGCCGGGGTGCTCTCGAAACCGCGCATCGCGTTAAGCGGGTTGCCAGCCAGGTCTTCCGCTTCGCTGTTGCCACCGGGAAAGCCGACCGCGACCCCACCACAGATCTCACTGGCGCCCTCAAGCCCACAAAGAAGAAACATCTGGCCGCGATTACAGACCCAGTGGAGGTGGGCAAGCTGATGGTAGCCATCGAGGGCTATCAAGGGACCCCCGTGGTGAAAACGGCCCTCAAACTGTCACCACTGCTGTTCTGCCGCCCAGGGGAACTGCGAAAGCTGGAGTGGGCAGAGGTCAACTGGGAGGCCAAGCAGATAGAGATACCGGCAGAAAAGATGAAGACGGGCGAACCCCATATCATCCCGCTGGCGGAACAGTCCCTTTTCCTGCTGCGGGAGTTGGAGCCACTGACAGGGCGCGGCCAGTACGTGTTCCCTTCCGCCCGGGGCCAAAGCCGTCCCCTGTCAGATAATGGCGTTAGAACGGCGCTACGCTCGCTGGGCTATGACAACGAAACCATGACCGCTCACGGCTTCCGGGCAATGGCCAGGACCCTTTTGGACGAGGTTCTGGGCTTCCGCATCGACTACATTGAGCACCAACTGGCCCATGGAGTGAAAGACGCTCTGGGGCGCGCCTATAACCGGACAAAACACCTGCCGCAACGTGCCGATATGATGCAGAAGTGGGCCGACTACCTAGAGAACCTGCGCAAACAGAGTGAAGCGGGCAATGTGTTAAGCGTTAAATTTGGGGCTTAACGCGCCCAATACCGAGCCTCAGCGCCAACACAGCTCTCAAATAGCGACTCCCTGGGCCGCCTGGCACCTAACCTTAATCAAGGAAATACCTGGACAGGGAAGAGCATCTTGAGCCTGAAATATAGATTACGCCAGTGGTTTTCGGTTGAGGATGCCGCCGGCTACCTTTCATTCAAGTCGAACGAACAGATTTCAATTAAGGACATAGCTGGCCTCATTATCGAGCAGCAACTTAGAGTCCACTTGCGACTGCAAAGTCATCACTGTCTATTCAAAAGCGAATACCTAGACGCCCCCTACAATCAGCGTGCAACCCAAAATGACACCGATTCATCGCCAAATACAGCGATGAAATTCCGCTTACCCCCGAAAGACTTGATAGTTTCAGACCCCCCAAACAATCTGCCCATTGAACACAAAGAGATAGAAAGTGGAGGCCGAACCATCCGGGTAAAAGTTCAAAGGAAAACCACCTCACGGAGGGAAGTTGCCTGTCCAGTTATAAACTTTGACGACAGTCCTGTTAAGCGGTTATTTAGTGCGATTTATTACGATTCACAAGTCCCGGCTTCCACTGGCCGAATCGAAGTGATGTTTCAAGATCAACCATACGCGCTAATTGAATTTTTGAGCGGTCTCGATTTTCCGCCCCTGGATAAGGATCACGATTTAGAAAGCGACTCAGACAGCGCACTAGACCCAGAATTGTCGCGCACCGTGCAGGATTTTTTAGAAGATATCCTATTTCCCCAAAGCTGGAGGTATGACACCAACATAAGTCTTTCTGATATAGCCCTAAAAAGGGAGGACTTAGATAATTTATTCGTCCAGTCTAGCTCGACAGGAACGCCAGGCTATTGGGGTGATGGATTGGTTGTTCTAGTGCGAGCTGCCAAGGAATTTTGGGGAAACGCAGACCCCTCCGAAAAAGACACTTTTCCCAAATCTGCCGATGTTGAAGCATGGCTAAAAAAAGAGGGTCTCTCGGATAGAGCCGCTAAATCTGCACCTCAGCTCCTACGTCCATTCTGGGCAAACCAAAAGAAGTGACACCTTCAACACCTTGCCCCATGCTGCATTGAGCCTAAGTGACACAACTCCTGTGTCACAGTGACACTTCGCGACCTATTTTTTTTACCGCTTTTGCCGCATACCTTTGCTGTCAGCCTGAATTAATCCATAGGAGCGCTGACAGATGCAAAACCACCCAACCGCCCCCCAAGGCGTCAACCCGGCCGCCCTCTACCGCGCACGCGACTGCGCCCGGTTCTACTCCATCGGAATTTCCACTTGGTGGCTTTGGACTAAGACCGGCAAGGCGAAACGCGGCATAAAACTTGGCCCCCAGACCACCGTTTGGGAGGGAGCATACCTCCTTGAACTAAAGCGAAAGCTGATAGCAGAAGCACAAGGCTGAGGACGGTGAATAATGAAGAAGACTAGTACTGCCTCGAAGGGAAGCCCTAGAACTACAACTCTGCGCAATCATTTTAATCGCAGGGCCCAATTGCTTACCCCACGTCAACGGCTTGTGTTGAGCGCACTTATGGACGGCCCCCATAGCCGCAGGGAAATCGACCTCCTTACGGGGGGATACAACGGGCCAAAGGTGATACATCAGCTCAGAGGGCTCGGCATAGTCATTGAGTGCCATATGGTGCTGCATACGAACAAACTAGGCCGAAGAGAGCGTCGAGGTGTCTACCGACTGGCTAGGACTTGCAGGCAGGGCCCGGGAGGCGGCAAATGACTAGGCCTTCTGCCGTACTAGACAAACCAAAGAATACACTAGAGGAAGATTTTGTAATCGGCACACTGCCTGGAGCCCCCATCCCAGAAAACCCGGAACATGCTTTTCAAGATGCCATGCTAAACGCTGGCATAACCCCGCCAGACTACCTGGAGCCGGATGGAGAAATACACCGCTTTCACGTAGAGAGCGATAAGCGGGGTACAAGAAACGGCTGGTATTTACTCTACATGGACGGGGTGCCCGCTGGCCATTTTGGCTGCCATAGGCGGGAAGTATCTCAAGGGTGGTGCGCCAAAGAACGCCGGGAAATGACAAGCTACGAGTGGAAAGCCCACTCCCAGCGGGTGTCGGAAATGAAGCGTAAGCGCGAAGTTGAAACGGCGGAGCGCCGCACCGAAGCCCAGGCCGAATGTGAAGAAGCATGGGGTAAGGCGACGGAAGTCAAGGAGCACTCCTATCTGGACCGCAAAGGGGTTACGTCCTTCGGCTTAAGGCAGGCAATGAAATGCCTATTAGTGCCTATGCGGGATACGTCAGGACGGCTTTGGAGCCTGCAACGAATATACCCCAATGGCGATAAGCGATTTTGGCGTGGTGGCCAGATTCAGGGCTGCTTTCACCTAATCGGAACGCCGGGGGACCGCCTGTACATATGCGAGGGCTACGCCACGGGGGCAAGTATCTATGACGCTACCGGGGATGCAGTGGCAGTGGCCTTCAATAAAAACAACCTGAAACCCGTGGCCGAGGCACTGCAAAATAAATACCGGCGCCTGCAATTGGTGATTGCAGCGGACAACGACCACGCCACAGAAGGAAACCCAGGGATCACAAAAGGAAAGGAAGCCGCAAACGCGGTGGGCGCCCTTCTGACATCCCCTGACCTGTCGGGCGATGAAGGCACAGACTTCAATGACCTTGCAGCCCTGCACGGCTCTGAGGCGCTACAGAAGGCGCTACGAGCGGCAACAACAGTCCGAGAGCCAGCGCGGGGGCGGTTTGTTCTGGCTAACCACTTTGAAGGCTACGATCAGGAAGTTAATCACCTGATAAAAGGCTGGCTACCTGCGGATTCCTTCGGGGTACTGTATGGCCCTTCTGGTTGCGGTAAGAGTTTTTTCGTCTTGAGCTGGGCTTTTCATGTTGCCATGGGACGCGAGTGGAACGGGTGCAAAGTAGAGCGGCTCCCGACCCTCTATGTCGCTGGCGAGGGGGGTGTGGGGGTGCGGCAGCGAATAAAGGCCCTAGCGGATGAGCACAACAATGGAAAAGGAATCCCAAACTTTTACCGCCTGGATCACCCGGTAAGAGTGGGAGCCGACGAAAAAGAAATGGAACAACTAGCAGCCACAATCAAAGAGAAAAGCAACGAAATCGGCAACGACTTCGGCTTAATAATATTCGACACACTGGCCAGAAATATGGAGGGGGACGAAAACAGCAATAAAGATATGAGCGATTTCATCACAGCCTGCGACAACCTGAGAGAGGTTACGGGAGCGTCCGTACTTGTGGTCCACCACACAGGGAAAAGCGAGGCGAAAACCGCTCGGGGCGCGTCTGCACTGCGCGGTGCCTGTGACTACGAGTATTTAGTGGAAAAAGCCAAAACCCCAAATACCCAATTGACGGTGAAGTGTACAAAGATGAAGGACGGCAAGGACGACCACGGCGGGCAATTCACACTATCAGAGCGCCACTTGTTTAACGATAGCGACGGCGACCCGGTTACGAGCCTGGTTTGTGGTGATAAAGGTAGTACAATTATGGCGAGTTCAATCGACCTCGCAGAAAAGCCTCTCACAGCCGGACAGCAGAGTATCTGGCAAGCTGTCCGCTCCCGACTCCAGCACGGGGACTCGACCGAGCGAAAGCTGGTGATTGACGATCTGAAAGCCCAGAACTTCAACGTGAAACACTTTTCCCGCACCGTGGCGGCATTAGTAAAGCGGGGAGTAATTGAGGAGCGCGACGGCTGCCTTTTTACCACCGAACCCGAAGGCGAGATCGATGATTCAACGTAACCATTCCCCAGCCCACAGTGGGGAATTGGAGTGGTTAAGGAGGAGGCGCCCAGTATTATTCCCCTACCCACCCCACCCCCCTTAGGGGGTGGGTATGGGGACATGGGTGGCAACGGATAAAACTGCATCCCGTTGCATTCATCTCCGTTCGAAGCAAACTGCCTTTCACGCAATCCCCCTTGACTTACGTAAGGATTTGAATGTGGCGTTACGTATGTAGAAAGCCAAGTTTCACATATGGTTGTCTGACCAGCCCCAAACCTTAATCTAGAACCCCCAAAGTGACTTCTTTCAGAGCACCCAATATTACGTCATCCGCATAACTCTCTCCGCCAAAATCGACCGAGACAAGCATAACTGCGTGAAATTTGTCCATTTCGGAGCAAGCTAAAAGCTTCGCAGTTCCCGTGTTATAGCTTTTCTGTTTATAGCCTTTGAAGACGTCCCGAGGGTAAAGCTTCCCGGTAATGTCATACTTTAGAATCTCATTGTAATCTTTGTCGTATATACGATAGCCGGCACCGTAAAAGGCAATCGTAGATTCATGGTTCGTGCGCATATCACCAGTAAATTTCAACTTACAAATTCCATCTTTTCTAAAAAGCTGCAATTTAGTCCACTGCTGTCGCTTTTTTTCTCCACCGCTGTGGCCGTAATGCTTAATTTCACAACTCGTCTTTCCGCCACAGGCTTTCTCAAACAGCACGGATGTCTCCATACTGGTGTTCGCGAGCGCGGGTGCCATAAATCCCACAATAAGTATCAAAAACATCCCTTTCATACTCTATCTCCATTAAAAAATTAAACTTCGATATATGTGTCTCATATTTACAAATTAAAAAAAAGAATTTTGATGACATATGCGCCAAAAGATCACAGGTGATCATTTCTTACCTACTTTAAAAATTTTCGGAACATTTAGCGTCCCTTCTTAGCGGTCCTAAGCACTAAACAATAATCCCAGATACAGATCACCCCTAATAGAGAGCTTGCCCACGCGGTAAGGGAGCGAAAGGTACTCCCCTGCCCCCTTACCCTTTGTGGGTACGCAGCAGCGCAGCCCCCGCCCTCTGCGCAGCAGCTCGATCAATAATCAACCAACCGAATAAAAACCAGCCCAGTTTGAGCCACATTACATGCTGATCTAGGGCGCCCGAGGCAGCCCATCGATACGCCCAAAAGTCCAAAATCATCGGCCACAATTACCACATCACATTTTTTTGTTTACCATTTTTTCCAATCTGGTACCATTTGAGGTGCTCGACTACCAGCAAGTTACCACGGATAGACTAAAAAATGAGCCACCAACTTCTCTCACCCACGGCAAAACAGGCCCTCCTGGAGCTAATTAGCTTAGGGGTAAAGGGGGATTCGAGTAGTTTTGCAATGGCTGGACGCGTCCTTGCCAGTAAGCTGAAAGTGTCAGATGCCGACCTTTCATTGGCGATTTACAGCCGACTCGGAGAAGCTTCAGCCACCAGAGCTTCGCAACACCCAGCGCCGGTAGACCCCGATAGCAGGCAGAAGCTGCTACTTGAAGAGTTTCCTGTCGATATAAAGACCAAGCCAGTCTGGCCTGAATCAATAGAGCGATCGATCCAGGCGGTCCTCAGGGAGCGTAACTGCGCGGACGTACTTATTGATGCGGGCTTAACCCCTACACGCTCATTATTGTTTGAAGGACCTCCAGGCTTAGGAAAAACAATGAGCGCGCGCTGGCTGGCAAACCAGCTAAACCTGCCGCTCTTTACACTGGACTTGTCAACAGTCATGAGCAGCTACCTAGGTAAAACAGGCAGCAACATTAGGGCAGTCTTACAGTACGCCCAGCAGCGACCTTGCGTTTTACTGCTTGATGAATTCGACTCAATTGCTAAGCGGCGCAATGATGATAGTGATGTTGGGGAGCTGAAACGGTTGGTAACCGTTTTGCTCCAGGCCATCGATGACTGGCCCCACACATCACTGCTAGTTGCAGCGACTAACCACGCCGAGCTACTAGATCCAGCAATTTGGCGTCGATTCGATGCGGTTATTGCGTTCAAGGAAGCAACTCCGAAGGCATACCAGGAGTTTCTTATTCAAAAAAGATGCTCTGAAGTTGTTTCTCGGTGGATTGGCGAGCGAATCAAATACCTCTCGTTCGCAACCCTAGAGAAGAAGGTTGACACCGCTAAAAAGCGTTCCTTGCTTGAGGAAAGGCCTTTTACGGAAGAACTTCTGCACCTACTTGAGCTGAACATAGACGACTACCTCAGAGAAACCAGCTCGAAAAGTGAAAGAGACTTACAGATTGTAAAGCTACATCGAGATGGAAATTCTCAAAGAAAAATAAGTGAAATATTGAACATATCGCGCCCGACGGTTAGGCGAGTCCTCGAATCAATCAAGGAGTAGAATCGTGTCAGAAAGGAACATATTGCTAGGATTTGGTGAAACGCTAACCAGGCCGGTCGAGAGAAAGAAGGGAGGGGGTGGAAAAGCTCACCCTTACACTTATTCTGAAGCAAGGCAGCGGTTATTACACCAGCAACAACAGCTACTGGAACGCATAGACATGGTTCCGGAAGCCGCTGCTCCGGGAGGGATTTACGTAGCAAGATTTACGCTACACCCAGCCTACCTAGCAAAGTCTTACCACCCCGGGAATCTACTGCGGAAATCTAAGCTCCTAGACGTGGGCAGCAAACGTGTTGTTATCACGCCTGAACAAACACAAAAGAAAGGGCAGCCCACGCCAGAGCTGACCAGTTGCCTTTATGTAGCGGGGCAAGCGGCTAGCTTTGCGGATCTGCACCGCAGACTAAATCAAAACACCCTAAACGCCAGCGAAAAAAATCAAATGATTCAGTTCGAAGAAATTGATTTCTTCGAGCCGGAGGACAAAATTCGAACATTGCACGACGGGGAACATCAACTGCTCGATGTCGCGCTTCACACCCCACTTGTTGACTCATCCGCAATCCTGGAAGAGTTCAGAAAATATGTCGCACGGCTTGATGGCCATGCAGATCTGGAAAGACGACTTACCACGGGCGGAATAACTTTTGTGCCAGTTAAAATCCCGTCAATGCACGCCAACGAACTCGCCGAATTCACCACGCTCAGGGTGCTCAGGGGAATGCCAGAATTGCGGATAAACGAACCGTCCGTAACTCGCCAAATTACCAGCAACAGCTTGCTACAACCGCCAGCAGAAAATGCCGTCAACCAAAGTGTTTCTGTCGCGGTCTTTGATGGCGGACTTGGCACAAACGCACTAGATAAGTGGTGTAAAGAAGAAGTATTTACGACTGCGACTGGAACCAGCCCTGACCTGCTCCACCACGGTAACGAAGTCACATCGACAATTCTTTTCGGACCGATGAAGCCAGGGCAAAACAGCTTACCCGCCCCTCTTTGCAACATCGACCACTATCGAGTGCTTGACCCGTCCGTCGGAACACACCCCGACCTTTATGATGTGCTCCACCGGATTAAAGATGGTCTCGCAAAAAAGCAGTACGACTTCGTAAACCTGAGCCTTGGCCCTCGCCTACCAATCGATGACGAGGATATAAATCCCTGGACAGCCGTTCTAGATCAAATTCTATCCTCCAGCCGAACTCTGATGACCATTGCAGTTGGCAATGACGGAGAGTTAGCGGAGCCGCTCAACAGAATTCAGCCGCCATCTGACATGGTAAATGGGTTTGCGATCGGGGCAAGTGACTCCACGGAATCAAACTGGGCTCGAGCGCCATATAGTAGTGTTGGACCAGGACGCAGCCCCGGATTTATCAAGCCGGATGCTGTGTGCTTCGGTGGATCTCAAAACGAGATGTTCACCGTTTACAACCCCCTTGCAGGGGGAATAAGTCAAACCTGCGGCACTAGCTACGCCGCTCCCCTCGCACTACGCCACGCTATTGAAGTATTTTCAGAGGTAGAGCTGGAATCCCCTATGGCTGCGAAAACATTGCTTTTGCACCATACAAACGCGAGCACCCATCCGCGTAGTGAAGTTGGTTGGGGACACTTACCATCCGACCTGAATTCCATTATCGAATGCGGTGATAATGAAGCGACGATTATTTACCAGGGCACGCTTGCACCAGGCGCGGTAATGAGGGCTTCAATCCCCTACCCGGATGTCGAGATAAAGGGCAATGTCACCATCAAGGCCACTCTTTGCTACCTTTGTGATGCAGATCCGGAGCACCCCATTAACTATACCCGCAGCGGTTTGGACATTACATTCCGTAAAGATGGCGATAAAACCCAGTCGTTTTTCAAACTTCGAGACCAGTATCAGTCCGAACAGGAGGCGCGGGGAGATGCACACAAGTGGGAAACGACTTTGCACGCATCCCAAACATTTAGACGCGAAACTCTCACAGAGCCATGCTTCGACATAGACTACCAAATTCGTGAACAGGGACGAGGTGTTGACTACAATGACTACCCACCGCTCCCTTATTGCCTGGTAGTCACGGTTAGTGCCAACAATACCCCAGAGGTATACAACGGGATTCGCCAACAGTACCAAACGCTACAACCCGTCAAGCTGCGGAATCAAATCCAGATTACAACCTAAAATTTATGCTATTCGTGTTCGTTGGTGGGGAGTAGCGGCATTGGCCATACTCCCCCTTCGCTGCTAGAAAATTTCTGGCGAAAAGGACTGCATTCCCCAAATAAACGCTTAGAGTTCACATTGGGCGCCAACGACAGTGGATAGAAGTATCCAATGTTCTACGGAGTAGTGCGATTTAATGCCGTTTCGGGGCAACGCGTCTAAGAACGCGTCCAAGTAAGGTCAACTCATTCGGATGGTGGGGTTATTTGTGGGGTCAAGAAAATCGCAGCCAGACAAAACCAATGATAACGTGGTCTAAAGGCCACTTTTCGACTCCCGCCATCCACCAAATACCTGCCTCAGACAGTCTAGAAAAGCCTCGAAAGACCTGAGTTTTCGGGGCTTTTGTGTGTCTGAGGCATCTCAAGCTAGCCTAATACAACCCGTCCAGATCTAACCCCAACTGGCCGGGTTTATGGACGGATTGAGCCCACCGTTACCGTCCAACCCGCCCAAACCCAGGTAGGGGGGCGCAGCCATGCCGCTACCAGATACCAAGATACGGGCGCTCAAGCCCCGGGACCGCAAGTCCATCGAGACAGGGTTTCACAAAAAAAGGGGCCATAATACGGCCCCTAGATCGTTCCGACTTTCTGGCTATGCCGCCTGCCAAGAGTCAGTCAGTACTGGTTGCAGCTCCTCTTTCACGTCCTGAGGAATAACATTGCCCGCACCACTAGGCACACTATAGGAGGCCATAGCGGACACTAATTTTTCCACTTGGCTGTTCAACAACACCGAGGATCCCACTTCAATACGATCCAATTGGTAGTTGTCGTTGCTGAACCAATTACTGATCGTCATCTGATCATCTGTACCCGATACTGTGATCTGTAAGTTGTTGCCACTACGGCTAAACCAAAGATCCTCAATCGTGACATCCTCAAACCGCGCGATATCAGTACTGGTAGTATCGGTGTCATAGTTGTACACCGTGGTGGCGCCGTCACCGGCACCGAACAGG
>NZ_LZDE01000284.1 GCF_002009015.1 Microbulbifer mangrovi | reverse complement strand
TTTGCGACGCTCCTGAAAACTCGTCCCCGGCACCTTGCCTTCGCATCACACGTCAATACTACGTATAACGCGAAGGGGTATTCAGTGTGTTTTGCAATCGGCAAACCACGCTTTTGCATTTTGTATGTCTTCGGCGATTTTCTGTTTGAGAATTTCCAGCGACTCAAACTTTTCTTCATCGCGCAGCTTGTGGCAGAAGGTCACCGCAATTTCACGGCCGTACAGATCGCCGCTGAAATCAAACAGGTGCACTTCCAGCAACGGCTTTGCACCTTCACCTTCCACCGTCGGGCGGAAACCCACATTGGCCACGCCAGCCACTTCCATACAGCTGCCCGCCATCGGGCTGCCATCGGTGCGTTTCGCGGAGACCGTGTACACCCCCACCAGCGGCGAGCGGTAACGGTGCAAGCGCACATTCGCCGTGGGTGCACCCAGCTGGCGCCCCAGAGCTCGGCCGCGGGCCACAAGGCCGGTGATGCGGTACGGCTTGCCCAGCAGCTGTTCCGCCAGGGCAAAGTCAGCATTCTGCAGAGCCTCGCGGATGCGGGTACTGCTCACGCGCTCACCCGCAATCTCCAGGGTAGCGGTATCTTCGACCGTAAACCCTGCCCGCTCGCCCGCCTCCTGTAACAGAGCGTAGTCACCGCTGCGATCGCAACCGAAACGAAAATCGTCGCCCACCACCAGGTGGCGCACGCCGAGCCCGTCCACCAGCACCTGCTGGATAAATGCCTGCGCACTCAGGTTGCGCAGGCGCTCGTTAAACTGCAGGCACAACACCCGATCTACCCCCGCAGCGAACAGGGCCAGCACCTTCTCCTTGAAGCGCATCAGTCGCGCCGGCGCTTTTTCGCCAGAGAAGTACTCGTGGGGCTGGGGCTCGAAAATGATCGCTACCGACGGCAGCTGTCGCTCCGCCGCGCGCGCCCGCAGCTGGGTGATAATGGCCTGGTGCCCCAGATGTACGCCATCGAATGAACCGATGGTCGCCACACATTCCCGGTGGCGCGGCCGCAGGTTGTGCAACCCGCGAATCAGCTCCCGTTGCTCGGTCACAGTGCTTCACTCACCCTTGCAAAATCAAGCGGCGCAGTATAACGGATTTTGACCTCACGATGTGGCCCGGAAATGTCGCGGGCGCAGCCCGCTGGCCAGGAGAACCCCACCGTAGGTGCCGCCGCCGGCCGCCACCAGGGCGCCCATGCGCCAGGCGCGCTGCCACCAGGCCCAGTCGTGCCAGCCGGACCAGTAATGGAGAATCGCTAGCAGTACCGCAGCCATCGCCAGATTGGCCATTAACAAGCGCAACAGGAAGGCCTTCCAACCCGCTTCGGGGGCGTAGACGCCGCCCTGGCGCAACCCGCGGTACAGCAGCCATGCGTTGATCGCCGCCTGGCCCGCGGTGGCCATGGCCAGGCCCATATGCCCGAGCTGGAAATAAAGGTGCAGGGGGACCACAAACAATAGGCTCAGGACCATTTTCGAGGCAATGGCGATCAGCCCGAATTTCACCGGTGTCGCGGTGTCCTGGCGAGCGAAATATCCCGGCGCCAGCACTTTGATCAGCATGAACGACAACAGTCCGAAGGTATAGGCGCGCAGCGACCAGGCGGCCATATTCATATCCCGGGGAGTCATATTGCCGTACTGGAAGAGTACCGTGAGCAACGGCTCGGCCAGCACAAACAGCGCCACTGCCGCGGGCAACGCGATGAGCGTGACGCAGCGCAGGGCCCAGTCGATGGTGTGACGGAAGCGCCGGGGGTCACCGCCGGCGTGCTGACGGGACAGGTTCGGCAAAATCACCGTGGCCACGGCGATGCCAAACACCCCCAGGGGCAGTTCGGTGAGACGGTCGGAGAAATACAGCCAGGTCACAGACCCGGTGGGCAGGAAGGAGGCCAGTACCGTATCCAGCACCAGGCTGATCTGGGTGACGGATACGCCGAAGATGGCGGGCGCCATCAGGCGCAGGATCTTGCGCACCCCGGGGTACTGCCAGTCCCATTTCGGTCGCGGCAACAACCCCTCCCGCACCAGGAAAGGCAGCTGGAACAGCAGCTGCACCACCCCGGCGGCCAGTACACCCCAGGCGAGCGCCATCACCTGGGGTTCGAACCAGCCAGCGGCAACGGTCGCTGCAGCGATCAGCACAAGATTGAGCAAAACCGGGGTCAGCGCGGGAATGGCGAACCGGTCAAAGCTATTGAGTATCGCGCCGGCAAATCCGGTGAGCGAGATCAACGCCAGGTACGGGAAGGTGATGCGCAGCATCTCCGTCGCCATGGCGAATTTTTGCGGCTCGTTGCCGCCCCACCACCAGCCAAAGGCAAAAAGTCCAGTCACCAGCGGCGCGCACAGCACACCAAACAGGGAAACCAGTAACAGGGTCCCACCGAGTGCTCCGGCCACCCGGTCATTCAGCTCCCGGACCGCCGCCAGGCCACCGTTCTGGCGGTATTCGGCCAGTACCGGCACAAAGGCCTGGGAAAATGCACCCTCGGCAAATAAGCGCCGGAAAAAATTGGGAATCTTGAAGGCGACGAAGAAGGCGTCAGCGGCATCGCTGGCACCGGTGAGTCGGGCAAATACCACGTCGCGCGCCAGCCCCATGATCCGCGACAATAAAGTGGCACCACCTACCACGGAGGTTCCGCGCAACAGCCCTTTTTGCGGACTATCTTTGGTTACCTGCGGGGGGGGTTCGGTTGGTTCCTGTTCGGGCGGAGATACTGCCACGTCCCTGATTCCTGGTTAGCGATGCCTGGGTGATGGCCGGCAAGTCTACCGCAATCCAGTTGCGCGGCCACCCGCCGGCGGTCGCTTTCTGCTCGCTCGACACCTTTACCCCCCACGACACCCTACGGTTGGCGCGAGGGGGAACTATACTCAGTTTAAGCAGTTGGCGAGCCGCAGGGAGTGGCGGCAACAGAGGAGAGACGGAATGACCATCAATGCGCTGATTATTGCCCTGATCCTGGCGGTTCTGCTGTATGCCGCAGTCGCTCTAGGGCCCCGCCCCCAGCGGGTTCGAGTGCGGATTGACCAGCCCCGGGACCGGCGCTACCGGCGCCACAAGAGCTGACTTCTGCTACAGCTTTGCTGGAGGCTGAACTGAGTCACAGGCTGGGCTGCCACATTTCGCCATAATTGCTGCGGAATTTGCCCCGCTGGCGCCACGCCAGCGCCTCCTTGCGAGGGTTAAATGACACTCAACCGAAGCGGGAACAGTAACCCGGTCGGAACCAAGAGCAGTCATTTCAATCCTAAATCGCAAGGAACACGATCATGAAAAAGATGTTGATGGCAGTAACCCTGAGCACCCTGGCCCTGAACAATATTGCAATCGCTGAGGCCGCCACTGACACCGAGAACGCAGTGCAGGGCAACACCCTGACGCCGGCCAAGCAGGCCACAGTATTCACCGGCGCCGCAGTTGCGGGCGCCGCCGTAGGTGGCCCAGTCGGCTTTATCGCAGGCGCCCTCGGTGGAGCCTGGCTGGGCGAACAGATCAAGCAAGCAGAAGAGGCCGACATGCTCGCAACTCAACTGACCGAAAGCCGCTCCGAACTGGGCAACCTCGCACAACAACTGGATGCGGCGCGACTGTCCGCCAACGACGCCCGCGAGCTGGCGATGGACAGCCTGGAGTTCCAGATGCTGTTCACCACCGGTGACGACCAGCTGCAGGATGCGCAGGAACGTCAGGTCGCTGCCATGGCAGACTTCCTCAACCGCCACCCGCAGCTACAGGTTTACCTTGAGGGGCACTCCGACCCCCGCGGCAGCGACGGTTACAACAACGTCCTGTCCGACCAGCGCGCGCTCAGCGTACAGCGCGCCCTCGAAGCCTACGGTGTGGCACCGGAGCGCATCGAACGCCGCGCACTGGGCGCCAGCCAATCCAAAGCCAGCAAGGGCGATGTAGACGCCTATGCCCTGGAGCGCCGCGTGGACATCCACTTCGGCATGCCGGAGTCCATGGCTGGCACCTTCTGATCGCCATACCCGGTCTGCCGGTGCCGCTCTACAAAAGCGGCCGCTGGCAGACTGCCAATCTGACAGATATGTCGCTCTCCTCAACCCTGTAAGCCGTAACCTTGCGCGCCGCCGGCAATGCTGCGCGCTTTTTTTGCGTGTGTCGCACACAAATCCGGTAAGTTTTGCCACCAGCCCCCCTGTTCGGGCATGATTTTCCGCCTGACTCAGTGCTGCGATACCAATAGCGACACTGACAACCACACAATACCCGACCAAAAATAAGTGAGCCGGTGCCGGAATCCATCATGACCAGCCCAACCATTGCCATCGTCGAAGACGAAATTGCCATTGCCGAGAACTACCGTGATGCCCTGCGTCGCACCGGTTACCAGGTGAACCTGTACCACACACGCCCAGAGGCACTGGCCGCGTTTCAGCAGCGGCTGCCAGATCTGGCGGTGATCGACGTGGGCCTGGGCGCGGAAATTGAAGGCGGCTTTGACCTGTGCCGGGAGCTGCGCGCCATGGCCCCCACCCTGCCAATCCTGTTTCTTACCGCACGGGACTCCGAGCTCGACATCATCTCCGGGTTGCGACTCGGTGCCGATGACTACCTCACCAAGGATATCTCCCTCCCCCATATGCAGGCGCGTATCAGCGCCCTGTTGCGCCGGGTGAGTGTGATGCAGTCCCAGAGCGACGATAGCGAAATCGTCACCCAGGGGGACCTCTCCCTGGACGTCTCCCGCCTGCACTGTCACTGGAAAGGGGAGCCGGTCGACCTCACCGTCACCGAATTCTGGATCGTGCACGCCCTGGCCAAGCGCCCCGGACACGTGAAATCCCGCAGCCAGCTTATGGAAGCGGCCAGGGTAGTGCTGGACGACAACACCATCACCTCCCACGTGAAGCGCATCCGGCGCAAGTTCCAGGCCATCGACAGCAGCTTCGACGCCATCACCACCGCCTACGGTATGGGTTACCGCTGGCAGGTCTGAAGCAGCGCAATACCATAAACCACAGCGAATTTAGCCATGAACCTGCGCCGCCAACTGGTCCTGCTCAGCCTCTGCACCCTGGCACTGCCCTGGGCCGGCTGCCAGTACCTGCGCCAGGTGGACAAGGCCCTGGGCCAGGGTCAGATCCAGACCCTTGAAGCCACCGGCAATGCCATCGCCGCGCGCCTCGCCAGCGCCCCGGAGCTGATCGCCCCCGACCCCAAGCGTACCGGTCGCCCCCCCGGTGCCCAGCTGTACCTCAACCCGCTGTCACAGCCACCCGCACTCGACGGCTACGGTGAAGAATGGCGCACCCTCAAATTGCGCCCGCGCAAAATGCACGACCAGGCCGGCAAGCCGTTCGCCCGGGTCACCCTGGGCAAGTACGGCAGCCAGGTATACCTGCTACTGACCGTAAAAGATCGCACTCCCAACTACCACGACCCGCGCAGCGCCGACATCTCCAGTGGCGACACAGTGGAGGTTTACACCGCGCGACAACAGTACATCCTGCCGGTAGCGAGCCAGGGGCCAGTGCGCGCCCTGCACTACAACCCCCGGCGCGGCAACTACGAGCGCGAACTGCGTTTGCGCGGTCGCTGGACCGCCTCACCCCAGGGCTACCAGCTGGAGATGGCACTGCCGCTCGCGCTCACCGACGGCGAACTGGCCATCCGCGTGCTTGATCGCACCCAGAGCGACGGTAAAGATCCCGCAAGACTCGCCAGCACACTGCCCGCCGACGGGCGCCCGGGCTCCCTGATAGAACCCCTGCCCGCACTGCAGCAGGAATTGGAGCACTTTGCACGGCCGGAACTGCAGTTGACCGTGGTAGACCAGGAGGGGTTTGTACTGGCGAAATCTGGGGGCACTCCGACCAATGGGGATCGCGCATCCCACGAGCGCCGCTGGCTGCGCGACTGGTTTTACCGCCAGCTGCTGGAGACAGACCAGCTACCGCCTCTGCCCCAGGGGGAATACCCGGCGACCCTGACCGAAAACCGCGAGACCGCATCGCAGTGGTTCGGCGCCCCCGAGGACGCCCTTAGCGCACCAGGGGACGAACGTATCGGCGCGGTCAGTGTGCCCGTGGTCACCCGTGCCGACGACATTATTGAACGCCCGCTGCTGGGGCGAGTGATCGCCGCCCAGTCTGCCGACGCCCTGCAATCCCTGACCGAATCCGCTGCGCGCCGACTGTGGCTGACCACCGCCGCCGCTGCCGGCCTGGTTCTGCTGTTGCTGCTGGGCTACGCGAGCTGGCTCTCCTGGCGTATTCGCCGCCTGCACCGCGCGGCACGCAATGCCGTGGATGCCAGCGGCCGCCTGCGCGGCGACTTTCCACGCCCCTATCTCAATGACGAGCTCGGCGCCCTCAATCGCGCCTTTGCCAGCCTGCTCGCAGAGCTGGATCACTACCACCAGTACCTGCGCAGCCTCGCAAGCAAACTCTCCCATGAACTGCGCACCCCGCTGGCGGTAGTCCGCTCCTCGCTGGACAACCTCGCTGCGGGCGAGCTGGACGCCGACAGCCGTCGTTACGCCGAGCGCGCCGCCGACGGCGGTGCGCGCCTGTCGTCAATCCTCAACGCGCTCTCCGCCGCCAACCACCTGGAGGCCAGTATCAGCCAGGCGGACAAGGAAACCTTCGACCTCGCAGACCTGCTGCAGCTCCTGACCCAAAGCTATGCAGACGCACGCCCGGAACACCACTTTGACCTGCAATGCCCGGATGGCCCCCTGCAGTACTGCGGCGCGCCGGAGCTACTGGCACAACTGCTCGACAAACTGGTGGATAACGCGGTGAGCTTTGCTCCCGAGGGCAGTCAAATCGAGCTGGCCCTGGAAGTGGAGCGCCTGCAGTACCGCTTGAGCGTCAGTAACGACGGTCCATTGCTGCCGGAGGGTTTCGGCCAGAAATTGTTCGACTCACTGGTTTCAGTACGGGACGACGGCGGCAAGGCCGGACATCTGGGGCTGGGATTGCATATTGCGCGGCTGATTGCCGATTTCCACCAGGGAGACCTGAGTGCCGCCAACCGCGACGACGGCAGCGGGGTGACCTTCACCCTGAGCCTGCCGCGCCAGTAAATTTTCCCGGCGGGAGCGACGGCAGATGGGGCCCTGCACGCCATCCTCCACTATCTGAGTCCGGTACCAATCCTGGAGCAGCACGGCCGGTCACAAACAGCCGCTGGCAGTGGTTGACAAACGACCGATGCTGGGGATAATGTCGCGTCCCAAACGGGCCCCCGGCCCGAAGTTCGAGTTTTACAGATTCCAGACAGGAGCAACCGGTGGCCAACTCACCTCAAGCGAAGAAACGCGCGCGCCAAAACGAAAAGCGCCGCAATCACAACGCCAGCCTGCGCTCCATGGTGCGCACCTACATCAAAAAGGTAGTTGCAGCCATCGATGCAGGTGATGCGGAAAAAGCCAAGACCGCGTACGCGGAAGCCGTGCCGGTTATCGACCGCATGGCCGACAAGGGCATCATCCACAAGAACAAGGCTGCTCGCCATAAGAGCCGCCTGAATGCCCAGATCAAAAAGCTGGCTGCCTGATCTATCAGAAGCCCGCTCTCTGAGCACAAAAAACCCCGCTAATGCGGGGTTTTTTATTGCCTGGAAAAAGTAGCGGCCCCGACTGAAACGCCTACAGTCCAATGTCCGGCGGGAGCAATTTACAGCAGAATCAGATTATCCCGGTGAATCAACTCGTCATCGTCGCGGTATCCGAGCAGATCGACGATCCGGTCCGAGGGCTGGCCGCAGATCTTCTGGGCCTCGGCACTATCGTAATTCACCAGCCCGCGGGCAATCTCCTCCCCCGCCTCACTGATACAGCTGACCAGGTCACCGCGGTGAAAACGCCCCTCGATACCGGTCACTCCCACTGGCAACAGGCTTTTCCCCTGGCTGCGCAGCGCGCGCCCGGCACCACCATCCAGCAACAGACGACCGCGCACCTGTAATTGACCCGCCAGCCAGCGCTTGCGCGCGGTCAACGGATCCGCTTCAGGCAACAGCAGGGTTCCCAGGTCATCTCCCGCCACCACTCGCTCGATCACGGACTCTTTGGCACCGCCGACAATCACCGTGCGCGCACCGGAGCGCGCCGCCAGCTGTGCCGCGCGCACCTTGGTCGCCATACCGCCGCGCCCGAGCCCACTGCGTGAGTCTCCCGCCATTGCCTCCAGACGGGGATCCGATGCCGTAGCCTCGCGTACCAGTTCAGCATCCGGGTTATCCCGGGGATCCTCGGTAAAGAGCCCCTCGGCATCGGTGAGAATCAGCAGCACATCCGCCTCCACCAGGTTCGCCACCAGCGCCCCCAGGGTATCGTTGTCGCCAAAGCGGATTTCGTCGGTAACGACGGTGTCGTTTTCGTTGATAATCGGCACCGCACCGAGAGACAGCAGGGTCTTCAGGGTACTGCGCGCATTGAGATAGCGGGTGCGATTGGAAAGGTCGTCGTGGTCCAGCAGGATCTGCGCGGTGCGACAGTCGTACTGCCCGAATGCGTGCTCGTACACCTGCACCAGGTGACTCTGGCCGACCGCGGCGGCGGCCTGCAACTGGTGGATGGACTCCGGGCGCTTGCGCCAGCCCAGGCGATCCATACCCGCGGCTACCGCGCCGGAAGAGACCAGCAGCACCTCAATTCCCTGTCGGCGCAGCGCGCTGATCTGGCCCGCCCAGTTATGGATGGCCGCACGATTCACACCGCGACCATTGTCGGTCAGCAGCGCACTGCCTATTTTGATCACCCAGCGCTTGCTGGCGGAAAGCTGTTGGCGCGACGAGATGGAGTCCATTTCTTCCTCATATCAGGACGCGCCCCTCCAGGTCACTCAGACGAACTTCAGAGGAACCTCAGCCAGCACTGACCGGGATCAGGATAAAGCTCTGAAGGGGCGATTTTCTCAGGGACGATATTCTACATCGACGTCGTAGTCATCGTCGTCCCAATCTTCATCATCTTCGTCAACTTCACCGGATTCTTTTGCCGCCTTGCGCTTGGCGCGCTGGGCATCACGCAGCTCTTCGATGCGCTCGCGCGCCTCGCGCTGCATCTGGCGCTGCGCTTCCTGCTCAGCCTCGAACAGGTTGCCATCCAGCTCTTCCATTTCCTTGCGCTCTTCCAGGTAATCCATCAGCTGGCCGCTCAGCACATCGGTGCCCTCGCCGCGGATGGCCGCCACACGGAATACCGGCCCCTGCCAACCCAGGGCATTAACCACCGACTGACAGCGCTCTTCCAGCTCGTCCGCCGGCACCAGGTCGGTCTTGTTCAGCACCAGCCATCGCTCGCGGCCGGCCAGGGTGGGACTGAAGCTTTCCAGCTCGTGCTCGATGGCCAGTGCATTCTGTGCCGGATCGGAACCGTCGAACGGCGCCAAGTCCACCAGATGCAGCAGTACGCGACAGCGGGTCAGGTGCTTCAGGAAGCGCACACCAAGGCCAGCTCCCTCCGCGGCGCCCTCAATCAGGCCGGGAATATCCGCGATCACAAAACTGCGATACTTCTGCACCTTCACCACGCCGAGATTGGGCACCAGTGTGGTAAACGGGTAATTCGCCACCTTCGGCTTGGCCGCAGACACCGCGCGGATAAAGGTCGACTTGCCCGCATTCGGCAACCCCAGCATGCCCACATCCGCCAGCACCTTCAGCTCCAGCTTGAGGCTGCGACGCTCGCCCTCACTGCCGGGAGTGGTCTGGCGCGGCGCGCGGTTGGTACTGGACTTGAACCGGGTATTACCCAGACCGTGCCAGCCACCCTGCGCCACCATCAGCTTCTCGCCGGGCTCGAGCAGATCTCCCAGGGTTTCCCCGGTGTCCACATCGATGGCGGTAGTGCCCACCGGCACCTTGAGCACCAGGTCTTCGCCTTTGGCGCCGGTACAATTGCGACCGCGCCCCGCCTCGCCGTTCTGGGCCTGATAGTTGGGCTGGTAGCGGTAGTCCACCAGGGTGTTCAGTGACTCATCAGCCAACAAATACACCGAGCCGCCGTCGCCGCCGTCACCGCCGTCGGGACCACCCTTGGCGACGAATTTCTCGCGCCGAAAGCTCAAACACCCTTTACCGCCGTTGCCGGCCTGCACCGAAATCGGCGCCTCATCTACAAATTTCATGACTCTACTTACCGGATTACCCGGTCTTCAGTGTAATTTGCCCACAGAAATAACAAAAACGGGCTAGATACAAAAAAGCCCCGCGATTGCGGGGCTTTTTATCGGGCGTTACGACCGCTTAGGCTGTTTCGATAGAAACAAACTTGCGGTTGTTGGCGCCTTTGACCTCAAACTTCACTACGCCGTCGGCGGTAGCGAACAGAGTGTGGTCTTTGCCCATACCAACGTTAACACCAGCGTGGAACTTGGTGCCGCGCTGACGAACGATGATGCTGCCTGCAGAGACAGCTTGACCGCCAAAGCGCTTTACGCCCAGGCGTTTACTTTCGGAATCGCGACCATTGCGCGTACTACCGCCAGCTTTCTTATGTGCCATGAGTAGTTACTCCTCTTCTATTACCCGGTGATTAGCCTTTGATGCCAGTGATTTTAACTTCGGTGTACCACTGACGGTGGCCCTGACGCTTCATGGAGTGCTTACGACGACGGAACTTGATGATTTTCACTTTCTCGCCGCGGCCGTGGCTCAGCACTTCTGCAGTCACCTTGGCACCTTCCACTACCGGCGCACCAATGTTGATGGCGTCGCCGTCAACTACCATCAGAACCTTGTCGAAATCGACAGATTCACCGGTAGCCACTTCAATTTTTTCCAGGCGCAGAACTTCGCCTTCTTCAACACGGTGTTGTTTGCCACCGCTTTCGATAACAGCGTACATATTTCTATGCTCCAAAATGGACGACACGAAGCAGCGACGGGGTCACAAAGTATAAAGGTGACCAACCAGCCAGCATTTTTGGAGCTTGCGCCGTTGATGTTTAAAACTACATTTTCCGCCTACCGGCTATCCACAGAGGACAGACCCAGTTCAAGCGGGGCGCAGATTCTAATCAATTCGCCCGATTGATACAATAGCGCACTTTTCCATCAGGCCGGCTTTCCGCCCGGGGCCAAAACCGCTAGGCTTGTGCCGCCGTGAGCAGACCGCACACCAGAATCCCGAAGCCAGATATAACAGAAGTATTAAGGAACCCTGCATGTTGCCCTTTCATCAGGTAGCCGCGGACGACTTTGCCGCCGTCAACCAGCATATTCTCGACCAGCTGCACTCAGACGTTCCCCTTGTGGAAAACATCGGCCACTATCTGGTGGAAGCCGGCGGCAAGCGCCTGCGCCCTCTTCTGGTGCTGCTGTGCAGCCGCGCTGCGGGCTACAAGGGCAACGCCCATATCGGCCTCGCCACCATTATCGAATTCATTCACACCGCCACCCTGCTGCACGACGACGTGGTGGATACATCCGACATGCGCCGTGGCCGGCTTACCGCCAACGCCCAGTGGGGCAATGCGCCGGCGGTGCTGGTGGGCGATTTCCTGTACTCCCGAGCTTTCCAGATGATGGTGGCCCTGAAGGATATGGACATCATGTCCATCCTGTCCGACACCACCAACACCATCGCCGAGGGCGAGGTACAACAGCTGGTGAACGCTGGAGACCCCGCGGTCACTGAAGCCAACTACCTCAATGTTATCCACAAGAAGACGGGCGCGCTGTTTGAAGCCGCCTGCGAGACCGCTGCGGTCCTCGCCGGTTGCAGCGCGGAAGAACGCGAATCCCTCAAGCTATACGGCCGCCACCTGGGCTCAGCGTTCCAACTGGTAGACGACGCGCTTGACTACCGGGGCAACTCGGAAGAGCTGGGCAAGAATGTGGGCGATGACCTCGCCGAGGGCAAACCCACCCTGCCGCTGATCTACGCCATGGCGAACGGGACACCCGAGCAGGCAGCCCTGGTGAAGCAGGCGATAGAACAGAAGAGTGCCGATCAGCTCGAACCAATCGTCGCCGCGATCGATGCCTGCGGCGCCCTGGATTACACCCTCGAGCGCGCCCGCGCCGAAGTGGATCTGGCCATGGAAAAGCTAGAGTTTCTGCCGGAAGGTGAACACAAAACCGCGCTCAAGCAGTTGGCGAGTTTTGCGATCGAAAGAACGGTCTGACCTGAAACGAGCCGGGCACCCGCCCGGCTCATCTCTCCTTACTGATTACAACCCCTCAAATTCCCTTACTTAAAAGGTGTACTTCAGTTCTGCGCTGATGGAACGCGGCGGTGCCGGATAGCGACCGGAAGGACTGACATCGATACCGCGGAAATAGTACTCATCGTTCAACAGGTTGTTCGCCGAGAGACCGGTATACAACTCCGAGCCATTGGCCTGGGTAAACACCTTGCTCACCTGTAAATTCCACACGGTGTAGGCAGGCAGCTTACCGGTAGTGCCGGAAGCCAGCTCCTCTTTTGTGTTGGCCTGATCACTGTATGCACTGCTGAAATAGAAACCTGACAGGGTGAAGTCGACATCTGCCACGGTGTAGCTCGCATCCCAGCTCAGCTGGTGCTCGGAAGCATAGGGTAACTCCTTGCCGATATTGGCCCCCTCACGCTGCTCACTGTCGAGGTAGTTGTAAGCCATGTGCAGCTGCAGTGCCGGCAGGCTACTCGGAATAACCGCACCTTCGAGTTCAAAGCCCTGGTGACGAGTCTCGCCCACATTGTCGAAGCTTTGCTCGCTGCTGTTATAGAGCAGCTGATCGGTAAAATCGATGCGGTAGAGAGAGGCACTCACACTCGCGCTTTCCGCCGGCTCAAATCGCACACCAGCCTCGTAATTCCACGCCAGCTCTGCGCCTTCGTCGCCAGTGCCGCGGATGACGGCAATTTGTGGGGCGCGCAAAGAGCGCTGGCTATTGGCGTAGAGGAACAGCCGATCACTGGCCTCAAAACCGACACTGATACCCGGCAGCACCTCGGTAATACGGTTATCGGTGGCGGTACCATTACCCACATCGGTGAAGTCCATATCCACACTTTCGTAACGCAGACCGGGTGTAACACTCAAGCGCTGATCCATGAGGCGAATCTCATCGCTGACAAAAGCAGCTACCGCACTGGTTTCCAACAGCCAGTCGCGCGGAGTGGCGGTAACTCCGGTTTCAATAACCGTCTGCACCAGTTTGTAATCCACTTCTTCTTTTACCAGACGCGAACCTAACGTCAGCGTATGCGAAACATCGCCAGCGAACTGGAAGCTCACCCGCGGCTCGGTGCCCCACACATCAAACTCTCGCGGTGAACTGCGCAGCAGAGTGGCCGGCGCAGCCGGATCCGCCCAGTGATTGGCGCTAGGATCAGTACTGAAGTCCCACTGAAAATTACGTGTGGAGTTGTGCGCAAACGTCATCCACTCCAGAGTGCCCGCATCGGCGAAGCCCAGCTCACCCAGCTGCTGCTTGTAGTGCGCACTGAAGCGGGTGGTATCACCCTGAAATTCGTCGCTGGGCCGCAGGGACTGCTCCCGATTTTCCACATAAGCGTCCGGCGTCAACGCACCGGGCATTTCAGTATCGGCGTCGTAGCGCTGCAGGGTCAGATCCAACTGCTTGGCCGCGTCGATATTCCAGCGACTTTTAACCAACCAGTTCTTGACACTGGTATCCGAATGATCGCGAAAGGAATCACCAGCGATCAGGTTACCCTCGAGCTGAACTGCAAACTGGTCATTCAATGCACCACCGGTACGGGCATAGGTATCGGTAAGCATATTGCCACCGGAGAAACTGGTGAGCTTCTCCTGCAGACTGGTTTCCCACTGCTGCGGAATCGGCTTGGTAACCAGGTTGATGACACCACCGACGTTGTTCGGGCCGTATTGCACCGCCGCACCACCGCGCACGATATCAATACGGTCGAGGCTTTTCAGGGCAGCGGGGAACAGTGACTGACCGGTGTGGCCGTAAGGGGCGAGAGTCAGCGGGATGCCATCCACCAGAAACTGGGTGTAACCGGAGCGACTGGCATTGAGACCGCGCACGGCCACGTTGGGCAAAACACCGGTGCCACTTTCATCCTGAATCTTGACGCCCGGCACGCGCTGCAGACCATCATCAATGGAAAGGGTAGCCATTTTCTGTAATTGCTCGGCCGTCAACAGGCTGCGATTACCGGGATAAGTAAGCACTTCTTCCGGTAGAGAATTGCCCAGTACATTGCCGGTAACCTGGACTTCTTCCAGCTCGGCTTTTGCGGGCTCGTCCTCGCGGTCGGCGGCTTGCACTCCCACGGCGCCGACGGCGGAAGCGAAGATGGCGCAACTCAGCAGTGAGCGCGGAAAGAGTTTCGATGTGGTTTGCATAGGAATGTCCTTGGCCTATATCAGGAAATCAAACATTGGAATTAAGGAAGTAGTACGGAGCCCGGAGACTTGAAACAATCGAGATGCGACTTCAACTGGCGAAATAAAATTCCACGATCCTCTCCGGTAACGAATGTATGCACACCCATCTCCCGCCACGTATCGAGCTGGGCTGGCTGCCGGGGAATGGCACAAAATGGAATACCGGCTTCAAAGCAAGATCCCGCCATCGACTTGAGCGCAGCTTGTACCGATGCATGCTGAACCTGGCTTCCATACCCCATTGAAATACTCAGATCCAACGCGCCTTCGAGAATCATGTCGACGCCGTCGAGCGCAAGAATCTCCGGCAGCGCGTTCACACCTTCAATATCTTCAATCATCAACACCAGCAAAATTTCGCGATTTGAGCGCGCCATATAATCATCGAGATTCAGCGCGCCAAAGCCCGTATTACGCCCTCCGGTGATTCCACGTCGCCCATGGGGAGGAAAGCGCACCGCATCAATTGCTGCACGTGCCTGGAGCACACTACTGACACGAGGAATCACAATACCCTGGGCACCGGTATCCAATGCACGAGCAATCAGCGCGTGATCGCTACTCGGGACACGCACCAGGGGCGTTATATTGAAGGACTCGGCCGCACGAATACTGTGTTGCAGCTCCGCGGGATTCACTAACAGATGCTCGGTATCGAGAACAATAAAGTCGTAGCCTGCAGCGCCGATCATTTCGCAAACCAACGGCGAGGGCACAGAATTAAGGATGCCGAATACTTCTTGCTGGCGAAGTATTTTTTCTTTGGCCGAATTTTTTTGCAGCACGGCTTCGACTTCCTTTTCCTGTATTAATTTTGCAAATAACTTACCGTTACCTGCCTTCGACTCGATCCAGTAAACCGCGCCCGACAACCACAGTTGGGACGTCCGTCCCGAAACAGTTAAAATAAATGATAAACATTTTCATTTAGATATACAAGAGAGAGCTCCCTATGTATGCTCCGTCACCGTTACCTGTTCCGACGGATTGGCACAGAGAAAATAAATTTGTCATCAGTTTGAAAACCCCTGAAAAAGTGGGGAATTAAATTCTTCTGACAACGGCGTAATCCGACGGTAAGGCAGCTGAGTTTTTTGGGGAGCAATTGCTTCCCGAATTCCACAATCTGCAAAGGAGATCGCAATGTCCCGTCAAATGGTATTGATTACGCACATCCTCCATCCCGCCATTGTGCGCGGCTTCCTCCCCGCGGGCCTGGAACTGGGTTACGAGGTGACCCTCGTGACCGATTGTGGTCTTGCGCACAAACAATACTTTGTCGAACAGTCACAAGAGCTGCCCATCACCATTCTCGAGTGTGATGTATTCAACCCCCTTGCGGTGATCGACCTTCTGAGCAGCCACAATCTCTCGCCCGATATGGTGTTCAGCAATAGTGACCACTTGCAGACGGTCACAGCCCTGGTAGCCGACTACTTTTCCCTCCCAGGAAAAAACTGGCGCCGCTGCTACGCCACCAAAAACAAGGCTTCTATGCGCAACCGCCTGGCAACGCTCGGACTGCCGACACCCCGCGCTGAACTGTTGTTGCCAGGCCAAAATCTGCCTACGCAACTCAGCTACCCGGTCGTCGCCAAGCCCCGCGAGGGCGTCGCAAGTATGAACGTGCGTATGTGTCAGCATGCCGAAGAACTCACCGATTACCTGAAAGTATTCCGTCGCGCCAATCCGGTCACTCCCGTCCTGCTGGAGGAATATATGCAGGGTGAACTGTTTACCCTGGAAACCCTGGGTGACGGACATGACATGATTGCGATTGGAGGTTTTGATGTGGCGCTTTCCGAGCCGCCCGACTTCATTGAGCGAAGTGCAGTGTGGAACGGGAAAAACAGTATCCAGTACCGCGAGCAGGCACTGGCGCAACTGCGGGACTTCGGTGTGCACTTCGGGGGCTGCCACAGCGAATTTATCGCCACCGAATCCGGACCGAAACTGGTAGAAATCAATTACCGGAGTATTGGTGATGGCCGAGAGTTCCTACTCGATGAACTGCTGCCGGGAGGATGGTTCAAGCCTATCTTGCAACTCCACCAGGGCGAACCACTGCCACCGTTTCTCGAGCCAAAAGATCAGGCAATCATTCGCTATCTGATTGCCGAACAGGAAGGTGAGGTGGTCGAGCAGACCAAAGAAATTCAACGGCAAGCGAATGGGGCGATAATTAGCTATCGCCCGCTCAAAAAACTAGGGGAAAGCATCCGCCTGTCGCACTCAAACAAAGACTACATTGGCATGGTAACGGCAATCGCCAACACCTCTTCCGACCTCCACCGCACCGTCGAGGAATTCTGCAGTACACTCGAGTGGAGAATCCAGGCATGAGCGAAGCGTCAGAGGGCTACATTACGCACCGAATCATCAATGCCTGTATTCGTGAAAAAGTCGGTGAGATTGCACAAGCGACGGTAACCCGTGGTTGTCCGCCAGCAGCAGTCCGGGCTAAATATGTTTTACACAGTGAATACTGGCTTACCTTTTCCACCGGCAAGGCTACGGTTTATCTGCCAGTTCAACAATGCGATTTCATGCAAAGCTGGCGCACTAACGGAGATCAGTGGCTACTGCACAGCAAGGGAGACTGGTTACAGCAGCGAGGCTATCGTCAGTGGTTATCCCTACTGGCAAGTGCTCAGGACGAGGAAAGCCGGGCACTGTTTTCCGCATATTGCAAAGAATCGGATACCGCGGTTCGCCATCGGGATTTGTGTCTCGAGGCGTACCAGGATCAACGCGCGGCGTTGAGCCTGCCCCTGTTCGCTCGACCGCACTGGTGGCAGCGATTGTTGTGCAGCGAGCAGATGGCCTCGTACCTCGACCACCCCTATTACCCCACTGCCAGGGCGAAGCACGGGCTAGACGACGAGGACCTGCGCCGCTACGCCCCGGAATTTATGAGAAAATTCTCACTGCACTGGCTCGCCGTCGAAAAATCCCGACTCACACTGACGGCCCCATTACCCGAGGTTTGGCCATCGTTTAGCGAGGTCGGATTACCGGAAGATTTTTCTCATAGTCACTACCTGATGCCGGTTCACCCACTGACTTGGGTACACCTCGAGCTTCCTGCGGACGGAGTAATCCGGGCTCCCAAGGCGGCCCGCGAAGTCTTGCCGACTCTCTCGGTTCGGACGGTCCTGTTTGTGGACCAGCCGGAACTGCATATCAAACTGCCCCTCAGCATGAGCACCCTGGGGGCAAAAAATATCCGCTCGATCAAACCCTCGACCCTCTATGACGGCCATATTTTCTCCCACCTGCTGACGGAGATTGAAAGGCGCGACCAGGCACTGCGCGGCGACTACCTGCACTGCGATGAAAAGTCCGGAGGGCATTATGGAGAATCTCGCGAGCTTGGTTTCATCCTGCGTCGTTATCCCGCAGAGCAACTGCAGGATTCAACGCTGGTGCCGGTAGCAGCACTCGCAAGTCCCTTGCCCGATGGCAGATTATATCTCGAGCACTTGGTCGATCAGTTTTACGAGGGAGACCTGTACGCCTGGCTAGACGCTTACATATCCCTGATGTTGAAGGTGCACCTGCGCCTGTGGCTTGTTTACGGCATTGCGCTGGAGGCCAATCAACAAAACGCGGTACTGAACTTTTGCCAGAACAAACCTCTGCGTCTGGTAATGAAAGACAATGACTCAGCGCGGATACTGCCCTCCCGTTGCATTTCTGCGATACCCGAGTTGCGGTCAGACATTGAAAACCTACGCGATGCACGCATCCGGGTTGACGAAGAACTGCCACTGGCACAAATGTTCTGCACCATCACCTTGCAGTTGAATATTGCCGCGATCATCGAGGCTATTTCGGAGCGCGAACTGGCCCCACGGCAAGCGCTGTATAAAAAACTGCAGAAACGTTTGCGGGCCGAACTTGATACCTTGCAGTGTAACGGAGTGGATACAGATTTCGCGATCCAGTTCTTGCTGGAACAGGAGAACCTGCCCATAAAGTATCTCCTCAGCGCCGGGAGCCTTCTCAGCAAGAGCCGTTCTGGTGCCGCTGACATCAACAAGCATTACGGTCTGTCTGCACCTAATTTTTTGAGGTACACCAATGCGCACTAACCTGAACCCCTTCGTGGGCAGTGTCCTGTTGTGCCACTTCCTCTCGGCTTTCAGTGTCCTGGGCATGACACTGTTTATTCCGCAGATACTACAAAACCTCGATGCCAATCTACCGGGCTACTGGGTGGGCCTGCTGTTCACCCTGCCAAGCGTGTGTACCGCATTGAGCGCGCCACTCTGGGGGCGTTTTGCGGATCGCTTTGGCAAGCGAACGTCGCTACTCCGTGCGCAGCTTGGGTTGATAGTTGGCTTTTTATTGTGCGGCTTTGCGGAATCCGTCCCCGCATTCGGTATGGGACTTTTTGTACAAGGTATGTGCGGAGGAACGATTGCCGCATCCAATGCATTTTTATCCACACAACAAAAAGGCGAGACTCTCGCAAAAAGCCTGAATCTCACGCAGGTTTCCGCAAGGCTGGCCCTTATAACGGCGCCGATTCTGCTCGGAGTCACGCTGCAATGGATGGCGCCGTTACAGGTCTACCGCTATCTCGCACTGCTGCCATTTATCGCCGTACTCATTACATTGCGGTTACCGGCGGATACACCGTCCACAGAACCGCAAAAGAAAACCGGAGAAGTTTCACACACCCGGGCACTAAACCTGCTTTTCATTCTCCAGTTTCTGTTCTGTTTTGCGATGGTCGTCACCTACCCCTATTTTCTGCCATATACGGCAACCTTGGGTGCGGTAGAAGAAGGCATTGTAGGCGTCCTCTACAGCCTGCCCCACCTGGTGTATATCCTGCTGATTGTTCCCGCCGGAAAAATAAAGATACCCCCACAGGGGCTGGCGTTGCTTGGCTTTTTTTGTCTGGGATTGTCCTGTGCGGGGCAATATCTTCTGGTATCACTCGAGCAATTGTGGCCCTTGAGGCTCTTGTTCGGTATCGGAGTCGTGTTTTGCTATACAGGACTCAATCGCCTTCTGAGTGCTCAGATCGATAAGGCACGGGCTGGGCGCACCTTCGGCTTTATCGATTCTGCCGGGAAATGGGGCGGCGTCTTGGCCGGACTGGGTGCCGCCACCGCGATCTCAATCCAGCACAGCGCCACCCCTTTCCTCCTATCCGCAGTAAGTTGCGGCTTAGCCATTACCCTGCTCGCATCCAAAACCGGGAGTGTGAAGATCCATGGAAATACGGAAGTTTATTGAGTCTATTCAGATGCAGATCAACGCGGAGCTATCTGACCACAATGCCACTACCTGCCTGCTGAATTGCTATATCCGCGAGTGCGCAATGAACGCCAACGAAGTGTCGTTTCATCACGAACTTTCAGATTGCCCACTTTCACTGCGATCGCTCAAAGCAAAACACAACGGGCAATGGGTTCTACTGGAATTCCCCCAATCCGGCGCACGTCTACTCGCAGTTGCCGAACAGGTCAGTAACATTGGCCGCTGTCGCTTTCTGGGAAAACCATTCTTAAAAAAGGAGGGTTCTCCCTGGCTAGCAATGGAGGCATTGGCGCTATGCAGTTTCCTGCTGAATCACCTTTCACTGACATTGGCCGGAGAATTCAACGAGGAACTGCTCGAGCAGGTGCAAAACAGCCGAGATATCACCCGGGCATTTCTCGGTTGTAACGAGGCTAATCGAGATACAACGAACAACAGTTTTATCCGTGCCGAGCAGAGCCTGCTTTGGGGACATGCGCTGCACCCCAGTCCCAAAAGCCGACACGGCGTTCCTCTCAAGGCACTCTTGCAGTGTTCGCCCGAAATTTCTGCAAGCTTTCCGCTTTTCTGGTTTGAAATCTCACCGGGGTTAATTCGACTGCTGGGGGAACAGGCGGAGAAGGTCGAAAAACTATTTGGCCATCTTCACGGCGACAGCAGCCATCTCTATCCCTGCCACCCCTGGGAAGCAGACTACCTGTTGAAACAGCCGTTGATACTGGCGGCAATCGAGCAGGGATTGCTCAAGCCTCGAGGCACGCTGGGAAAACCCGTACAACCAACGTCATCGGTGCGAACTGTCTACCGTGAAGATCTTGATTTACAGATGAAGTTTTCCATCCATGTCAGGTTGACCAACTGCATTCGGAAAAATGCCTGGTATGAGCTGCAGAGTGCAGTGTGCCTGACAGGCCTGTTACGACCGCTGGCCAGTGAAGCCCGCGAACACTGCCCAGACTTCCAGGTGATGTACGAACCACTGGCCAGCACGCTAGACCTGGGCGCGCTAGCCGGGAAACTCGGCATGAATGCATCCACTGCACAAACCTGTACGGAATCATTCGGAATTCTATTCCGGGAAAACCTGAGTGCGCATACCAATGAGACCCTGCGTCCGCAGCTGGCCGCCGGCCTATTCGCCTGTGACGCACGCGGACGGAGTATCATCGCCACGCAGGTAGCAGATCACTGCCGCCGACTTTCCATTAGTTACCCTGAAATGGCGCTGAACTGGTTTCAACGCTATGTAGACATCAGTCTGCGCGGCATTTTTTATTACTTCTTCAAGCAGGGCGTTGTATTCGAACCTCACCTGCAGAACACGGTAGTGGGCTTTCACAATGGTCTTCCCCACAGGATCTGGATTCGCGATCTTGAGGGCACCAAGTTGTTACCCGAGTTCTGGCCTACCGCGCGCCTCTCCGAATTACAGCCGCGGGCGCGGCAGTCGGTCTATTACGAGCGGGAAAAGGGGTGGAAGCGTATCGCTTATTGCCTGCTGGTGAATAATTTCAGCGAGGCCATTTTCCACCTTGCGGCGGGGCATCACGAAGATGGCAACCAGGAGAACATGCGGCTGGAGAGCGAACTTTGGCTAATTCTGAGGACTGCCGTTGAGCGATGGCAAGCTGAACACGGTTCTCAGCCTGAGCTTGAGAAACTCCTGCTCGGCGAGAAGATGCCATCCAAGAATAACTTCACGACACGGCTGTTAAAACAGGCAGATTTCCAGGCGGGCTACACCAACGTGAAAAACCCCCTGGTGCTTTCGTCCACAGGCCAAGCATTTCACTGACCAGAACACTCACCCCGCACCAGATAGACACAGGTAATCAACGTGAAACACCGACTAAAACAGGCGATCGAATCCATGGCCTCACCTGCATCGCAGCCGGTCTGTGCGTACATTTACGACCTGGCGAGCCTTCAGCGGCACGTCGCAGCCATGCGTTCGGTAATGCCGGAAAACACGCAGCTGTACTATGCGGCAAAAGCGAACCCGGACCGGAAAATCCTTGCCACGCTTGCCCCCTGGGTAGAGGGTTTTGAAGCTGCCTCCGGAGGCGAACTCGACTGGCTACACGAAACCCATCCTGAAATGTCACTGATCTTCGGGGGTCCGGGTAAACTGGAAAGTGAACTTGCCAGCGCTCTGGACAAGAACGTCGAATATTTTCACGTTGAAAGCCTTACCGAACTACACAGGCTTGCGCAGCTCAGTGCGGAAAGGGACCAACAAGTCCCCATTCTGTTGCGAATGAATATTCCACTGGAAGGTATCACCCTGACCAAGCTGGCCATGGGCGGCAAGCCCAGCCCTTTCGGGCTCGACCCGCAAGATCTGGACAGCGCACTCGCCCTGATCCGGCGCAATCCCGGGCTTTTATTCCAGGGGTTTCACTTCCATATGATGTCCCACCAACTGTGTGCAGACACCCATCTGGAATTAATCCAACTCTACTTCGCCACAGTCCAAGGTTGGTGCGAGGAATATGGGCTGAACCTGCCAATACTGAACGTTGGCGGCGGCATGGGAATAGATTACAGCGAACAGGGAAATCATTTCGAGTGGGAGAAATTCTGCCGGGGACTCGCAGTATTGATGGCGCAGGTAAACCTCGGAGATACCAGGGTACGCTTTGAGTGCGGCCGTTTCATTACCGCGGCCTGTGGTTACTACGTGATGGAAGTATTAGATATCAAGCACAATCACGGTGAGTGCTTCGCAATCGGGCACGGCGGCACCCACCATTTTCGTACACCCGCGGCGCAATCCCATGATCATCCGTTTTTTGTGCTGGAAGGCCGCAAACGGGGTAAGGCAATTAGCCAGGAACCCGTTACCCTCGTCGGACAGCTTTGCACGCCTAAAGACGTCCTGGCTGCACGGCAACCAGTCAACGACCTGGCTATAGGAGACTACCTGGTATTCCCTCTGGCTGGCGCTTACGCGTGGAATATTTCGCATCAGAATTTCCTGATGCACGCACCGCCAAAGGTTTGCTATCTGAATTAGGGGAATACGCGTTACAGCCAACCGCCATCCCATAAAAAAACCCGGCAGTGTTGCCGGGTTTTTTCGATGCGCTTTACAGCTTCATGTCACCAAAGAAGTTTTTCACCCCTTCAAACCAACCGGTCTGACGCGGGGAGTTCTTCTTTTCACTGAGCGTGCCGGCAAACTCTTCCAGCAGTTCTTTCTGCTTGGCGGTGAGGTTTACCGGAGTTTCCACCACCACCCGACACAGCAAATCGCCCGGTGATCCGCCACGGACCGGCGTCACACCTTTGCCGCGCAGACGGAATAGTTTGCCGGTCTGGCTCTCGGCCGGGATCTTCAGTTTAACCTTGCCGTCCAGTGTCGGCACTTCCATTTCGCCGCCCAGGGCTGCAGTCGCGAAGCTGATCGGCACCTCGCAGTAGAGGTTTTTGCCATCGCGCTGGAACAGCTCGTGCTCGCGTACCATCACCTGTACGTAGAGGTCACCGGCAGGACCGCCGTCCGGTCCGGCTTCACCTTCACCGGCAAGGCGGATTCGATCACCGGTATCCACACCCGGCGGCACCTTGACGGACAGGGTTTTGGTCTCTTCCACACGACCGCGACCGTGACAGCTGCCACAGGGATCGGTGATGACGGTTCCACGGCCGCGACAGTTAGGACAGGTCTGCTGTACGGAGAAAAAGCCCTGCTGCATGCGCACCTGGCCGGCACCACCACAGGTGCCACAGGTCTGGGGCTGGGACCCAGCCTTGGCTCCGGAGCCATGACAGGTACCGCAGTTGGCCAGGGTCGGCACCTTGATTTTGACCGTGGTGCCGCGCACGGCGTCTTCCAGATCGAGATCGAGGTCATAGCGCAGGTCGGAACCGCGCTGGGGGCCGCGACGTCCGCCACCGGCGCCGCCGCCAAAGATATCGCCGAACACGTCGCCGAAAATATCGGAGAATCCACCGAAGCCACCGGCACCCGCGCCGCCAGCCTGACCGTCCACACCGGCGTGGCCGAACTGGTCGTAGGCCGCTTTTTTCTGCGGGTCGGACAGGACTTCGTAGGCCTCATTGGCCTCTTTGAATTTATTCTCCGCCTCTTTGTCGTCGGGGTTGCGGTCCGGGTGAAATTTCATCGCCACCCGGCGGTAAGCCTTCTTCAGCTCTTTTTCATCCGCCCCTTTACTGACACCGAGGACTTCGTAGTAATCGCGTTTGGACATAGCTCTGTGTGTTCTTTTTAAACTGCAGAAGGCGCGAGAACCCAGTTTGAGCGCCCGCGCCTTTTTGTATTGCCCGGTAGGAGCCATTCGCCTGCAAGGCAGGCTCCTACG
>NZ_LZDE01000283.1 GCF_002009015.1 Microbulbifer mangrovi | reverse complement strand
CAATTGAGCGGCTTTTTTATTGGTACCGGTTAGAGAGCAACTTCAGCGGCGCTTACGGTACGCCAGACAGGCTTCTTCCAGTGCTGCCAGGTCGGGAATGACCGCGGCCTCCCCAGAGAGCGCCACGTGCATTAGCTCACCCAGGGCACACTCCCCTTCACGCCCGGACAGTTCGTCCGGGGTAACCCGCACCAGTCGCGGCGTGCCCTGCAGGACCACGGCAAAGAACGGCAGATCGCCCTCACTATTGCCACTGCTGAGCACGGCAATACGGCAGTTGCTGCGCAGGGTCGGCATGGGATTGCCGCGCATCACCTCAAACGACACCAGCGGCAGACGCAACTCCCGCCAGTGCAACTCCCCCATATACCAGTCCGGCGCGTCGAATGCCGACACCGGGCTTTGCAGGGCGATAATTTCGGACAATGTATCTACCGGCACCAGCAGCTGGCCGTCTGACAGCGGCAGCAACAGGCTGCTCAACTCCTGGGGCATTTCGGTAGTGGGCAGGGCGTCTACTCCGCTCATGGTGTGCACTCTCCGCCGCAGGCTCGGGCTTGTGTTCTTTCGTTAATCTCAATCAAGCGGTACATCAGGCTTCCGCCTCCACATCGCTGTAATCGCGAATGGCATTCAGCAGCACTTCTTCCTGGTAGGGCTTACCGAGATAGTGGTTAACCCCCAGGGACAGTGCGTGATCGCGGTGCTTTTTACCGGTACGGGAGGTGATCATGATGATCGGAATATCCCGCAGGCGGTGGCTACCGCGGATGTTGCGCGCAACCTCGAAGCCATCCATACGGGGCATCTCGATATCCAGCAGCATCACATCCGGGATCACATCCTGCAACTGGATGATCGCATCCTGGCCATCTTTCGCGGTGATGACACGGTAGCCCTCACGCTCGAGGAAACGGGTAGTTACCTTGCGCACAGTTACCGAGTCATCCACTACCATCACCAGCTTCTGCTGAACCGGCTCTTCACGCCCGCTGACGGGCTCGGACAGCTCCTCCAGCAACGGCGTTTCCGGGCGCGCCAGCAATGCCGCGTGTTTACGCAACAACGCATGCGCATCGAGAATTACCACCACGGTACCGTCACCGGTCACGGTTGCACCGGAAACCCCCTGTACCGCCGCAAACTGCGGACCCAGGCTCTTCACCACGATTTCGCGGCTGCCCATGATCGCGTCTACCTGCAGCGCCATAGCCGAGTTTTCCGTGCGCACTAGCAGTACCGGCATCTGCATATCTTCAACCGCCAGGCGCGGTTGCGCGCTGGACTGCAACAGGCTGCCAAAGTAATTCACCTGGTAGGGCTCACCGGCGTACTCGAAGCGTGCTTCCGGCGTGCGGTAATAGTGCTCGAGCTCGAACGGGCTCAGACGCACGATACCTTCGATGGTGTTCAGCGGCAGGGCAAACAGATCCTCACCCACCTTCACCATCAGGGCGCGGTTGACCGATACCGTAAACGGCAGTCGCACCACAAATTCGGTGCCGTTACCCGCCTGGGAGGCGATGCTCACTGCACCACCGATCTGCTTGATCTCGGCGGACACCACGTCCATCCCTACGCCGCGACCAGAAATCTGGGTCACCTTGTCGGCAGTACTGAAGCCGGCCTGCAGGATGAACTGCATGATCTCGTTGTTCGAGAGCTCGGCATCCGGGCGCATCAGGCCACTTTCGATGGCCTTTTCGCGCACGCGCATCAGGTTGATACCCGCACCATCATCACTGATGGTCAGCACCACCTCACTACCTTCCCGGGCCAGCGCCACGGAAATACGTCCGCGCTCGGCCTTGCCCGCCTCGCGGCGTTTTTCCGGGGATTCGATACCGTGGTCCACCGCGTTACGCAGCATATGTTCCAGCGGTGCCACCATACGCTCGAGCATGGAGCGGTCCAACTCACCCTCGACGTTGGAGAACACCAGGTCGACCTGCTTGCCGAGTTCCGCACTAACCTGACGGACAATCCGGCGCAGTCGCGGCACCAGCCGCGAGAAAGGCACCATGCGGCTGCGCATCAGGCCTTCCTGCAGCTCGGTATTTACCCGCGACTGCTGCAACAACAGGGTTTCAGTGTCCCGGGCCTTGTGTCCCAGGGTCTGCTTCAAATCCAGCAAGTCAGAGGTGGATTCCAGCAGGGAGCGGGAAAGCTGCTGAATGGACGAGTAGCGGTCCATTTCCAGCGGATCGAAATCCACATCCTGCTCGGCCAGCTGTTCCTGACGGAACTGGATCTGTGCTTCAGTTTCCTTATCCAGTCGGCGCAACTGCTCGTTGAGACGGGACAGGGTCGAGTCCATCTCATCCAGCGCGAGACCGAACTCACCAACCTGCTCTTCGAGACGTCCACGCGAGATGGAGGTTTCACCGGCGAGGTTAACCAGCTCTTCCAACAGCTCGGACGCGACCCGCACCATTTCCTGGGGCTGGTTGCGCGGCTGGCCGCCATCGCGCTCGCCGACTTTCTGCGCCTTGCGCACAAATGGCAGTACGTTGCTGGCGGGGGCCGGCGGCTGTGCCGGAGCACTTTTTTCAATGATTTCCACGGCAGGCGCGGGCGGCTGCGGATCGCTCGCCGACACGTCATCCTGATGTTCCTGCGCAGGCTCCTCGGCCTGCACTTCCGGCGTGTCCTCTGCAACCGGTAGCGGTTGCTCGGATTCCATGCCGTAATCGACCGGACTTACATGTTCGGAGACCTGCTCATCGGCCCAGCGGGTTTCCAGCAGGGCACAGAAGGGTTCCAGCTCTTCACCGGTCATCCATGCGCGCGCGGTTTCCACACCGGCCGCCAGCCGGTCGTAGATACCGTGGGCATCGGCAAAGAATTCTGCCGAGGGCGAACTGCCGCTCTGCATGTTTTCGATAACGGTTTCAAAGCGGTGCGCAACTTCACCGAGGCCCATAAGCGCTGCCATTCGCGCACCACCCTTGAAGGTGTGGAGTACACGCTTGAGCGCTTCCGGGTACTGGGCATCTTCCGGAGCCTGCTCCCAGTTCTGGATTAGCTCCTCGAGCTCGTCGACCAGGTCATTGGCCTCTTCGAGGAAGACTTCGACCACATCGGGATCGATGTCCGCCAGCAGTGCGCGCTGGGCGTCGCTCAGGCCGTCGGTGGAACCATCGGCGGCGGACTGCGGCTCGACCCCCACGGACTCTGCCGCGGGTGCGACCGGCTCGGGGGCCATCTCCGGCTCTTCGATAAACTTGAGATCATGCGTCAGGTCAGCTTCGTCCGCCGCGGACTCAGTGACGTCAGGCGACTCGACAACCGGGGCTGCTTCCAGGAATTCCTCAGCTGGAGCATCGGCAGATGACAGCTCCGACTCGAGCCATTCGACCGTAAGCTCCGGTTCATCGCCTTCCGCTGTCACCTCGATCAGGTTGTCTACTGGTTCCTGCTCAAAGACAGTTGCTTCTTCACCTGCTTGTTCGAATACTGCCGGATCCACAGCGGGTGCTGCATCCTGAGCATCGTCCACCTGCGGCGTGTCTGCAGCAATCTCCTCTGCAACCAGATCGTCAAAGCTGAATGCTTCTTCGTCGCTGCCACTCGGCGCATCGACAGTTGAGCTTTCCTCGACCGTCGCGGGTTCATCTTCGACAAAACCGAATTCACTGCTGTCGATGCCATATTCGGACAGATCGATATCTTCGTCATCGACGCCATCATCGCCCTGGGCAAGGTAGCGCAGTGCTTCACCGACCGCTTCACTGACCGGCGGCAGATCCGTGGAGGCAGCAACCGCATCCACCAGATCCAGTAATTCATTGTGCCCCTGCTCGAGGGTTGCCCACAGAGCGGGCTCTTCTTCCAGGTGCCCGTCGATAACCTGGCGGTAAACCGCCAGCAGCAACTGCGACAATTCCTGCAGTGCCGGCAACTGGGCCTGTCCCGCAGCCTGCTGTAGCACGTCCAGCTCTTCCGCTACCGGAAGCAGAATAGATTTGTCACCCGGATGCTGAGCCCAATGATTCAGCATCTGGTCCGCGTCCAGCAGTACCTTCATGCCGTCGGCCATGATCACGGCCAGCAGTTGCGGATCCACCGCCTTCGGCTCATTGGCCTCGCGCTCACGGATCAAATGCCCGACCGCGCGCTCCTGTAGTTCAGCGACGCGGGCAATAAATTGCTCGCTGCGCTCCACATATAGAGGTTCGCCGCGATAAATCTGGTTGATGACGCCTTTTACATAGCTACGGGCATCGCTGAGCAGCTCGAAAATATCGCTGTCGATCGCGACCTGATAAGTGCGCAGCTCCTTGGCAAAACGTTCGAGCGGCGCCATCAGCTCCGCCACCTGGGTGACGTCCGCCATATGTGCGGACCCCTTCAGCGTATGCAGCGCACGATGCAGCGGATCGGAGGGTACGCCGTATACCGGTGCAGCGCGTTCCATTTCGTTCAGGAACTCGGTCACCGTGGCGAGATGGGTTTCCGCCTCCTGGGCAAAAATTTCCCACAGCTGTGAATGCTCGTCGGCATCACTGTCGATCTCGATTTCAATCTCGCTGGCCGGACTTTCCGCGGCACTATCATTGGCGCTGCTCTGCAGCAGTGCCTCGGGCACCTCGCCGTGGGACAGCTGTTTGGCCCAGGCTTCCAGCTCCGCAGTGCGTGCGGGATCCGGATCGCCGGTGCGAGTGCGGAACCCATCTACCATGGACGGCAGTTTGGCGACGACCAGCTCGATCAACAGCACGTGCGCCCGCGCCGGAGAAATGGTTTCGTCGAGCACACGGTTCAGCATGTTTTCTACCGCCCACGCCAGCTCACCCACCTCGTGGGCTTCCACCATGCGGCCGGAGCCTTTCAGGGTGTGGAAGCCGCGGCGGAATTCCACCAGCGCGTCACGGTTATCGAAATTTTCCGCCCACAGCGGGAAGTACTGCCCGATGGTTTCCAGCACTTCACCGGCTTCCTCGAGGAAAATCTCCACGATTTCGTCGTCGATAATGCTGGTATCGTCGTCTTCTTCCAGGGTCGGTGCCGGCACCGCAGAATCGGTTTGCGGCTGATGGGCGGCTCCGGAGAACTCGGGCTCGAGATCCGCCACCGGCGCTTCGCTTTCTGCAGCATCTTCGGCAAACCAGCTCTCTTCGATCAGAGAGGGCTCGTTGGCGGGAACTGCGCTCTCTGGCTGCTGCTCTGCCGTTTCCGCGGGCTCGTCGATCACGCCCATGGACAGACCCGCCAGCGGGTCTTCGCTCACCGGGGGCTCTTCCTGCGCAACGGCGTTGTCTTCGGACTCCAGTACCGGGTTGAACTCGAAACTATCCAGCGCATCCTGTTCGGCTTGTGCAGACTGCGGCCCAGCCTCGGTATCGAGGCTTCCAAGCTCAGCAACATCACTATCAACAGCAGCGTGCTCCTCTGCTTCCGCAGCGGCTGGCATTTCTATATCCGCGATATCTTCCGCTTCACTGGCCTCGCGTGCGTCATCGCCCACGGAGTAACCGAGCGTGGCCACACTGTCTTCCGCCAGGGCCAGTAACATATCGGCATCTTCGATACCGTCGGCGCGGCGCTCGAGATAGTACTCGACGCTGGTGACCGCATCCGCAAGGGTATCCAGCAACTTCCAGTCGGGCTGGTCGCCGGCTTCGATCAGGCGCTCTTCGATGTAGCTTTTACAGGCGCCGACAATTTCGGCAGCGCGCTGGTAACCCACCATATCCAGACCACCGCAGACTTCCTGCAGGCGTCGGGGCACGTGGGACAAATGCCCTGCATCCCAGTGGCTGGCAATATATTCAACAACCGCCTCTTTGACGGTTTCCAGACCGATACGCGCCTCGCGCAGTACCTGATCCGTAGCTTCTCCCATCAGCGGGGATTCGCTGTCAATTTTTCGATCGCGCTCCGCAGCGGCAGCGAGCCCGGAATCGAGCTGCACCAGCTCCGAGGCGGCCTGCATCAGGAGGTCGTCGGGAGACTCTACGCGGGACGCATCCCGCAGGTATTCGTAAATACTGCGCGCACGTGTGCGCTGGTTTTCCAGTCCGAGTACGCCGAGGGTGTCGGCAATACGTTTGGCCACCACAGCCGTATCCGCAAGCGGCGGACGCTCGCTGTTGGCTACACTCGGGTCGAGGGCCTCGCGCACCCCGGCTAGCTCCTCGCGCAGGGCAGCCACGGCCGTGCCCATGGCTTCGGGGCCCATGGCCAGTGCGTCTTCTGTATCTGGACGAGGTGTGCCGGGCACTGCCTTGTCGAGAGCAAATTTCCGGTACAGCGCCTCGGTGCGCGGTCCGTTGGGACCACACAGATAGACGTAAAACAGCAGGTTGCGGGTCAGGTCGCGGTCCGGACGCAGGTCCAGTACCTTCGCGCCGTGGCCGGAGAGCAGACGGAATTCCACATCGATACGACGCAGTAGCTGACGCAATGCCGGCAGTACATTGACGCGGTGATCGGCGATTCCTTCCAGCAACCCCTGCAGGACCACCCAAAGGTGCTGACGCTGGCTGCCGCTGTACAGCAGCGCCATCTTTTCACTGACCTTGTTCAGGTAGGCGAGGCTCTCGCCGCTGTTCACATCGCGAATCAGGGAGGCAGCAGCCACGTGGTACATCTTGCGCAGTTTGGCGACCAGCTCCTGCAGCTTGGCGGGGTTGGCCAGCAGTGGCTGGCGATTGCCAATTGCGTCATCCAGCGGACTGAGGTCCGGAGCAAACAGTGCGCCTTCGGTGATCAGGCGTTCGCGACGCACCGCGCGCAGGTCGTTCAATAACGGCAGCAGCAGCACCGCGTTATCGCGGCGCTGGAAGGCAATTTTTTCCAGATATAAAGGCAGCTCGAGCAACGCGCGCATCAGGAATTCGCGGGTCTCGTCGCTGTTTTCGACTTCGCCGCTCGCCAGGGCGTGTACCAGCTGTTCCATTTCTTCGGCAAGCATGGCGGCGCCGGTGAGCTCCGCCATGTGCAGGCTGCCGTGTACCTGGTGAATCAGGTCGAGGCAGTTTTTCAACAGGCCATTGGCGTCGTTGGAGTCGCTGTCTGCGGAGGGGCTGGAAGCGGAGGAATCGGAGGCAAATGTTTCCAGTTGCTGGCGCGCCTGGGCCAGCGTCTCGTTGATTTCGCCTATCAGCCAATCCAAGGCCACAAAATTGGGATTGTCGCGATTCACGCCAAGTCCTCGGTAATTCAAGTTGCTCGCTGAAAGGCGGCGGTTAACCGCTGGCGCCACCCATCTGCTGCTTTACTCTGCCGGAGCCGCGAGCCCCGGCAGTGTCCGCGTTGTCGTTATCGGTATGCGCGGTGGTTCAGGCCATGGCCCGCTCGGTATCGGAACGCTCGGCGGAGAGGCCTGCGAGGCCATCTTCTTCCGCAGCCACGCCGTCGGCGTTTTCTTCTTCCAGCATCGGGAACTCTTCGGAGAGTTCAGCCAGATCGCCATCGTACAGATCGCTTTCGCCTTCCACTTCGTCTTCATTGGGCAGCTTGAAGCCGGCAACGGAGTCGCGCAGTGCGGATGCGGTCTGGGCCAGGTTACCAATGGACTGTGCAGTGGCCTGGGTACCGGCAGAAGTCTGCGAGGTAATTTCCTGAATCACGTTCATCGTGTTGGAGATGTGACCCGCGGACGAGGCCTGCTGGCGTGCCGCGTTGGAGATGTTCTGAATCAAGGATGCGAGGTTGGTAGATACCGTTTCGATCTCTTCCAGGGCAACACCCGCGTCCTGCGCCAGGCGTGCACCGCGCACCACCTCGGTGGTGGTGGATTCCATCGACACAACCGCTTCGTTGGTGTCCGACTGAATCGCTTTTACCAGGCCTTCAATCTGCTTGGTTGCTGCTGCGGAACGTTCCGCGAGGCGCTGAACCTCGTCCGCAACCACCGCGAAGCCTCGACCTGCGTCACCGGCCATAGAGGCCTGGATCGCAGCGTTAAGTGCAAGAATGTTGGTCTGGTCGGCAATGTCGTTAATCAGGCTTACGATGTCACCAATCTCCTGGGAAGATTCACCCAGTCGCTTGATTCGCTTGGAGGTGTCCTGAATCTGCTCACGGATCGTGTCCATGCCCTTGATGGTGTTCTGTGCCACCTTGGCACCATTACTTGCGATCTGTACCGAGCGTTCCGCTACCTGGGCAGATTCCGCGGCGTTCGCAGATACCTGGTCAATGGTCACGGCCATTTCGTTCACCGCCGCGGATGCTCCGGCAATTTCCTGGGCCTGGTGCTCAGATGCCTCGGCCAGGTGCAGTGCGGTCTGCTGGGTTTCCTGGGACAGGGAGGATACTTCCTGCGCCGCGCCGTTGATTCGCGATACCAGCACCCGCAGCTGGTCAATGGTGTAGTTGATGGAGTCCGCAATCGCACCGGTGAAGGCCTCGGTTACCGTGGCAGAGGTGGTCAAGTCACCGTCTGCGAGGTCGGCCAGTTCGTCCAGCAGCTGCATAATCGCCTGCTGGTTACGCTCGTTGGTTTCAGTCTCTTCCTTCAGGGTACGGCGGGTACCGGAGAAGGCGGTGATCATCATGCCGAAGATCAACAGTACGAACACACCGGCGATGATGGCGATGGTCTGGTTGTTCGGTTGACGCTCACCAGACAGGCTCACGATACGGTCGTTCAGGATAGACAGCGCTTCGAGCAGCTGCGGAGAGGAGGCCGAAATACCATCCGCCGCCTGACGGGTGGCGAACAGTGCCGGGGTCGCTTCGAAGATCTCCCGTACGGATGAGCTTACAAACTCAAACAGCTCGGTAATTTCTTCCAGAGACTCACGGGCCTCGGTGTCGGTTACGCGGGAAATACCCATCACCACGTCACCGCCCTTCATACCCTCAACCACTTTACCGAACAGGCTCGCGTCGGTATTGAACTGGTCGGCGGCAGATTCGGCGTCGTCACCACCCTGCAGCATCTTGTCGATGTTCCGGCCGATACGCTCGGCGCGCCATACCTGCAGCTGGGCCTGCTCTACCTGGTTGGCCGGGGCGTTGTTGGCCAGCAGGATTTCCACGATGTTGTTGTGCTCTGCCTGCAGCTCCGGCAGCGAGTCGTTCAGGGTGCTCGCCACGTCGTTCAGGAAGATGATCGAGTCCTTGTTGCCGATAATGGTATCGGCCTGCTCGCGCAGCTGGCGCCATACCTGACCGTAGGAGGCCAGCTCCTGGTCCAGTGCCTGCTTGCTGGCGGTATCCATACCCTGCAGTTCGTTCCAGGTGGCAGCCATCTGATTGACGGTCTGCTCCAGGTCCGCGAACGCCTGTTCGTCACCCGCGGTCGCCGCCGGTGCGTAGGACACCAGCTGGTAAGACAGGGCGCGCAGTTCGGCCACGTCTTCCAGGTATTCCTGGTCCTGGTCGGCACGGGTCTGCACCAAGTAGATGCTGACGATCAGCCCCGCCAGTGTGGCGAGTACCAGCAAACCCATAAACAGCGCCGCAGGGTTACTGCGCAACGCGGAAAATGAACTCTGGGAGCCTGTTTTCATAATTTACTCCTGGCGGACCTGTGATCCAGGCCAATTCTTGTTATCACCACTTTTGAAGCCTGATGGCTCCACATCCCCTTTTCGCTACCCACGAAAGTGGGCACCCCCAAACCGGCCCACGCCAGTTACGGTTTTCGCGGCAACGGGCAAAACCCGCTCCCTCAATAAGGTTTAACGCATGTAGCCGGTTAAACCTCAGCCACCCCGCGTGCAGGTGGCGCGCCCACACGAGCAGACGCACAAAACAGAAAACCGCGGCTCAATGGGCCGCGGCGTCTGCGAACTGAAAATCACTGAGCAAGGCCTGCAGGTCGAAAACCAACCAGCGCCCCTGTTGTAGCTGGAACTGACCACTCACCATCGGCGCATAGGGTTCCGCCAGATCAGAGGGTGGTAGCTTGCCGTACTCAAGCGCCAAGTGCTGCATCCCGTGCAGCTCATCGACGATCAGTCCCACATAGATTTTTTCGTGCTCCAGCACCAGCACCCGACGGCGCTGGCGAGAACTGGTCAGGTGACCGCCAAAGAAGGCAGCCAGGTCGAACAGTGGCAGCAAGCGGCCACGCACATTGGCCACACCGCGCACCCAGGGCTGCACCCCGGGAACGAAGGTGTACTGGGGCACCTCAAGCAGTTCCACCACATCTTCCATGGCGGAGACAAACCGCTGTCCCAGCAGAGAAAATCCGATGCCCGTCCAGTAGGGTTTTACTTCCTGGCGGGCAGGCAGCCCCTGCGCCTGCGCCTTTGCGCGATTGGCAATATCAACCAGCGCGAGATAAGGGGTAAGAGTTGGTTGCACGGAGACTCAACGCTGGCCTCAGGCCAACACCTCCGCGATCGTACCCAGCAACTTACCTTCATCTACCGGCTTGGTCAGGTAGGCACGAGCGCCCTGGCGCATGCCCCACACCCGGTCGGTGTCCTGATCCTTGGTAGTCACGATGACAATGGGAATACCACTGGTCTGGTCACCCTTGCTGAGCTGACGGGTCGCCTGGAAGCCATTCAGCCCCGGCATGACGATATCCATCAGGATCACATCGGGACGCTGTTCGCGGGCGACGTCGACGCCATTTTCACCATTGGTGGCGGTCAACACCGCGTGACCGTTCTTTTCCAGAATGGTGGTCAGCTTATGAGTTTCGGTCGGCGAATCATCGACGATAAGCACCTTGGCCATTTTTCCCCCGAGATAGTGTTTCCGCCCCGATCATTACTCTTTACCGGGCGGATTGTTGTTGGTACCGGCCGCCCAACAGAGGCTGGGCTGCCACACGCTTTGTTATTTATTGCTGACTTTCTTGAATCTCATGCATTTCCGAGCGTGTCGGGCGACTCAACAGCAGCAAGTCGCCATAGTCTACGCCATTTATGCCGAATATTTCACGCCCCGAGAGTGAAGCAGTTCTCAGGCGGCGTGATGCGGCTTGGCGTGTGCGGAAATTGCACCCAGCAGTTCGCTCTTGCTGAACGGCTTGGTGAGGTACTGATCGCAGCCCACCACGCGGCCCTTGGCCTTGTCGAACAGGCCATCTTTACTGGACAACATAACCACCGGCGTACTGCGGAATTCGCTGTTGTTCTTGATCAGCGCACAGGTCTGATATCCATCCAGGCGGGGCATCATGATATCCACAAAGATGATATCCGGGCGCGAATCGGCGATTTTCGCCAGCGCATCGAAACCATCGGTAGCAGTAACAACCGCACAACCCGCTTTTTGCAGCAGCGTTTCCGCGGTGCGACGAATGGTTTTACTGTCGTCAATCACCATCACGGTGAGACTTTCCCAGTTGAGTTCCATAGTGTTCCTGAATCCCCTTTACTTATTTTTCAGGCGCCGGTTGTGGAAACCGATGCGACGCCCTTCGTGCAACCTCATTACGGGGTCCGATCGTCGCAGTCATTGGCCGCCGGCCAGCGGGCGCAGATCAGGATGAAACTTTTATCACAGATGCCAGAGTGAATCTAGCGACGGCGAAGCCAGTAAGCGAGTCATGGTCAGTTTGTGAGCAATGCCGCATTTCTGTGCACCCTGCACGGGGTCGCGCAGCTTGCACGGCGCGCCCACTACTCTTACCTTACCCGGATTGCGGATCGCGACCCCAGCCCGTGCCGAAATGTGCACCCCGGCCGTCGCGTCCGGCACCCCGCCCAGATCACCTTCAGAAAGACGGATACCGGTATGAGCCAGACGCTCGGCGTGGTCATGGACCCCATCGCCAACATCAATTACAAGAAAGACACCACCCTGGCCCTGCTGCTCGCCGCCCAGCGCGCGGGATTTGAGCTGCAGTATTTCCTCCAGTCAGACCTCTACCTGGATGGCGGCAAACCCATGGGTAATGGTTCCCCGCTAGAAGTTTTCGAGGATCCGACAAACTGGTTCCAGCTGGGCGAGCGCAAGCCCGTGCACCTGGGCGACCTCGATGTCCTGCTGATGCGCGTGGACCCGCCCTTCGACAACGAGTACATCTATTCCACCTACATACTGGAGGCAGCGGAGCGCGCCGGCACCCTGGTGGCCAACAAGCCCCAATCCCTGCGCGACTGCAATGAAAAAATCTTCGCCACTCATTTTGATGGCTGCTGCCCGCCGCTGATTGTCAGTCGCGACATCTCGCAGTTGCGCGCCTTCCATGCGGAACACAAGGACGCCATTTTCAAACCTCTGGACGGCATGGGCGGCACCGGGATTTTTCACGTCAAACCCGATGGCAGTAATTTGGGAGCGATCCTGGAAACCCTCACCGATAACGGTAAGCGCCAGATCATGGGACAGCGCTATATTCCGGAAATCAAAGACGGCGATAAGCGTATCCTGATGGTGAATGGGGAGCCCGTTCCCTACTGTCTAGCCCGCATCCCCCAGGCTGGAGAGACCCGCGGCAACCTCGCCGCCGGCGGCCGCGGCGAAGCGCGCCCGCTTTCGGAACGAGACCTGTGGATAGCTCGCAAGGTGGGCCCCACGCTCAAGGAAAAAGGCCTGCTGTTTGTCGGCCTGGATGTGATCGGCGACTATCTCACCGAAGTCAATGTCACCAGCCCTACCTGTGTACGAGAAATCGACAACGCTTTTGGCACCGACATCGGCGGACTATTGATGCGCGCGATCACAGACCGATTGGCGCAAAAAGGGTAAACTGTCCAACTCCTGCCGGGGCCCGCATTGAGCGAAGCAAGTCGCTCTGCCGGCTGCCGGCGGTTTCACGGCAGTAGTAAAAGCAATAACCACAATGACCGCAGCAGCCAGCCAACCCAGCGCCTCGCGCGCCACACTGGATCAGTCCCAGGCGACACCACCGTCTCAGGGGGATCGATTTACGTTTGCCCTGTTCCTGGCCTGTGCGCTGCACGCCCTGCTGATTTTCGGCGTGGCGTTTACGGCCCCCGAAGCGAAGGAAGCGCCGCCAACCCTGGAAGTGACTCTCGCCCAGCATCGCTCGGTCGACGCACCGGACGATGCCGACTATCTGGCGCAACACAACCAGCAGGCGAGCGGTACCGCGGAAACCCCCAAAGAACTTTCCACCGATCGCCAAGCGGAAATCGCCGATACCAGCATCCGCCAGGTCAATCCGCTACCCCAGCAACAGGCCGCGCGCCCGGCGGATCAGTTGCGCCAGCTGGTGACCACCATTGGCGACAGCCCGCAGCAAGCGCCGGAGCTGCCCGCGGAAGACAAGCGCTCGGAAGAAAAGCGCGGCGATGCGCCTACAGATTTGCCCCCCAGCAACCCGGAAATCGCCAGCCTGCAGGCGCGGCTTGACAAGATTCGACAGACCATCGCGCAGCGCCCGCGTGTACGTCGCCTCACGTCGGTAGCCACCAAGGCCGCATCAGATGCAGCCTACCTGCACGACTGGCGACAGAAAGTGGAAGCCATTGGCAACGACAACTTCCCGGAAGAGGCCCTGGCACGCCAGATTACCGGCGACCTGCGCATGATGGTGCGCTTGCTGCCGAGCGGCGCTGTGGAAGAGGTGGTCATCCTGGAATCCTCCGGCGAGCGCGTGCTCGATGACGCCGCCCAGCAGATCGTACGCCTGGCGGCGCCCTTTGCCCCTTTCCCGCCAGAAATCCGCAAAGAGGCCGATCGCCTGGAAATCATTCGCACCTGGCGATTTGAAATGACCGGCTTTTCCACTGCCGCCAGTAAAACGCCGAGCCGCGGTTGAGCGCGCACTGCGCACAGCCGCACTAAACTTACCCCTCATGCGCCAACTTCATGTGTCCCATGCAACCATCCAGTATCGACAGTGACCTCACCCACAACAGTCTGCGGGGCCAGTTCCTGATCGCCATGCCCGGCATGGAAGACCCGCGCTTTCACCAGGCGGTCGCCTTCGTCTGCGAACACGGCAAGGAGGGCACCATGGGGATCGTGATCAACTCACCCAGCAAGGTGACCTGGAAAGAGGTGTTCTCCCAGCTCTCTCTGGATGACACCAGCCTGCGCGGCGACGAGCCGGTGCTGGTGGGCGGCCCGGTGGCACAGGAGCAGGGTTTTGTATTGCACGGGCGCGGTATGCAGTTTGCCTCTACCGTGGACGTCTCCGACGACATCAGCCTGACCGCCTCCAAAGACATCATCGAATCCCTCGCCTGCGGACGCGGCCCGGATGATGTGTTGCTCGCACTGGGTTATGCCGGTTGGGGACCGGGGCAACTGGAACAGGAGATCGCCGAGAACGCATGGCTGACCCTGCCCTCGGAACCGGAAATCCTGTTTGCCACCCCGTGCGACAAGCGCTGGCACACCGCCGCCTCGCGTCACGGCATTGATCTCACGGGAATCGGTACCCAATCCGGTCACGCCTGAGCATTGATGATGAGCAAACCTATCACCGCCCTCGCCTTCGACTTCGGCACCCGATCCATCGGCCTGGCCTACGGGCAGAGTCTCACCGGCAGTGCCCGCGAACTGGATCCGCTGCCCGCCAAAGACGGCAAGCCCGACTGGGATCAAGTGCAGAAGGTCGTCAACGAATGGCGCCCACAGGTGTTGCTGGTGGGCCTACCGCTGAACATGGACGGCAGCGAGAGCGAGTTCGGCGCACGCGCGCGCAAGTTCGGCCAGCGCCTGCACGGGCGCCTCGGGCTGCCCGTGGCCTACGCCGATGAGCGCCTCAGCACCCGCGCGGCAAAAGACGAGGCGCGCGAGCGCGGCCATCGCGGCGACTACGCCAACCAGCCGGTGGATTCCATTGCCGCACGAATCTTTCTCGAAGACTGGTTGCGTCAGCAGGGCGATAGCTAGCGCCTTCCATTCCCACCCTCAATCCGCGTCCCCAATGTGCGCCCCAAACTGATAGACTTGCGCGGAAATTTCCTTCGATCCCGTTGCGCGCATGACCGAAAATACAATCACCACCATCCGAATCGCCACCCGCGAGAGTGCCCTCGCCCTGTGGCAGGCCAACTACGTCAAGCAACAGCTGGAGCTCCACCACCCGGACCTCACCGTTGAACTGTTGCCGCTCACCAGCCGCGGCGACCAGTTGCTGGACATCCCGCTGAGTAAAGTTGGCGGCAAAGGCCTGTTCGTCAAAGAACTGGAAAAAGCCATGCTCGAGGGGCGCGCCGACATCGCGGTGCACTCAATGAAAGACGTGCCGATGGAATTCCCGGAAGGGCTCCACCTGCCGGTGATCTGCGAGCGTGAAGACCCCCGCGACGCATTTGTAAGCAATCACTACCGCTCTCTCGAAGAGCTGCCGCAAGGTGCCGTGGTCGGCACCTCCAGCCTGCGCCGCCAGTGCCAAGTGCTGGCCCTGCGCCCGGATCTGGAAGTGAAATTCCTGCGCGGCAACGTCAATACGCGCCTCGCCAAGCTGGATGCCGGCGACTACGACGCCATCATCCTCGCCGCCGCCGGCCTGCTGCGACTGGAAATGCGTGAGCGCATCGCCGCGTTTATCGAACCCGAAGTCCTGCTGCCCGCCGGCGGACAGGGTGCCGTGGGTATCGAATCCCGTCGCGACCCTGCGCTCGAGGCGCTGCTCGCGCCCCTGCACCACGCCGACACCAGTCACCACCTGGTTGCCGAGCGCGCTATGGTGCGCCGCCTCAATGGCAGCTGCCAGGTACCCATCGGCTGCTATGCGATTTTCGAGGGCGAGGACAAGGAGCAGCTGTATATGCGCGGTCTGGTGGGCAGCCCCGACGGCGCCACCATGCTCAACAGTGAAATTCGCGGACACGTGTCGGAAGCCGAAGTCCTCGGCACCCGCCTGGCCGAGCAATTGCTCGATGCCGGCGCCGACAAGATTCTCGCGGCGATCTGATCCCTTACCCGCAGCCATGGCCAGCGCCACCGAGACACTCTCCGGTCGACGTATCCTGATCACCCGCCCCGCTCACCAGAGCGGCGGCTGGCGCGATCTGCTGCACTCCGCCGGCGCGGTCACCGACTGTATTCCGCTGCTGGATATCGTTCCGGTAGAGGACGGCAATGCGGTACAGGCCATCAAAAACCTGGTGATGGATTTCGACCAGTTCGAACACGCCATCTTTGTCTCGCAGAACGCGGTACAACACGGCTTCGACTGGCTGGAGACGTACTGGCCGCAGCTACCCCAGGGGCCGCGCTACTACGCTATTGGAGCCGCTACCGCCCGTGCAATTCGCGCCCGCGGCGCAGCACCCGAAGTCGGCAATACCGGTGATTCCGGTGACACAATTCCCAGTACGATGGATTCGGAAGCGCTGCTGGCGCTACCGCCACTGCAGCACCCGACAGGTGAGCGGGTGATCATTTTTCGCGGCCAGGGCGGACGCACCCTGATTGGCGACACCCTGGTCGAGCGCGGTGCGCGCCTCGATTACTGCGAGCTCTACCAGCGCGCACTACCCGCGGAAGCCACCGGGCAAATTCGCGCCTACACGCACATTCCAGACGCGATCACCGTGCACAGCGGCGAAACCCTCGACAATCTGCATCTCGCACTGGATGCGAGCGGCCGCAGTATCCTGCGCCAGAGTCACCTCATCTGTCCAAGCCCGCGGGTCGCCGACCGCGCACGCGAACTCGGCTTCACCCGGGTGCACGCCGCCCACAATGCCGGCGACAACGCGATGCTGGCCGCGCTGAAAGACGCTCTGACCGCCGACGATTCCTGATTACACGCCAGAGTCGGTAAAAAATTTCATTTCCGCGCCAGACTTCGTATAAAGAACGGCTTCAGTCGCTATAATTTGGCGACAAAATTTCTTTCTACAGACGCAACAGTGTCCGCCAGCCCGTCGCACGAGCGGACTGGCCCGCGCAAGAAAGCCGGTGCCATTAGCATCCCAGCATCCATTCTGAGCAAGCGAGTCCATGAGCGATAAAAAAGCCCCGCCGCCCTCCACCCCGGATAACAACGGCGATAAAAAGGCCGATGAAAAAGATGTGCCGATGGTGACCCGCAAAGCCGAACCCAAGAGCAATTTCGCCAAAGCGGCAGAAACGTCCGGCAAAAGCGGCGACAAGGCGGGCAGCAAGTCCTCCGCCGATGCAGGCAAAAAGCCCCCCAAGGCACGCACCGTGAAAAAGGGGCGCGGCTGGACCTGGTTCTGGCTACTGCTACTGGTACTGATCGCCGCCGCGATCGCGGCCTGGTACCTGCTGCCCGGCGTGCGCCAGCAGGTGGGACAACACCTGCAGACGCTGCCGGTTATCGGCAAACACTTTTCTACTGACAGCAGCGCCGGATCCACCAGCGACAGTCTGACCGCCGACACCCCGATTACGACTGCGCCCGCCAATCAGTCAAATACCGGGCAGGCAGATACCAGCCAGACAAATCCCAGCAGCAACGGAGCACAGTCGGATCCCACTGCGGGCACACAACAGCTCCCGCCCCCCGAACAGCCGATACTGCAGCCGGAGGACTCCCGCCCATCACCGGATACATCCTCCCCCAACACACCGGCCGCCACCTCGCCGATACCGCCGCAAGACCAGAGCGCACAATTGATCCGCGCACTGCGCCAGCAACTCTCCCAGCAGAACCAGCAGCTGACGCAACAGGGCGAGACCATCCAGCAGCTGCAGCAACAACTGGCAGGCTTGCAGCGCAATGTCACCGCCCAGGGCAATCGCCTGAGCCAGCTCGGCAACGCCAGCAGGGAAGACTGGCAGCTGGCAGAAGCAGACTACCTGCTGCGCCTCGCCAACCAGCGCCTGATGCTGGAACAGGACAGCCGCGCCGCGCTCGGCCTGCTGCAGGAAGTAGACACCATCATGCGCCAAGTCGACCTGCCGGACCTGTTTGGCGTGCGCCAGCAGTTGGCGAGAGACATCACCGAACTCAAGCTGGTGGAAAATGTGGATCGCGAAGGTCTCTACCTGCGCCTGCGCGCACTGGAAGAGCAGATGGTCAAACTGAATATCCAGCCCCAATTCGATCTCGCCAAACGGGATGCGGCGAGCGCGAAATCCCAGGCGGATAACGCCGATGTGGGCGAAGCGCATTTCCGCTCTAGCTGGGATAACTTCGTCGACTTCCTCAAGGGCTCGGTGCGTATCCGCGACGGCGAGGTAGACCCGGTGCTGCTGTCGCCGCAAAGCGAAACCCGCTTCCGTCAGAGCCTCCGCCTGAACATGGAACAGGCAGAACTGGCCGTGCTGCGCGCGGACGACACCGTGTATAACGAATCTCTCAACCACGCGCGCCAATTGCTGCTGGATTACGGTGTGGAGAACCCCCAGCGCCAGGTAATCCTGCGCGAGCTGGAAGAGCTGAGCCAGGAGAAGGTCAAAACCGACCTGCCGAACCTGAGCGCCTCCCAGAGCGCGCTGCGCAACTATATCGATCGCATGCACAAGGTCTCCGCGGGTCAGTCGGACGACAGCGGTAACGGAGGCAGCTTCCAGTGAAACGCTTCCTTTTCTTCACCCTGGTACTCTTGCTCGGCGGCGCCCTGCTCGCCGAGGCGATGCGCTCCTACCCCGGCTACCTGTTGCTGATGGTGGGTGGTGATAGCGGCAAACGGATCGAGATGAATCTGTGGGTCGCGGTGGGCGGACTGGTGCTGGGTGTGCTCGCCCTGTTCCTGCTGATCTGGCTGCTGCGCAGCCTCGCTCGTGCCATCGAGGGCAGCGTGAGCCGCATCCGCTTTGGTCGCAGTCGCATGGCCCGTCGCCGCCTTACCAACGGACTGGTCGAGTATATGGAAGGCAACTGGGCCCGCGCGCGCCGCCTGCTGCTGAAAAGTGCCGCCCGCTCCGATGCCCCCATCATCAACTACCTGGCCGCGGCCCGCAGCGCGTTCGAACTCGGCTACCGGGATGAAGCAAACGAGCTGCTCGCCAAGGCCGAGGCCACCGGCGACGATACCCAGCTTGCCGTCGCCATCAGCCAGGCGCGCATGCAATTGCTCGACAAACACTACGAGCAATGTATCGCCAGCCTGCAACGCGCCATGCAGGAAGAGCCCAATCACCCCGCACTGCTACAGCTGCTGCGCCAGGCTTACTATCACATCGGCGAGTGGAACGGCCTTCGCGAATTGCTCCCGCGCCTTGAAAAGCACGGCACCATGCCTGAATCCCAGCTGCAGCAACTCGAGCTCGAGGTGTACCAGAACCTGCTGCGCGACGCCGCCAACCGCAAAGACCGGGAAAAACTCCGCGAGATCTGGCAAAGCCTGAACGGGCGCTGGCAACGCAATATCGAGCTGCGCAATCTCTACGGCGAGACCCTGCACAAGGTCGATGACGACGTGGAAGCGGAAAAGCACCTGCGCTGGATTTTGAACCGGGAATGGCGCGGCGATACCGTGCGCCTGTACGGACACCTCACCGGCGCCGATGCCAATCAACAGCTCACCGTAGCGGATGGCTGGCAGAAGGAATACGGGGAAAACGCCGACCTGCTCACCTGCCTGGGACGGCTCTGTCTTCGCAATGAAATCTGGGGCAAGGCGCGACAGTATTTTGAGAAAAGTCTGCTGCTGCGCTCAGACCCGGTCACCTCTGCCGAGCTGGCGCGCCTGCTGTTCGCCCTGGGAGAAAAAGACCAGGCCGCGCGCCTGTATGAGCAGGGATTGTTGCAGGCGGTTTCGGACCTGCCGCAATTACCCCTGCCCGGTCACAACACCAGCATGCTCAGCACAAAAGCGTCCTGACACCCGCATCAGCTCGAATACCAGCGCTAATAAATCCACAGCCCCGGTTTCGCCGGGCTCTGCACTTACGGGGCTAAAGCATGGTAAACCGCCACCTCCGCCACTGGGGACACGCCTCCCTGTGTGCCTTCTTCCTGACCGCATCACCAATCCACACGGCTGGTGCCGAGAGCCCGGACACCTACCAGGTAGAGCCCCGGGACGCCCTGTTGAGCGATTACCCTTATCCCTACCCGGTAAAGGTCCACACGCTACCTGCACAGGCCCTGGATACGCGCAACCAGACGCAGGTTCAAGGCGGCCTGCGCATGGCTTACATGGATGTGTCACCCAGTGATAGAAAGGCCGCAGACGCGCCACGAGGCACCGTCCTGCTGCTCCATGGAAAGAACTTCTCCGGGGCCTACTGGAAAACCACCATTGAGGCGCTGAGCGCACAAGGCTATCGGGTAATCGTTCCGGATCAGGTCGGCTTCGGAAAATCCAGCAAACCGCAGGACTTTCATTTCAGTTTTCAGGCGCTCGCCAACCAGACCCACAGCCTGCTCGACGCGCTCGAGATTGAGAAGGTACACATCGCCGGCCACTCCATGGGCGGCATGCTGGCAACCCGCTTCGCCCTCATGTACCCGCAGCTTGTGGAAAAGCTCGTACTGGTGAACCCCATCGGTCTGGAGGACTGGAAACGCCATGTTCCCTACCAGACCATCGAACAGGCCACCCAGGCAGAGCTGAAACAGACCCCCGCAGGCGTAAAGGCGTATATGACGCGCGCCTACTTCGACGGCAAATGGAAGCCGCGATACAACGCCTTGCTGGATATACAGGCTGGCTGGACACTCGGCCCGGACGCCGCGACCATCGCCAGTATTGACGCACGCACCTCGGACATGGTGTTTACCCAGCCCGTTGTGTACGAATTTGAAGACCTGCGAGCGCCGACACTATTGATCATCGGCACCCGGGATAGAACCGCCATCGGCAGGAATCGGGCGACACAAGCCGCAAAAGAGAAGCTGGGCCGCTACGACCAGCTGGGAAAAGCCACCGCAGAGAAAATCCCCAACGCGACCCTGGTAGAACTGGACAATATTGGCCATGTTCCCCAGTACGAAGCATTCGATCGCTACATGGGTCGCTTTAGCGAATTTCTGGAAAAGGACCAGGGTTTCAGCGGTAAAACACCGCCAACCAGACAGTCTGCTGCTGCGGGTCAGTCCAGCTGACCCGGTGTCGGCAGTGAGCGGGAATATTCAGATAGTCTCCCGGCGCCAGGCGCACCTCGCGCATAGCGCCTTCGTTAGCCGCATCACCAGGAGTTTCCAACAAGATACGCGCCGCACCCTGTAACAGGATCACCCATTCGCTCTCCTGCTGATCGTACCACTCTGACTCCGGTGTCACCTGACCGCGGGAGACAATACGCTCGATACGAACAGTATCGGCACTGACAATATCTTCGAATACCTCGCCATCCAGCGCGTCGGGCAGGGCAGTGAAAATATTGTCAGCGCGCAAGGTAACCCTCCAATACCGGGCTGCGAGCAATCACCCTGAGCGCCCACCGGGCCCCATCAGGAACCAGGCGATCAGACCGATGACCGGGAGAATCAGCACTATCAGTACCCACACCAGTTTTTTGAGCCCGCTTGCCGAGCTCTGCAATATCTTGATGATCGCGTAGATATCCGCGATCAGTATCAGTAAACCTAGCAATCCCTCCATTGATACGCCCTCTCAGTTACCATTGATCGTAAGCCACCAAGTATAGGTTGCCACCGTGACAATTCACGGGAGCCGAATACTGACCAGTCGCACCACTCAATTTAATCCGCGATACGCGCATCGCGATCCAGCACCCAGCAACGGGGGTTATTCTCGAAACCCAGTTGGTCGTAATATAAATTGGCCGCGGGCGCGGCGATCAGGATCAACTTGCATTTCGGCCCAAGCTGCTCCTGCGTCATTGACAACAAGTTCCGGCCAATACCGTTTTTCTGGAAATTACTGTCTACTGCAAGATCCGACAGATAACATGCGTAATTGAAATCGGTAACGCTTCTCGCGATGCCGACAAGAGTATTATTGAACCAGGCGCTCACGGTCAGGTCGCTATGCTTTAACATACCCTCGAGACAGATAGCATCATCTACTGGCCTGCGCTCAGCCAGAGTAGAACGATCCAGTAAACTTCGGAACTGCTCGACCGACACCACTTCATTTACTTTATATTCAATCTGCATAATTACCTTAACAATTGATCGAGCAAAAGATGGTAAGCGCCGCCTGGGTGGCAGAAGGACTTCCACAGCCAGTCGACCGTTGAACCCCTAACTCCCTAACGATGGTTGCCTTTATTTTTTAGGTTCCCTATGTGTAAAACGCCCCAATAGCTTTTGTTGACATCTAAAGATGTCATATCGCTTCTATGCTGATAGGTTTTCCGACGCGGTGAGCCACTGTAATCGCATGATGTCACTTTCCCTACCACTCGAATCCCTTATCGTACCGAAAGTCGACCTGAAAAAATTATCCACCCCAGTTAAATTTCTCTAAGAAATACGAATTTTTCAGGATCGAAACCAGAGACCCTTGGCTCGATTAGCAGTAACTTTTCTTCGTCTAGAATCGCGAACATGTATTCTCTCCCACTAGAGAGCACTAACATGATCTTACCTTCACTAACGCTCCAAACTCCCTGCTCAATCACCTCAGATTTTTCACATGGACCACACTCATTTGGATATTCCGTGAAAATAATTTTCCCTGTGTAACCCTCACCCAAGACTAAAGTCCAGCCCCAATTGCTCCTCGTATCAGCATGGTACGCACCTATAACTGACTGCGACGCATTGGCACCAATCACGAACATGGCCATTGTAAATAGGATAAAAATTACTTTCATAGCAGCATCTGAAATTAACGCCGCGCTAAGTCGCGGCTAATTTGTGGCACTTTATGCGATAAAATGAAAGCGAAGAAAACGCACAAAAATGCATAAATTTATACTTCGGATAGCAGCACATTGCTATGCGTGCTGGCGCAGATTCACTCGGATTACATCGTTGTGAACCCCGTAAACCAGTACGGTACCGGCCTTTTCATTGTAGTAGTGGGCCATCACCCCATTACTTAACCTAAGCGCCCATTCCTTCAGGTCTCCGTATCTCACAAGATATAGCCGGAGTACTTTGCCCGGCTTTGTTAAGGATTAATTTACGATACCCCCGGGGTTCCTGGAATTTGCTACCAGGCCCTGTAGCTCAGAAACAGCGATATTTTGATCAACAAGAGGAATTGCACAATTCCACGTAATATTTGCAGCTGACGCATTTCCTACCGAAATAAAATCTACCGCCTCCTTACCTACGATAATTTTTGCAAAATATACAGAGCCAGGCTTCGCCTCAACCTTTAACTCAGGACAGGTAACGCTCCAATCCATTACATTCCTATCAGCAGAAATACTGTTTTCACCGACATTCAGCCTTATCGCTATGTAACCACCATTTTCGACCTTTCCCACTGGAACAGAGTTCAGTCGAACTAATGGTGATCCGCCGGCAACTTGAAATCGCTTAGTTCTATACAGATATAGAAGTGGAGATTTGATTTCTGTAACTGACTCAAAAACCTCACCTCGCTCTACCGATGCGCATGAGACCAACGTTGAAAACGTTATAATTAGTAGAAATATTTTCTTCATCGTAATTCCTTAACGCCGCCAGCAGGGCAGCTTACCTTGTGCGCGATTTGCGCGAAAATGGGTGCGTGACGAGCCGCGCAACACGTGCACAAAGTAAGCTGTCCCACGGAGGGCCGAAGGCCCGGAGTAAATTGTCCGGCCTTGTTATCAACTTACTTGCCCGTTACTTCCGCTCTATCCATTGCAGCCGTTACACCGCCTTCAGCTGATGATATTACTGCCTTTTCGGTCTTAACTATTAATTCCTTGTACTTAAGGGTGACGCCACCCTCAAGGAATCGCTCACCACTTGGTAGGGTCTTTACAGTCAAAGCTGTTGTTTCGAAATCTGAATTTTCAGGGAAAAGAATCTTAACATTACCCGAGTATACACTTGCCTCACTACCGTCTTGCCTACGGACTTCATCAGCAGTTATTTCCAATGACCATGCCGAGATTGATACTAGTGCAACGATAGATACAAAAATAAATTTAAACATGATTTTCATTTGTCTTATCCTTTTTGACAGGGAGGGGTACTTTTATTGCGAATGCCCAGCGCAGAGCATTTTTTGTGTTAATGTTTGAGCGC
>NZ_LZDE01000282.1 GCF_002009015.1 Microbulbifer mangrovi | reverse complement strand
GGGGAGAAGATCCCGGCCAAGGCGCCCGGAGCTACCCAACAAGGCACCCCGAAAAGCGAAAGATTCTACCCTTCCTGTACCACTGGGGAAAATTCACGAATCCGCCCATGTACCCACTGGTACAACACTGGCAGTACTACCAAAGTCAGCAGGGTTGAGGAAATAATCCCCCCAATCACCACCGTCGCCAGCGGCCGCTGAACCTCCGCCCCAGTGCCCGTGTTCAAAGCCATAGGTACAAACCCGAGGCTCGCCACCAGCGCCGTCATCAGCACCGGTCGCAAGCGCAACATCGCGCCGTCCACCACCGACGTATACAACTCGCCACTCTCCCGCCAGCGCTCACGGATAAACGAAAGCATCACCAGACCATTCAGTACCGCCACCCCCGAGAGCGCGATAAACCCCACCCCCGCAGAAATCGACAGCGGCATGTCCCGCAACCACAGCGCAAGCACCCCACCGGTGAGTGCCAGAGGCACTCCCGTGAAGATGATCAACGCATCCTTCAGCAAGCCGAAAGCCAGTAACAGTAGCGCCAGAATCATCACCAGCGTCAACGGCACCACCACAGACAAACGCTCACTGGCAGATTGCAATTGTTCAAAGGTACCGCCGTAATCGAGCCAATACCCAGGCGGCATCTGTACCGACGCCGCGACCCTATCCTGCACCTCACGCACAAATGAGCCCAGATCCCGGCCGCGTACATTGGCCGTGACCACCACCCGGCGTTTGCCATTCTCGCGACTGACCTGCCCCGGAACCGACACCCACGCCACGGAGGCGACCTCCTCCAGAGGTACAAAGCCGCCATTGGGCAGAGATACCGGCAGCGCCGCGAGGCCATCGATATCCCGGCGCAGAGGTTCGGGCAAGCGCACCACCAGTTCAAAGCGGCGGTCGCCGGCGTAGATCAGCCCCGCTGACTCGCCACCGATGGCGGCAGCGATCAGTTCCTGCAGTGCCTGCAGATCGAGACCGTACTGGGCCAGTGCAATGCGCTTGGGTTTGATCGAGAGCACCGGCAGATCGTCGACCTGTTCAATACGCACATCCGCCGCGCCTTCAACCTGGCGCACTTGCGCGAGAATGTCCCCGGCAGATTCGCGCAGGCGATCCAGGTCATCACCGAAAACTTTTATTCCCAGATCTGCGCGCACGCCAGAAATCAGTTCGTTAAAACGCATCTGAATCGGTTGGGTGAATTCGTAGTTGTTACCCGGCACCTCCTCCGCCGCCTGTTGCAACTGCGCAATCAACGCCGTGCGGGACAGACTACTGTCCGGCCACTGGGATTTCGGTTTTAGAATGACGAAGGTATCCGCCACATTCGGCGGCATCGGATCAGTGGCCACTTCCGGTGTGCCGATTTTGGAGAACACCCGCTCCACCTGCGGAAACGCCAGCAGCGCCTGCTCCAGTTGCCGCTGCATCACTACCGACTGTTCGAGACCGGTGCCGGGCACGCGCAGTGCGTGCAGGGCCACGTCGCCCTCATTGAGCTGCGGCACAAACTCCGAGCCCAGTGTGGTCGCCAGCCAGCTGCACAGCAGCACCAGCAGCAGTGCGAGTGACACCACCAGCCAGCGTACCCGCAACGCAAGTATCAGTACCGGTCGATATATTTTTTTCAGTCCGCCGACGAGCGCGCTATCCCGCTCCTGAATTTTTCCGCGCAGGAATACCGCCACTGCCGCGGGCACCAGGGTAAAACAGAACACCATTGCCGCCAGCAGTGCCATTACCACCGTCGCCGCCATAGGGTGGAACATTTTCCCTTCCACTCCGGTGAGGGAAAACAGCGGTATATACACCAGGGTAATGATGAGTACTCCGAACAGACTCGGGCGAATCACCTCGTTGGCCGCACTGAAAACAATCTGCAGGCGCTGCTGTAGCGGCAACTCCGCAGGTTTGCTGCCGGGAGAGGCCTGCGCCAGTCGACGAATGGCGTTTTCCACAATAATCACCGCGCCATCCACGATCAGCCCGAAATCCAGCGCGCCGAGACTCATCAGGTTGGCGGAAACACCGGTGGCCCGCATCCCTGTCAACGTGGCCAGCATCGCCAGTGGAATCACCGCAGCGGTAATCAGTGCTGCACGGATATTGCCCAGCATCAAAAACAGCACCGCGATCACCAGCAGCGCGCCTTCCAGCAGGTTTTTCTGCACCGTGGCGATCGCTTTATCCACCAGCGTGGTGCGGTTGTATACCGCTTCGGCGTACACGCCCGCTGGCAGTGAGCGCTGGATGTTTTCCAGTGCCACCGCCAGATCGGCGGAGACCGCGCGGGAGTTTTCCCCCACCAGCATCATTGCTGTACCGAGCACGGTTTCCTCACCATTTTGCGTGGCTGCGCCGGTGCGCAACTCGCGACCGATCGCCACAGAGGCGAGGTCGCCAATGGTCACGGGTGCTGCACTGTTGCCTTCAACATTGGCGCCGGGAAACTTCACCACCACATTTTCAATATCGGTAATAGTTTCCAGCTGGCCCGGAGAACGCACCAGCAGCTGGCTGCCACCGCGCTCCACAAACCCAGCACCGCGATTTTGATTGTTGCGCTGCAGCGCGCTGACCACATCTTCCATGCGCACGCCAAAGCTCAGCAGCTTGCGCGGGTCCGGTGTTACGTGAAATTGCTTGCGGTAACCGCCGATGGTGTTGACCTCGGTAACCCCAGGCACCAGCGCAAGCTGCGGGCGGATAATCCAGTCCTGGATTTCCCGCAGCGCGGTAATATCGTAGGGCGCGCCATTTTCCTGCCGCGCCTGCGGATCCGCGCTGACGGTGTACATGAAAATTTCACCGAGGCCGGTGACGATGGGCCCCATTTTCGGTTCCAGCCCCGCCGGCAATTCATTGCGAATGGACGCGAGGCGGTTCGCCACCAGGTTGCGGGCGAAATACAGGTCGGTACCTTCATGAAACACGGCGGTGACCTGCGACAGACCGTAGCGGGAAAGGCTGCGGGTATAGGCCAGCCCCGGCAGACCGGCGAGCGCCGTTTCCACATGGAAGGTTACCCGCTGCTCCGCTTCCAACGGCGAGTAACCGGTGGCTTCGGTGTTGATCTGCACCTGTACATTGGTGATATCTGGCACCGCATCAATGGGCAGGCGTTGATAACTCCAGATGCCGAGCGCAATCAGAATCAGACTGCAACAAAGAACGAGCATCCGACGCTCGATGGAAAAACGCAAAAGGGATTCAATCATGGCGAGCCCCTTAATGTGTGTGTTCTGCGGAGGATTTTTCCAGCTCTGCTTTTAGCAGATAGCTGTTCTCCACCGCGTAGCGCGCACCGGAAGTAAGTCCACTGCGCACTTCCACAAAGTGTTCGCCGCGCACACCGAGTAGCACCGGTACCGCCTCAAAACGGCGCGCCCCCCGCTGCACGAACACCACAGTTTTACCATCCACCAGTTGCAACGCGCGGATATCCACCGCGAGGGGCACCTGCCTTGCCGCAATCTCGATACGCCCCTCGACAAAAATGCCCGGCGCCCAGAGGCCATCGCTGTTGTCTACCAGGACACGGGCGCGGGCGTAGGGGAAATTTTCACTACCCGGCACCACACTGCGCACAGTCCCCGCGTACCCCCGTTCTCCGGCGCTGACCCGAACCCGCTGCCCCTTCCTGACCGATGCCATGCGCGCGGGAAAGACCTGCAGGTCCACCCACAATTGCGAGTAGTCCACTACGGTAAACAGTACCTGGTCACTCACGTACTCTCCCGGTCCCGCATGTTTGGCGGTCACCATACCGGCGAAAGGCGCGCGCAGCTGGTATTCCTGAAGACTCTCGTTGGAATCCACCGTGGCCAGCCCCTGCCCCTTTTCCACGGTATCACCGATATGCACATTCACCCGGGAAACCACGCCCGCGTACCGCGCGCGAATATGGCTAACCGCCGTGGGTTCAGGCTGCAGTTTTCCGTACAGGGTCAGGTACTGTTCGATTTTTTGCGCGCCGGCTAGATCTGTTGTCAGCGCAGCTCGAGAAAAAGCTTTCTCCCCCAGAGACACCACCTTTTCGTCGGCGTGTTCTTTTTCATGATTATCCGCGGCATTTAGCGAACCGACCAACAACAGCAAAATCACCAGGCTCACCAGATGAGGCAAGCGGCAGTGACGTCCAAGAAAATTTTGTAAAACCATGTCAAAAATCCTGAATTATTTTTCCGCCGCGGGATGGGCTTGCAGTGCGTTCAAGGAGGCGGCTGTCAGCTGTTCGATTTCCGCTGCGGCCAGCAGCGCCGTGGCCGCTTCGTTGATCAAAGCTCCACGTGTATCGAGCAATTCCTCGCGCGCAGAAACCCACTCCTGGTAGCCGTAGCGACCGGCGCGGTAATAACGTTCGGTTTCTTTCAGGGCGTGCATCTGCGCTGGGATAACTTCCCCACGCAGCTGGCGCACGGCATCAATGGCCTGAGCACGCAGGGAGAATGCGCGATTCAGCTGGGCGTAGAGATTCAGGCGAGTGGCCTCGCGCTGTGGCGAGATGCCATCCAGAGCAGCCTGTGCGCTGGCGATCTCGCCGCTGGCGCGCCGGCCCGTGAACAGAGGCACGCTGACACCGGCAACCATGGATGTGCTGTCGGTTTCACGACTCTGGCGCACCCCCACCGACCAGCCGATTTCGGCACGGGCGCCCGTGCGCGCGAGCCGCAATTGCGTGGCCGCGACGCGCTCTTGCGTGGCGAACCGCGCAAGATAGGGACTTTCCTCCACCCGCTGGAAGAACGTTTCAAAATCGCCCGCACCACCGACGTCGTAAAGCGCCGCACTGGTTACGGAAAATTCTGCGGATAGATCTCCCCACAGGGCAGCAAGCGCGATGCGGTCGGCGTGCAGCTGCTGCTGTACTGCCCCTAGAGCGAGACGCGCACGGGAAAGCGCGGCCTCGGCACGCAACTGCTCCGCCTGCGGCGCGCCCCCGGCAGAGACCCTGGCGCTCACCGCAGTTAGCGTATCCAGCGCAAGCCGCACTGCATCGGACGCCAGCGTTTCACGCTCACTACCGGCGAGCACCCCGACATAACGCCGGGTTACCTCGCCCATTAAATCCAGCGCCTGGATTCGGCGCTGCATATCCAGCAACAGCCGCTCGCTGTTGACGGCGGCAACACGGGCATCGCGCTTGCCGCCCAGCTCGATTACCGAAGAGAGGGCAACCGTAAGCTCCGCATTTTTATTGCCATCGGATCCGGCAAAATTTTCCAGCTCGGCATCGAGGTTGATCCCCGGCCGCAGTGCCGCCGTTTGCGCGCGCCCGCTCAGTGCCCGCTCGCGAAATTCGAAAACGGCGAGAGAGGGATTGCGTTGCAAGGTCAGCCCGATGGCCTCCTGCAGCGATAGCAACTTCGGCGGAGCTACCGCCGCGGCGCCCGCCGGCGCGCTCAATAACAAAACAAGTACGCATGCCGAACACACGCGCAGACAGAAATACAGACGCCGCACCGGGGGCGTCATCAGAATACACATAGGAGTTTCCTGAATGATTGAATGGACAGCGCGGCGCCGGTCAGCAGCCGCGCGGGAAATTCAATAATTCAGGTAATCGGGGGGCGGAAGGGCGTAGAGAAATATCCGTGGGCAAAGCCCGCATCTACAGCGGCAACCCAGCGGCTGGCAGTGCGGTTGCGGGCGATCTGATTGGTGGTCGGCAGACACAGCGATGAACTGCCGTGACAGTGGCAACAGTGGCTGCAATCCTGCACCGTATCGGGTTTCTGGTGCTCGCCGGGAGTTACCTGCTCCAGCTGCGCAATACCGTCCGGCTGCTGCGCCTTCGAGTCACCCTTCAAGTCATTATGGGCGACACTGTGGTTGCGATGCTGGGGATGGTCCAGGTGTTGAGGAGAATCCAGGTGGGGAGTACCGTCCGCGGCATCCTGATGGTGCGGAGGCAGGTGCTGGGAGGCGAGGTCCAGTTCCCGGTGGCTGTCATAGCTCGCCGACACCAGCTGGAAAACCAGCAGTGCCGTCAGCATAAAGCCAAACCGTTTTAATGAACCGAGTCTCAGCATGCAATTTCTGACCAGTGGCCGTGCAACGAGTTCCGATTAAAACAAATTGCGCCCCTTCCCACAAAGCAGTGGCAGCATCCTGTGCCAGCGATTAGCATGAATTCTACCGCGTTAACGATTTTTCCCGATGCCATGAGTCTACCCGCCGTTTGGCTTCTCCGCAGCGATGATGTTGCCGCAGACAGTGACGATGCCAAGGCATTGGAGCGCCTGCTCTCTCCGGATGAACACGCGCGCCGTGATCGCTATCGCACCAGTGAAGCCCGCCACCAGTTCCTGCTGGGCCGTGCGCTGCTGCGTCGGGTACTGGGGAAAATCAGCGATCAGCCGCCGGAAGCGCTTCGTTTTTCCCGCAACGAGAGCGGCAAGCCGCTACTGGCATCGATGCCCGGCTTGCACTTCAGTCTCAGCCACAGCGGCCAGTGGATCGCGCTGGCGGTTTCCTGTGAGGCGCCCATCGGCATCGATATCGAGCAGCCGAGCAAGCCGCGAGACTTTTTACGCATCGCCCACCACTACTTCCACCCCCAGGAGTGCACACTGCTGGAATCGCCGCCATTCGAACTGATGCCCATGCATTTCTACCGCCTGTGGACCATGAAAGAGGCCTTCTTCAAGGCCCGCGGCACGGGGATTTCCGAGGGACTGGGACGCATCAACCTGGCGGGCTATCACCTGGGAAAAGGAGTCTCCTTCGACGAATCCCTGGCCGACCTGGACGTGCCCTGGCAGTTTTACTACGCCATGCACGCGCTGCCGGACACCACGCAGCTACATATGGCGCTGGCAGGCACCGATCCGGCCCTTGGCGAACTCTCTCAGGAGAGTATCCACCGGGGGCTTGACTGACTCCCTTGGGATATTCACAGCACATCTCGATAAACTGTGAGAATTGTACAAATTCCCACTAGCTGTAAACCAAATAAAAATAATGAAAACCGCATCCCTATCGCGCAAAGTCCACAAGTGGCTGTTTCTGTTTGTCGGCGTCCAGGCCCTGTTGTGGACCCTGAGCGGCGCTTACATGGTGGTGATGGACCTGGACTTTATCCACGGCAATCACCTGGTCAAAAACCTCCACGAGCCGCTGCCGACGCAGCGGGGCACCCTGGCGCCCACCCAGGCATTACTCGAACGCTATAGCGGGGTAAAATCCATCCAGCTGAAAGCGCTGCAGGCATCCCCCTACTACGTGATCCAGGCTGCGGACGGCGCGCACCTGGTCGACGCCCGCAGCGGCAGTGAAGTCTCGCCCATCCAAGGCGACCGCGCCCGCACATTGGCGGAGCACTACTATTCCGGCAGCGTGCCGGCGGCGTCCGCCGAACTGATTACCGACAACCCGCCTACCGAAATACCATCCCGCGCACTGCCCCTGTGGCGGGTCAATTTTGACGACCGCTACGGCACCAGTCTCTATATCAGCCCGAATACCGGCGCCCTCGTCACTCGCCGCCACGACTACTGGCGCGCGTTCGATTTCCTCTGGATGCTGCACATCATGGATTACGAGGAGCGGGCCGATATCCATAACCCGCTGCTGCTGATCGTTACCATTGTCAGCCTGACCGGTGTACTCGCCGGCCTGATCCTGCTGTTCTACAGCTTTGCGCGCAGGAAAAAAGCGGCCGGCACCGCGGCCGCGGCGGGAGGTGCACAATGAATTTCATCAAGATCGCACACAAATGGCTGAGCCTGGTGATCGGCGTGCAACTGGCACTGTGGCTGGCCAGCGGCCTCGCCTTTGCTCTGCTGGATTCCAATATCGTCAGCGGCCGCCATCTGGCCGAGCGCCAGGAGACTGCGTCGCTCTCCGCCGGCACATCGCTGGTACCCCATAGCGAGATTGTCGGCCTTTACCAAAACGCCGGTAGCAGCGTGGTGGATATCCGCCTACAACCGGGCTTTGACCGCCCGGTGTACCGGGTACAGACCGGTGAAGGGATCGAGCTGCGCGATGCGCAAAGTGGCAACCCGCTGGTGATCGACGCTGCGTTGGCCACGGCAATCGCCGCTCGTGATTACGCCGGCGACGACAGCCTGATCGGCAGCCCGCAGCGCTTTTCACAGCCGAATATGGAATCCCGCCGTCACGACGGGCCCGTATGGCGTGTCGATATCGCGGACGAAGGCAATACCAGCCTGTATATCTCCGCCGCGGACGGCCGCGTACTCGAGCGCCGCAACGACACCTGGCGGCTGTTCGATATCTTCTGGATGCTGCACATCATGGACTACACCGAGCGCCAAGATTTCAACAATCCATTCGTGGTGATTTTCGGTATCGGTGCCCTGCTGCTGTCCATTTCCGGCTGTGTGATGCTGTTTTCCAGTTTCTCCCGCCACGACTTCAATCTGCTGGCCCTGTTAAACCGAGCGCGCGGCAGCAAAGTGGCGGTAACCCTGCTCGATCAGGCCGCCACTCCGGTGCAGGAGCTGGCCTTGCCGAGCGGCGTCAACCTGTTCGACGGCCTCGCCGCCAGTGGCGTGCAACTGCCCTCGAACTGTGGTGGCGGCGGTAGCTGCGGCCTGTGCCAGGTACAACTCGGCACCGACGCGCCGATCACCAGCAGCGAGAAAGCCCTGCTGTCCGCAGCGCAACTGGCGGCCGGCCAGCGCCTCGCCTGCCAACAGCGTGCCGTGGCCGCCACCCGCCTGACACTGGATGACAGTGTATTGCAGGCCGGTGCCTTCACCGCCGAGGTACAGGAGACCCGCTTCCTGACGCCCTTCATCAAGGAGATCCGGTTGACGCCGCAAGGCCAGCGTCCGTTCGGCTTCCGCGCCGGCGGCTTTGTGCAGGTGGAGATTCCGCCGCACCGGCTGCGCCTCGCCGACACGCCGCTGGATACACAGTACAGCGACGACTGGCAGCCCTGGCTCGGCGCCGCCGGCAGCAACCACGCAGCTCCCCTGCGTCGCTCCTATTCCATGGCGAATGCGCCACAGGAAAGCACCAGCGCGAGTGAATCCATCCTGCTCAATGTGCGGATACAGCCACCCCCCGCAGGACAGGAAACCCTGCCCGCGGGTGCCGGCTCCAGCTACATGTTCAATCTGCAGCCGGGCGATCAGATCCAGCTGAGCGGCCCATTCGGCAGCTTCCATGTGCAGGACAGCGAGCGCGAGATCATCCTGATTGGCGGTGGTGCAGGTATGGCACCTCTGCGCTCGATGATTGTCGACCAGTTACGCAATCACGGCACACAGCGGCCAATGCGTTTCTGGTACGGCGCACGCAATCTGCGCGATGTGTTTTATGCGGAACTGTTCGATGAACTGGCGCAGCAGCACGACAACTTCCAGTGGCAGATAGGCCTGTCAGACCCGCGCCCGCAAGATGCCTGGGAGGGTGCGACCGGCTTTATCAGCGATATCGCCGCGGACAGTTACCTGCGCCAGCATCCGGGCATCGGCAATTGCGAATTTTATCTGTGTGGGCCGCCCGCCATGCTGCGCGCAAACATCGCCATGCTGAAGCAACTCGGCGTGCGCGAAGAACAGATCGCGTTTGATGATTTCGGCAATTAACAGGAAAAACGGCGCGAAGACGTGCCCCACACAAGGTTGAAACCAGTTTATGAAACAGACTGCTTTTTTGCGTACCCTCACCATTTCCGCATTGCTCGCCCTGACTGCCTGCGCCAAAGCCGATCGCGACCATAAGGTGAGTGAAGACAGTACCGATGGAACCTCCGCGGCTATCGCCCCCATTGCGTCCACGCTGACCACCTATAAGAGCGCCACCTGCGGCTGCTGTGAACTGTGGGTGGAACACGCCGCAGACAACGGCTTCAAAGTCGACGCGCAGAACGTTTCGGACCTGAATGCCGTCAAGGACAAGTACCAGATTGCCGCGGAATTCCAATCCTGCCACACCAGCGTGTCGCCGAACGGCTATGTTTTCGAAGGGCATATCCCGGCAAAACTGATTCGCCAGTTCCTGCAAAATCCACCTGCGGGTGCCCGTGGCCTGGCCGTCCCCACCATGCCTCTCGGCAGCCCCGGAATGGAAGTGGGCGACCGTTTCACCCCTTACAAGGTGCTGCAGCTCAACAAAGATGGCAGCACCGCGGTATACGCGAGTATCGATCGTATTGAACAACAACACTGAGGAACCCATGGACAGGATCGGAGAGCCCCGCGTTGCACTTCCGTCCCTGTCCCGTCGTCGCTTTGTCACTGGTGTTGCCGCCGGCGCCGCGCTGCTCGGCATACCCGCGAGTGCCAGCAATGCTGTACCCCGTGCCAATCCCACGCCGCAGACATTGCGCGGCAACCAGTTTGATCTGCACGTGAATTACCAGCCGGTGAACTTCACCGGCCGCGAACGCACCGCAGTCGCCACTAACGGCTCGGTGCCCGGTCCTATATTGCGCTGGAAAGAGGGAGAAACTGTAACCCTCAATGTCACCAACCACCTGGCACACGATACTTCCATCCACTGGCACGGCATCATCCTGCCCACGGGTATGGACGGTGTGCCCGGGCTCAGCTTCAACGGCATCCGCCCCGGCGAAACCTTTACCTATCAGTTTGAGTTGAACCAAAGCGGCACCTATTGGTATCACAGCCACTCGGACTTTCAGGAGCAACAGGGGCATTACGGTTCCATCGTCATCGACCCGGCAGAGCCCGATCCGGTCGCCTGCGATCGCGATTACGTGGTGATGCTCTCCGACTGGAGTGACGAATCCCCCCACGACATTTATGCCAAGCTCAAAAAAGAGGGGCACTACTACAATCGCCGACGTCGCACCGCCGGCGACCTGTGGGATGAGATCCGCCAGAAAGGGGTCGCCCAGACATGGCAGGACCGCAAGATGTGGAACGAGATGCGCATGTCCGATCGCGACATCTCCGACGTCACCGGCTACACCTATACCTACCTGATGAACGGCCAGACTCCGGACGGCAACTGGATGGCGCAATTCAAACGGGGAGAGAAGGTTCGCCTGCGCTTTATCAACGGCTCCGCCATGTCGATTTTCGATATCCGGATTCCGGGTCTGAAAATGACGGTGGTGGCAAGCGACGGCCAGAACATCGAGCCGGTTACCGTGGATGAGTTCCGCATCGGCGTAGCGGAAACTTACGACGTCGTGGTTGAGCCGGTGGACGACCGCGCCTATACCCTCTTCGCCCAGACTATCGACCGCAGCGGTTTTGCCCGCGGCACCCTGACACCTCACCCGGAGCTGTGCGCCGAAGTACCTGCGATGGATTACGCCCCGGTTCTCACCCACCGCGATATGGGCATGGATCATTCCGGCCACAATATGGGCGGCATGAGCGGCATGGACCACAGCGGCCACGACATGGGCAGCATGAGTGGCATGGACCACAGCGGCCACGATATGGGCAGTATGAGCGGCATGGATCGCTCACAGCACGCCGGCATGCAATCCGGTAACGCCGGGCAGTACAGCCTGCACGGCGGACGCCCCGAACTTGGCGGCATGCAGGGCGTCTGGTTTACCGACAACCTTGGTCGCGCCGGACACGGCAGCAGCAGCCCCATCGTGCACCTGCCCAGTGAATACCGCTACGGTGTGGATATGCGCTCAGAGATGCCCGGCAACGGACTGAATGATCCCGGTATCGGCCTGCGCGATCACGACACCCGTTACGGTCGCCGGGTACTTACCTATGCGGATATCCGCAACCTTACCCCCACCCTCGACAGGCGCGAGCCCACCCGCGAGCTGCAACTACATCTCACCGGAAATATGCACCGCTACATGTGGTCGATGGATGGAATCAAGTTCAACGATGCCGAACCCCTGATGCTGAAATACGGTGAGCGTATCCGCATCACCCTGGTGAACGACACCATGATGACGCACCCCATTCACCTGCACGGCATGTGGAGTGAACTGGAAACCGGCGACAGCGAGTACATCCCGCGCAAGCACACGATCATTGTGCAGCCGGGCTCCAAGATCAGCTATCTGGTGACCGCCGATGCCTACGGCCGCTGGGCCTACCACTGCCACCTCCTGTACCACATGCCCGGCATGTTCCGCGAAGTAAGAGTGGTGTGAGGACGATGCAAATGAACAGAAAAACCCTACTGGCATTAACCCTGGCGGCGCCGCTGGCGCACGCCGCGGAAGAATCGCACACGCACACCCACTCGATGCAGGACGATGAACACGCGGCCCATCAGCACATGGAGCACGGCTATCCGGCACCGCAAGAGGCCAGCGCACCTGCTGCACCGAACCTCCGCCACGCCCCCAACGAACCCGATCACGTGATGGACCATGAAGTGCTGCTGACCAAGGTCACCATCGACCAACTGGAGGCGCGCGAGGACGATGGCAGCGCGCTGGAAGGCAGCGTGTGGTTCGGCGGCGACAAGCACAAGGCGTGGTTCAAGACGGAAGTCGAACGGGCGGAAGGCGAAACGGAAAAGGCGCTGTCCAGAACGACTAAAAAAGAGTTGCAGGCACTGTACAGCCGCGCCATTGCCCCCTACTGGGATCTGCAGATGGGCGTGCGCCACGACTTCGAACTGGAAAGCGACAGCCGCAACTGGGGTGTCCTTGCCCTGAATGGGCTCGCGCCCTATTTCTTCGAAGTGGATACATCGCTGTTTGTCGGCGAAGACGGGGACACCGCCCTGCGGTTGGAGGCCGAATACGAGCTGCTGTTCACCCAGCAGTGGATACTGAGCCCGGAAATTGAAGTGAATTTCTTCGGCCAGAACACCCCCGAAACACATACGGGTTCCGGTCTTTCCGACATCGAAGCTGGCCTGCGATTGCGCTACGAATTTACTCCGCAGTTTGCACCCTACATTGGTGTGAATTACGAGAAAAAATTCGGCAATAGCGCGGACTTCGCCCGCGACGATGGCGAGGCCACCAGTGAAACGACCTGGGTAATCGGGTTGCACGCCTGGTTCTGAACCACGACACGAGTCCGCCGTACGGCGGGCTTGTGTGCACATCGGCTTACACAGGCACTAGCGCTGGGATAAGCGGGCAAACCCCTTCGTAGCCAATGCAAGCGTATCGGAGGCCAAAAAGTCCCGCGCTCGCGCTATCCCCTTTATCTCCGCATCCAGGAAGGCCAGGCTTACTGCATTGGCCATCCTCAGCGCATCGGCCTGCGGCTCCGCGTCCAGATCCAGACGACAAATCAAATTTCCGAAATAGTGATCAGCACCCTCTGTCACCAGCAGGCTGTTCAGTCCCTCAACGCCGCGCTCGTAACTCATGGCATGCAAACGCCAGTCGCGGAAAAAGTTTGCCTCCACATCCCAGGTGCCCGTAGTCACCAGCTGGGGAACCATCATATTCTGCCAGCTCTGTTCATCCACCATCTCGAACATCGGCCCGGGCGGGCTGAAGGCCACAACCGCCTGAAAGCGCCCGTCCCGCTCCCGCAAACGCCGGTTGCCGCCAGGCACCGCGGCGTCAGCGCCGCCCAGCATCTGCGCGGCAAATGCGCCGAAACTGTGGCCGGCGGCAACAACTCGGCTGCGATCAATGCGTCGATCCAGTTCCGCCGCCTGGTCTGCGATGGTATTCAGGTTATCGAGGATATTGATCAGGTCGCGGGGACGTTGCTGCATCACACCATCCTTGCCGAATCGTGTTATCGCCAGAATTCCGTTCAACAAGCCACCCGCATCCCGGTGATCAGGTGCTAACACCACATAGCCGTGGCTCACCCAGTGACGGATGATGCGATCGTAAGCTCGTCGATTGGAAAAATTGCCGTGAGAAAACAGGACCAGCGGATAGATACCCTCCGCTTCAGGGTAGAACCCACTCAGGGTCAGAGGCCCATCCCGGGTAGTCAGGTTGATTGCGGGAACGACTTTGATCGGATGAGGCCCAGGATCTAGCCCATAAATTGCAGACAGTTGCGCGTCTGCCGGCAACGGCTTCGCCTCGGCCAAGACCAACGGAGCGGGCTTGAACATCAGGGAATACATTCCCCACAAGCCGACGAGCAGGGCAACGACAACCAGAATGAGCTGCTTGAGTGTTTTCATTCGCCGGCGTCCTGCCCAATAAATAAGAGTAAATCCTGCATTGCTGCGTCCACTCCCTCAACGGGTAGCAGGTGCCCGGCCCCCTGATAGATTCTAAGCGCCACCGGATTACCGCCGCGCTCAATCAGCGCTTTGAAACGCTCGGCCTGGGCCACCGGCAACTGGGGATTTTTTTCTCCCCACATAACCAGTGTCGGCACCTGGATCCGGGGTAATACGGAAATGGTGTCGGGAGATTTAAAGTCCTGCATGCGCCCGATAATTCCGCGTCGGATATCGAGGTTACGAAAATTGCGGATAAACTCGGCTTTAAATGTGTCACTGGCCCGGTTATCCGCTGTCAGCCAATCGACAAACCGGTCGAGCGACCAGTCCGGCATGTATCGCAGTACCCAGTAAGCGCCGTCCGGCAGTCCACCGCTGTCCGCATTATCATGCCCTTCCAGCCCACCAGAATTGACCAGCACCAGCTTCTCAACGCGCTCCGGATGCTCGGCGGCAAAATTGAACAGGGTTGCTCCCCCCATGGAAGCACCAACCAGAATGGCCCGATCAATACCCTGCTGATCCATGAAGTCTCGCAATGTATTCATGGTGCTCTGCAGGGAATAGTCATCGTTTTCCGCCAGTGACGACAGGCCGTGGCCGGGTACATCGAAGCGGTAGACCGGACGGCTGCGGGCCAGCGCCGGCGCCCATGCATCCCACATACCCATATGGAAAAACATGGCGTGCAGAAATATCACGGGGGTTGCGTCGTCGTGGTTGAGGCCGTCTGCACGGTAGGCGATTTCGGCGTGTCTCGTTTTCAAGAAAGAGACGTCACGGGCAGCCTCGCTATTACGCAATGGCTGGTCCCGGTAGGTAATTCCGCCGTATACAAGAAACATCAGCAATAATGCCAGCAGCGTCCCCAGAAAACGCAGCGACCACCTCCAGATAAATGCCAACATAACCATCCTGCCCAGCTAGCTCAGTGATTTTTACCTAACGCCAACCGATAAAGATGTCGTGTTTCGGTAACGGGTCACAGGGCCAGTTAAACCTAAAAATGGCATTTATCAATTTTCAGTCGAAAAAATGGCGACAGTGAGTAGGTCCGGCGTAAGCAAGCGGCCACGGTGCAACCGGGCTTCAGGATCCGTTACCTGGCCACCGCCCGTGTCAGGTTTAACGAAGCACCCCCTCTCGTGCAGACTGCGAAGCGGCCTCAACGATGGCCTCTTCCTCCATATCCTGCCACCAATATTCGGCAACTTGTGGGTGTTTAATGGTTACGGGGGCACCGATTACCGGAGTGATCAATCGCACATTACGTTCCCACGCTGCGGCTGCGGCTCGCTCCAGGGGTTCAAACCAATCGTGCAACGCCAGGTCAAACGTGCTGTTGTGAATCGGCAACATGGCGCGCCCCTGCAGGTCGATATGCGCCTGTACACTCTGCTCGGGCAACATGTGAATTTTGCTCCAGAGTGCGTTGTAGGCGCCGGTTTCAATCAGGGTCAGGTCAAACGGACCCAGGCGCTTGCCAATTTCGCGAAAGCCATCGAAATACCCTGAGTCGCCACTGAAGAAAATCTTCGCTTCGCGCCCCTCGATTGCCCAGCCGGCCCACAGGGTTTCATCGCGATCTCCAAGCCCCCTGCCCGAAAAATGCTGGGCTGGCGTGGCGGTAAATTTCAGGGAGCCAACGGCGTGCGACTGCCACCAGTCGAGTTCAACAATTTTGTCATCGGCAATACCCCAGCGACGCAGGTGTTCCCCCACTTTCAGTGGTACCAGAAACCGCTCGACTTTATCATCTAGCGCCAGGATGCTGCCCTTATCCAGATGGTCGTAGTGATCGTGACTGATAACCACCGCCGCGATGCGCGGCAGTGACGCCAGCTCGAAAGGTAGAGGATGAAAACGCTTGGGTCCCATCCACTGAACCGGTGAGGCGCGCTCGCTGAATACCGGATCGGTCAGTACCGTCTCTCCATCGAGGTGGATCAGCACGCTGGAGTGTCCCAATCGATACACCTTCGCTTCACTCGCGGGTTGCGCCAGCTCCGCGGAAGGAATTTCACGCATGGGTAACGGAGCACTCGGTTTAGGCGCCGCCCGCTCGGCGCGCCAATACATCTTGACGATTTCCCACATATTGCTCGCCCCAGCGCTTGCTTCCATGCCTTTGTTGTAGAACTTCTGCTGCTCCATAGAACAGCCCTTTAAAACGCCAACAGCCATCAGTATTACCCCTGCAATTGCCAACCCGCGTGTCTTCATAACCCAGCCAAAAGTAAACTACCTAGTGTAAAATCCTTGGGTTCCCGTTTAGTGCAAAGTGGAGACCAGTGAGTCAGATGTCTGAAAAGAAGCCAACCAGAAGTGAGCTGAAGCGCCAGGCGATTTTGCGGGCCGCCAAGCAAGCGTTTCAGGAGCGGGGCGTCAACAACACCAGCATGGACGAATTGGCAGCGCTGGCGGAAGTCTCCAAGCGCACGGTGTACAACCACTTCGCCAGTAAAGAGGTGCTGATTATCACACTGATGAGCGAACTCTGGCGGCAGGCGACCCAGTGCGACGGCGGCGATTACGAGGCCGACACAGATTTAAAGCTTCAACTCTGCAAGCTGATCGAGGCGGAGATTGCGGCAATCTGCAGCCGCGAATATATCGAGCTGAACCGGGTTGCATTCGACTATTTTTTTCACCAGCCGGAAGCGTTGCGCCAGCAGATGGAAAAATTTTCGGCCTACGAAACCAGCATCACCCGATGGCTGAAAGCAGCCGCTGCAGACGGGCGCCTGCGGGATCTGGATATTGAAATCGGCAGTAAGCAGATTCACAACCTGATCAAGGGCAGCTGCTTCTGGCCGCAGTTAATGCAGGTCAATCCCCTGCTCGATCAACAGGAACGCCATATGCTCGCGGAGCGCACGGCGGCCCTCTTCCTCAGCCACTATCGCGCGTGACGGAAACAGTCCGATTACCGGATCCTTATTCAACGACCAGGGTGCCGCGATACATTTGCATCTGGCAGTGGAAGGGATATTCACCGGCATCCGCCGCGGGAATGGTGACCTCGGTAATCTGATCCAACGCCAGTTGCGCGCTCACTTCCAGATCGGGGAAGAGCACCCACTCGGCACAGGGAGAGGCATCTTCCCGGCGGAAGTGCAGCACCGTCTCCTCGCCAGCAGAAACGCGAATCCGGTCGGGCTCGTAGACCCCATCGTTGACCAGTATCTCCAGCTTTTCGTCGGCACTGACCGATTGCTGTTTGTTTCCTTTTGCAGCCAACCAGAACCACCACACGATGGCAGCGATCAGCAACAGGCCTATGATATTCACCAATAGATCCATCGTGGCTATTCCCCCTGTGTTTGCGTGGGACGGAAGAGGCGCAATCGGTTGGCATTACTCACCACCGTGACCGACGAAAACGCCATTGCCGCACCGGCGATTACCGGGCTTAGCAGCGCGCCGGTAACCGGATAGAGAATCCCGGCCGCGATGGGGATCCCCAGGGTGTTGTATATAAAGGCACCAAACAGGTTCTGTTTGATATTGCGCAGTGTCGCCCGTGAGAGTTCGATGGCGTCGGCAACGCCGTGCAGGGACGAGCGCATCAAGGTCACATCGGCGGTCTCGATAGCCACATCGGTACCACCACCGATCGCGAATCCCACATCGGCACGGGCCAGCGCTGGCGCATCGTTGATACCATCCCCGGCCATCCCAACTTTTTTGCCCTTGTCCTGTAGCTGGGATACCAGTTTTTCCTTGTCCTCTGGCTGCAGGTCCGCATGCACTTCGTCGATATTCAACTGCCTGGCGACAGCTTCTGCGGTAGCGCGATTATCACCGGTTAACATCTGAACCGTCAGTCCGGCTTTTTGCAGGCGCGCCACAGCGGCCTTGGCATCGTCTCGAATGGGGTCGGCAACGGCGATCACACCGACCGCTTTTCCATCCACCGCGGCATACATGGCCGTGCGACCTTGTTGCGCCAGTGCCTTCGCACGCGACGGCCAGTCGCCTTCGGAAACTCCTTCTCTTTCCAGTAACTTGCGGTTGCCCAGCAGTACCTGTTTACCCGCAATATTACCGCGCACACCATGCGCAGTAATCGCTTCGAAATCCTCAACTTCTGACAGCTGCAGCTCTTTTTCTTTCGCCGCCTGCACAATGGCTTCTGCCAGCGGGTGTTCCGACCCTGCCTCCAGGGACGCCAGCAACGCGAGCAACCTATCTTTGTCGAGATCCGTTTCCATATCGGTTAATTTGGGCGCACCCTCGGTCAAGGTGCCCGTTTTATCCACAACCAGCGTGTCGAGATCACTGGCCTGCTGAAGGGCCTTGCCGTTGCGGATCAAGACACCGTGCTCCGCCCCCTTGCCCACGCCGACCATCACCGACATGGGCGTTGCAAGGCCAAGCGCACAAGGGCAGGCAATGATCAGTACTGATGTCAGCACCACCAGCATATGGGCGGCTCTCGGATCCGGTCCAATGTTGAACCAGACCAGCGCGGCCAACACCGCAATGATCATCACCGTTGGCACAAATATCGCGGATATCTGATCCGCAAGACGCGCAATAGGAACCCGGGAGTTCTGCGCGTTGCGCACCATTTCGATAATCTGCGACAGGCGGGTTTCCGCACCAACTTTTTGTGCTTCAAAAATGAGGGTACCGTTCTTGTTCAGGGTGCCCGCTGAAACCGAATCCCCCTCTACTTTTTTTACTGGTACCGGCTCACCGGTAAGCATGGATTCATCCACCAGGCTGCTGCCCACCCTGACGACACCGTCCACGGGTACTTTTTCTCCCGGGCGCACCCGCATGCGATCCCCGGGCTGTACCTCTTCGAGCGGGATATCCACTTCCTCGCCGTCTCGCAGTACCAGCGCACTGGTATCCTGCAGCTCCAGCAATTTCTCCACTGCCGCACTGGTCTTGCCGCGCGCGCGCACCTCCAGTGCCTGGCCGAGGTTGATCAGACCGATAATCATCGCACTGGCTTCGAAATACACATGTCGCGCCGCTTCGGGAAGTAATCCCGGCGCCAGTACCACCATCATCGAATAAAGCCAGGCAGCTGCGGTACCCAGTGCGATCAGGGTATCCATATTCGCATTGTGATGGCGGAACGCTTTCCAGCCACCAGTGTAAAAGTGCCCTCCGCAGAACACCATCACCGCCAGAGTCAGCAATCCAACAGCCCCCCAGGCAAGCTGTTCATTCGGGGTGGTCACGGACATCTCGCCAGTAATCAACCCCCAGGCCATCAGTGGAATACCAAGACCTAGGGCCACCGCACAGCGCCACAGGAGCTGGCGGTAGTGACGCTGGTCTTCCGCTTTTTGTTCCTCCCGCAGCTCGCGGGGGTCTTTGCGCGCCGGTTTGGCCCCGTAACCGGCATCTTCTACCGCCTTGATACAGCGGGCCTGGTCTACGTCGCCAACTACCGACAGCGTCTTTTCCGCGAGATTGACCTTCGCATCCTCGACACCGGGAACGCTCTCGAGGGCACTTTCGATCTTGCGCACACAGCCGGCGCAGGAAGCACCGCTCAGGGCGAAAACCTGTTTCTCCTTCTGGCTCATAATTCGCTAAACCCTGTACTTACCCTATATGTAGCCATCATAAAAGCTTCCCCCCGGGGCAATGCAAACACTGTATTTCAGACATCGCTCCATATCGGTAGTGACGCACCTACGGCCAGCCACAGTAATGCGACTACGGCCAGGGCTAATAATATTTTTTCTTTGAATGAAGCGGTTTTAAGGCCCGGCATACCTGCCTGAAAAAATCGCCATAGAAAAAACACCGTGGTCATCAGCGCAAATCCAATATTGAAAAACAGGGTGTAGTCGACTTTGAAAAAATCGCGATCTACCACCTGCTTGGCAGAACCAGGATCCGGTAACAGGTCAAACGCGGCAAAACCGTAGTGAAGTAGCAGGGCGCTCTCGACAAGAATCAGTAAAAAAACCGCAAGAATATACAGCGCCATTTTCCAGCCGTAATAACGGGCCTGAATACGCAACACCGGAAGCACAACCAGATCACTGAAGATGAACGCCATGATGCCAGCAAACGCGACACCATTACCAAACAGCACCGCAGCGAGCGGAATGTTACCCATCGAACCGATAAAGGTAAAAAAAGCCGCAACTGGCCCCACAATGCACTGCATTAATACCTGCCAGAACGTCGGGTCGGTTTCACCGGCTCCGATAAAAAGTGTCTGGAAAAAAGTTTTTCCCAGTCGGTGGATTCCTCGCTCCTTTCATCGGCGTCTTCAGCCTCACGCGCGTGCTCTCGTGCCTGCTTTTCGAGACGTTCCGGCAAACTGACGGCGACCAGTCCCCACATCAACAAAATCAGCAGAATACCGCCCAGGTATTCGGCCACCACAAATTGCCAGCCGAGAAATATTGCAATCACAATACCCAGCTCGATAACCAGATTGGTAGACGCAAGCAGGAATGCCAGCGAGGGAATTAACGAGGCGCCCTTGGCGAACAGCGCACGCGTGGTAGCCAGGGCAGCAAATGAACAGGAGCTGGAAATGAACCCGAAAAATGAAGCGAGACCGACACTGCGCACGCCGGCTTTACCCAGGTTTTCACGCATTCGCCTGCGGGTGACAAATACCTGCACCATACTGCTGATCAGATAACCCAGGGCAAAAGCCCAGAACGCCATCCAGAACAGGCCGAGTGTGGTGAGTGCGGACTGGTGCCACTGGGAGAGGAAGGTTTGCATGGTGCTCGGGTTATCGGGGTTGAGTCCAGGGAGCAAATAACGGTATTTGGCGGTAAATTGACAGCTCTCTGACACTCTAGCAGTCGCTGTCGGCGAAACCAGACCGGAACCATCAGTCACCTCACGTTGTACCCTGTAACCGGGACCCGGCAATGGTAGAATCGCGCCATGAAACATCCCCTGCTCCCGGAAAGACCGCTCCACTTCTCCCCCACTCTGGCCGCGACCCTCGGCCTGGAGGAAGCGGTGCTGCTTACCGCATTGGGGGATCTACTGCCTTTTCTGAGCGTAGAAGCCCATCCCGGTCGCGACTGGTATACGATCGGTGGTGAACAGCTCCAGCAGTTGCTGCCATTCTGGCAGCCCGCAGATGTGCAGCGCGTCGCCACCAGTCTCCGCAATCAGGGGGCCTTGCTGTTGGGCGCTGCACCCTATGGGGAGAGCGGCCTGCTGAAGTTCGCCTTCCCGGCGCCGTCCTCCCAGGGGACAGCCCGCCCAGCCGCTGCACCTCAAGCCGGCGGACCATCCACCGGTATCTACGGGCGACGTAGTGCGAATACCATCGGGCCCAACTGGACGCCAGACAACGAGACCCTGACGCGCATAAGCCAGCTGGGTATTCCCGAGCACTTCGTCAGGGAGCAATTGCCGGAATTCGTTACTTACTGGCGCGATCGCGGCGAAAGCCGCCACTCCTTCGGCTCCCTGTTCCTCAAGCAGGTAAAGAACAAGTGGGAGGCATTCCGCGCAACCCACGGACGCAAGCAGCCGCTGCCGGAATCCTGGCACCCCGATGAGGGCACGCTGAGCAAGCTCTCCGATGAAGGGGTTCCCAGTACCTTTGTACGACGCTGCCTGCAACGCTTTGTCGAGTACCATCGCAACAGCGGCAAGCAGTCGGTGTCGTGGGATCTCGAGTTTAACGACTGGGTTACCGAAGACTGGGAGAAGCAGGACACCCCGTTTATCGAGAAGCGCAAGCCGGTACCCATGACCCGGGACTGGCAACCCAGTGAACACACCTGGGAACAGATGCGCCGACTGGCCATCAACCCCAGTTTTGCCGCAGAATTGCTACCGGAATTCATCTACAAGTGGCTCGAGCGCGGCGGCCACAGCGCGCGCTGGGGCGAACAGTTTATCGAATACGCGCGGATCGAATGGGCATACTACTGTCAGGGGATCGAAAAGAACCCCATCGCCAAGCCCATTTCCCGCAACTGGCAGCCTTCGAGCGATTGTCTCGGGCATCTGCTGAATCAATGTGAAATCGACCGCGAATTTGCCCTCGGCCTGGTCCCCGAATTCCGTCTCTACTGGCGGGAACAGGGTGCAGCACGCAAGAGCTGGGATGCAGTCTTCGTGCGCCACGCGCGCTACCAGTGGGCCGAGCGCAACAAGTTCTCGATAGGACAACACCATGGCAAGCCACAAGAATCCGGGCACTCAGGTAACCAGCGCACAAGGGACACATCAGTCTGGGACATCGTCACAGACACAAACTGGTGACCCCGAGCTGGAGGCACGCAAGCGCGCACTGAACGAAGTATTTGGACTGCTCAAGCTCAGCTACCACAATCAGTTCAACTCGGCCTTCCCGGATGTACAGACACTGAACCACGCCAAGCGCCTGTGGCTGGAATCCCTTGCCGGGTTTTCACCGGAACAGATGGTCTCCGGCGCCAAGCGCGCCATCCGTCAGTGTGAGTTCCTGCCTAACGTGCACCGTATGCTGCAGTTGTGTGCCGAGGGCGAGAATGGCCTGCCCGAAGCGCGCGCGGCCTACCGCGAAGCCTGCAATGCACCGAGCCCCAAGGCGAACCATAAGTGGAGCCACCCTGCGGTGTACCATGCCGGTCGCGCGGCCGACTGGTTCTTTCTCGCCAACAATCCCGAATCTTCCGCTTACCCGGTGTTTGCCGCCCACTATAAAAAAATATGTGAGCGCCTGATGGCCGGTGAAACACTGCCGGCACCACAGCAGGTACAGCTGGAGCACCAGGCCGCAAAGCCATTGTCAAAAGCCGAAAATGCCAAGAAGTTGGCGGAATTGCGCGCACAGCTCAAAATATGATGTGATAGCGGGGCTGTATAAAGGCCCTGCTGCCACCTCCCCAAGGAATTAACCGGGAGTGGCTACAGCTAAAACTCATCGACTCCAGAGCAGGTATCGCCATGGTCCGGCCCCTCCTTCTGCTTGTGGTACCCCTTTCTCTGCTTGGCAGCAGCCTCGCCAGTGCAGACTTCTATTCCCATCGCTACGGCGGTCTCAGCCTGCAGAGTACGGCCCTGGATCCCGTTTGTTCCAGATCCCGGGGCTTTGTGGAAGGGCTGAATCGCGAACAACAATCCGCTGAATTCACCGGCTGCTCGGACATTGGTACTGGGGTAAAAATCTATGCAGGTTGGCGCTGGAGTCCGCTCATGGCTGTTGAGGCCGACTTCCGCCAGACTGCGACCGCCACCAGCAGCTTCTATGTGAGCAATCCGCAGTTTTCCTATATCAACGTCAAAGACAGAATCACTACCCGTATGGGTAACGCATTCTTTGTCGGGCACTTTCCCGTGAGTGGATCAGGATTGAGCTTCTTCGGCAAAATCGGCGGCGGCTTCTGGCTCAGCCAGCTTCGCTCCCGCCAGTCAGGCGAAGCCATCGCCATACTCCAGCTCGAAGACGGTAGCCTGCAATCAATCGGTATCCCCTTTGACGGGACTTATTCACAGAACACCAGCGGCTTCCACTGGGGTTATGGAGCCGGTGTCAGTTACCAGATAAAGGATCGCTGGAGCCTGCGCGCAGAATGGGAGCTCTTTCCCGAGGTAGGCAGTGATGAACTTTCCGGTGAATACCAGGTTGAGTCCGCATCTCTTGGCTGGAGTGTGCACTTCTAAATTCGCGCCTGTGTACAAAATCCTGATGATCCAAGGATACCTCGCACTGCGGGGTATTTTTTTGCCTATCTGTTGATAATTCCCCGTGGCGCTGTGGATTGATTTTGTGAAAGTTTTTTAAGTTATGCACAAACGTGTTACTCACAGAAACTCTGGACA
>NZ_LZDE01000281.1 GCF_002009015.1 Microbulbifer mangrovi | reverse complement strand
GCCCGTATCCCTGCCCGTATCCCTGAAAGTCCCTGTGGACCAACCCTCCTTAAATCGAACGATTTATCCAAATTAATTCGATTTAATCGCACCGACTCTCTTCTTATAGTGATGCCATCCAACCCTAGAGAGGAAGGCAAGATGCTATATCTACGGCGTGCCGATGAACGCGGCAAAGCAAGTTTCGGCTGGCTCGATTCCCGCCACAGCTTTTCCTTTGGCAATTACTACGACCCGAAGCATATGGGGATTTCTGTCCTACGAGTCATCAATGACGATACGGTCGCGCCGGGTGCCGGTTTCGATACTCACGGCCACCGTGATATGGAAATCATTTCCTATGTGCTGGAGGGCGCGATCGAGCACAAGGACAGCATGGGTAACAGCTTTGTGGTGCCTGCCGGCGAGGTACAGCGCATGACCGCGGGTACCGGTGTCACCCACTCCGAGTTCAATCACTCGCAGAGTGAAGCGCTGAAATTCCTGCAGATCTGGATTATTCCCAACCAGCGGGACCTCACGCCGGGATATGAACAGAAAGCGATAGCGCAAAACGGACCGCTGACGCCACTGGTAACCCCAAACGGCGAAGACGGATCGCTCACTGTTCACCAGAATGCCGGTATCTACCGCCTTCAGCTGAAGGACGGAGAAACCCTGAGCCTGAACCCGCAGAGAGGCATCGGCTACCTGCACCTGATCGAGGGCGGTGTTGCGGTAAACGATGGTCAGCTCGCGGCGGGTGATGGCCTGGGCGTAATGGAGGAATCTCTGGAGCTGACCGCTGCTGAAAGTGGTGTCACGGCGCTCTGGTTCGACCTGCCGCGAGCGCCGGAAAATGCTGGATAGTGTATGGAGCTGATCAGTAACGGCCCCCTGTTCTGGGGCCTCGCAATACTGGGTGTTGTACTCACCGGCATATCCAAATCCGGCTTTGCCGGCGGTGCTGGTGTGGTTGCGGTGCCGCTGCTGGCGCTGGTACTGCCGGTGGACACCGCGGTGGCCTTAATGCTGCCGATTCTGCTGATCATGGATGTGCGCACCATTGCCTATTACTGGCGGCACCGGGATGCCCTGGAGCTGAAAAAACTGCTGCCCGCGGCAGTGCTCGGTATCGCCGTCGGCGGCTGGCTGCTGGCCTGGGTCTCTCCGTTTGCGCTGACCCTGTCGCTGGGGTTGTTGAGCCTGCTGTTCGCGTTCTGGCAAAAGCTGGCCCCCCTGGCGGCGCGGCTTCCCGGCAGCGCCTGGCTGTGGGGCACCACATCCGGTGTGACCAGCACGCTGATACACGCCGGCGGACCGCCGCTCAACATGTACCTGATCGGGCGCGGGCTGCCCAAACTGTCCTGGCTGGCCACTGCGGGCGTAGTGTTCGGAGTGATGAACCTGATCAAGCTGGTGCCCTACACCCTGGCGGGTTTGTGGAACCCGGAACTGCTACTAACCGCACTGGTGCTGTCGCCCGTGGCCTATTTGGGGGTCTACCTCGGCTATCGTCTGCAGCATCATCTCAATGAACGAACCTTCCTGGTGGTCTGCCGCTGGCTATTGGCGCTGTCCGGTATGGCGCTGCTGGCCAAAGCATTTGGGGCCTGATTAGGCCCTTCAACTCCCACTATCACTGATTGGCTTGGCGGCTGAAATGGCGGCCGTGCTTGCGCCTTTCGCTTTCATGTAATATTTTAAGTTACATGAAAAGAGACAGCAGACTTTCCGGAGTGCTTCACGTGCTCCTGCATATGGCCGAGATCGACGGCCCGGTTACCTCTGAGTCCCTGGCGGGCATGATGCAGACCAATCCGGTGGTCATTCGCCGCATTCTGGCGGGACTGCGCAAGCAGGGGCTGGTGCACTCGGAGAAGGGCCACGGTGGCGGCTGGCGGCTGGCGAAGGATCTTGAGACCGTCACCCTGTACGACATCCATATTGCGTTGGGTTCGCCGGGGGTACTGGCGCTGGGTCATCGCACCGAGGCCCCGGGCTGCCTGGTGGAGCAGGCGGTGAACAATGCCATGGGCGAAGCCTTTGATGCGGCTGAAGCACTGCTGTTGTCCCGATTCCGCGAAATCACCCTGGCGTCCCTGAGCCGAGATTTCCACCAGCGCATGCAGCACTGCGGCAATCCCGGGCACTGATGGCGATTGCCAGAAGCTCCCACGACCTGAGCTTTTCACAAGCCCGCATTTAAGGAACTGCACCTATGAAGGATTTTGATGTAGCGATTGTTGGCGGCAGTTATGCCGGAATGAGCGCAGCCCTCCAGCTTGCCCGTGGTCGTCGCCAGATTCTGGTGCTGGACAGTGGTCAGCGGCGCAACCGTTTCGCTTCCCACGCACACGGTGTGCTCGGGCAAGACGGCCGCCCACCCGCTGATATAGCTGCAGACGGCCGTGAGCAACTACTTCAGTACTCCAACGTCACCTGGATAAATGCCGCTGTGGAATCGGCAGAGCACAGCGGTGAAAAATTCCGGGTGAGCACCCAAAAGGGCGACAGCTACAGCGCATCGCGCCTGATCCTCGCCACCGGCGTGCGCGATGGACTGCCCGATATCCCGGGGCTGGAAGAGCGCTGGGGCAGCGCGGTATTTCACTGTCCCTACTGTCATGGCTACGAATTGGAGCGGGCGGCGCTCGGCGTGCTGGCGGTGGGAGAAGTTTCCATGCACCACGCACTGATGCTGCCGGACTGGGGTCCCACCACCTTTTTTATCAATGACAGTTTTGTGCCGAGCGCTGAGCAATTGCGCCAGCTGGCCCAGCGCAACGTCGTCGTCGAACGCACGTCGGTTTCCCGCATCGCCGGCGAGCGGGCGGCGGTGCACCTGCAGGACGGTCGCATTGTCGATCTCGCCGGGTTGTTTGTCGCCACCGAGCTGCAACATCCGGTGCCACTGGCGCAACAGCTTGGCTGTGCGTTTGAGGAAACTCCGATGGGCGCGGTCATCCAGACCGATGCGATGCAGGCGACATCGGTGGCGAATGTGTTTGCCTGTGGTGATGCGGCGCGCGCCGCGGGCAATGTGACTTTTGCAATGGCCGATGGCGCCATGGCCGGTGCGGCTGCGCACCGTTCACTGATGTTTGAGGGGCTGATGTAACCGGGCTCTTGGTTAACAGGGCTGGCGTAACAGGCCGGGCGGAAGCAAATTCTGCCCGGTTTTTTTGCGCGCGGAATTTACTGCGGCTGTGTATGCAATGCCCGCCCCAGCAAAAGAAAATAATCGCGAAAGGCCGCGTTGATTCGAGCCCGGTGCGCGCCGCTCGGGTAGAGTCCGAGCTTTGCTTCTTCCGTGGCTTTGGTGCCCGCCACCAGAAAGTTGTTGGAAATACTCGCGTCCTGCACAAACGCTTCGAAGGCGCGCGCACACATTTCCGCGGGGTCGGCGTAGTAGATGCAACCATTGGCCTTGTCCGCGGCTTTGGAGGCGCGGAACATATCGCTGGGGTTTTCCCCGCTCTCATCCAGCATTACTGCGCGGAAGCAGGCAAAAAGGCGGTCGTTGATGGGGTGGGGTACCGGGGTGGCGTCGCGCAGCCAGGCTTCGGAGGCGAACATGTTGCCTGACACATCGCTGAAGGCCTTGTCGGCGAGGTAGTGGTCCAGGGCGTGAAACCATTCGTGGGCAATGGCGCCGGGACCGGCGTTCTTGGCTAGGGCAAAGGTGCGCGAGCCCGGTTCGTAGTGGGCAGAGATACCGGGGCGGCCACCGGTGCCGTACTGGAAGGCGAGAGTACCGCGCAGGGAGACCAGCAGCTCCGGCCCCTGCAGTATGGTCATCAGGTCGAGCAGTGCATCGTAAAACAGGACCGCCGCGCGCGTTTTTTCCGCTTCTGTTACCCAGCGTCCAATGGCAATAGAACGGAAATCGAAGCGCTTGCGCACGTCATTGAAGGTGACGTCCTGCTGTGAGCGCTGTTGCGGGTTGCGGCGGTAGAATTCGCGATTTAATACCATGGCGTTTGCGATCAAGTGTTCCAGAACTGGTCGAGTGCGGCGGAAAGTGTGTTGCCATTGTCGCAGGTCTGGGGGTGCCAGTGCTGTGGATAAAGCGCGCGATAAAACGGATCGGCAAAGCGGTAGTCCGCCAGAATCACCACACCCCGGTCGGTCTCGGTGCGGATTACCCGTCCGGCGGTTTGCAGTACCCGGGTCAGGCCCGGATAGCGGTAGGCAATATCGAAACCATTCTCCCCCTGTTGCTCGCAGGCAGCGCGCAGTAGCTCCTGTTCCTCGTTTACCTGCGGCAGGCCCACGCCCACCACGATGGTACCCACAAGCTGTTCGCCCACGTAATCCACCCCTTCGCCGAAAACGCCACCCATGATCGCAAATCCAAGGCTGCGGTGGCCACTCTGGAAGTGATCCAGAAAAGCACTGCGTTGCTGATCGGAGCTGCCGGACGTCTGCTGCACCAGAGGGATTTCGGGGAACTGTGCGGTAAAGCGCTCCGCCACTTGCTGTAAAAAACGGTAGGAGGGGAAAAACACCAGGTAATTTCCCGGTCGGCTGTGAAAGGTCCGTGCGATCAATTCCACCAGTGCGTCGCTGGCCTGATGGCGGGCGCGGTAGCGGGTATCCACAAACGGGCACACAAACAGTCCCAGTTGCTCGGCGGCAAACGGCGAGGGCAGGGTCAGGTAGGGGGCATCCGCCTGCAGCCCCAGCTGTCGATAAACATAGACCGGCGGACGCAGGGTCGCAGAGAAGGCGATAACACTGTGGAATTGTGTGTAGGCCTGGTGCAGGAAATCGGCGGCATTAAGGCACAGCAGCTCGACTTCCTGTTCCCGCCAGCTGCTCTGGGGATTCGTCGGGTTTTGCACGCGGGTGATACAGCGGTGCTGTTCCCCCGCCAGCTGTTCCACGGTCTGGTAGCGGAACAGGGCCTTGAGCCAGTCGGCAATGGCTTCCGGCGGTGACTGCGACTGCTCCCACAACTGGCTGACCACCAGCAGTACCTTGTGGATCGCCCCACTGATTCCCTGGGGAGCGTCGTCTTCAAGCGCGCTTATCCACAGCCCGGGATTCTCCCCTTTGCCCGCCAGGCCGGATTCTTGCCCCGATTCCCGCAGCTGCTCCACCCATTTGTCCAGTGCGCGCACCAGTGACTGTATGGCGCGACGCAGAGTGGGATGGGAACCCTTACAGGCAGCGGCCGCACGACGGCTCTCTCCGCGGGTGAGTTTTGCACTGAACATGGCACGTGCGCGGTCACTGAGATTGTGCGCCTCGTCGATCAGCAGCGCGCGCCGCAGGCGTGTGTCGCGCAGGCTGTGCATCTGCACCAGCGGATCGAATACATAGTTGAAGTCACACACCACAAGATCTGCCCACGGCAGCATTTGCAGTGACAGCTCAAACGGACACAGCTGCAGGCGGTCCGCTTCCTCGGCAATCACCTCCGGTGTCAGCAACGGGCGCCCCAGCAGGGAGCGGCGCGCTTCCGGTAGCCGGTCGAAGAAGCCGCGGGTGCGCGGACAGATACCCTCGTCGTCTCGGCTGCACAGGCCCAGGCTACAGGCACAGGTTTTGTCGCGCGCCTGCAGTTCCAGTACCGAAAGTGTCAGCCCGTCGGCCTGTAAACGCGCGGTGGTTTCCCGCACCACCTGACGACCGGAATTCTTTGCCGTGAGATACACCAGCTGGTCGAGGGTTGTTTCCCCCACGGCCTTGATCGCCGGGAACAGGGTGCTGATGGTCTTGCCGATACCGGTGGGTGCCTCCACCACCAGTTCGCCACCGTCGCGCAGGCAGCGGTAGGCCGCCACCGCCATGGATCGCTGCCCCGCCCGGTATTGTGTAAACGGGAAGTCGAGCTTGCGGGCGGAGGCGCGCACCGCCTGGCGGTGAGCCTGCCAGCGTTGGTGCCATTGCAGATATTCAGCGAGTGCGGCCCTGGCAAAGGTTTCCAGCTCGCACCAGCGGAATTCCCGGGATTCGGGATAGGTCTTCTTTTCCTTCAGGTTATGCCACAGCATCTGTAGCGCCAGCGGGGTGTCGGCGGAGAACTGCTGCTGCAGTCCATAGCAAAAACCGTAGATCTTCAGCTGTGCCCAGTGCAGGTCGCGGGCAGACTCCGACAGCTTGTGCGGCGGCACATAGGTGGTCTTTATCTCATCCAGCTGTACTGCGCGGTGAAGATCCGGCTGGGGGTGCAGGATATCTACCCGACCGCTGAGCACGACGGTGTGGCCGTTCTGCTCCAGCGTCTCCTGCAGGCGATATTCCGCTTCACTGCCCTTGGGACGCTTTTTCTGTAGGCGTTGGTGGGCGCGGATCCCCTCCAGGGCGGTGGGACCGGCAGAGGATTCTCCAACCAGGTCGCCGCTGCGACAGGCGAAGGCCACCAGCTCTCCCACGGATAGTTGCAGCGCGGGATTGCTCATGGCTGCGCTATCCCGTTCAGGGCTGTCCACTCCACGTGCAGTACCCGGTGGGGGATTCGGTGTCTGGCGAAGTAGGCCAGCCAGCGCTGCTGGTTTTGCTGCAGGCGATCGCCGGGGCCTTTCACTTCCACCAGTTCGTAGCTGCCCTGCGCCGGGAACAGGATCAGGTCCGGCAGGCCGTTGCGATGCTGGGAAATATCACCCAGCAGGCGACGAAACAGGGCAAGCCAGTGCTGTGTGGGAATGCGTTCCAGTGCCAGTGCCAGCAGGGATTCCGGTAAGGCTTCCCAGGCGATCAGAGGATTGGCGATACCCTGCTTCTCGCGAAAGTGTCGCCACACCCATATGCCCAGGTTGCCCCCCTCTAGTTCAGTCAGTCGCCGTTCGAACACAGCGCGACGTTGTGGATAAAAATCGGGGGTGCGGAAATCGCTCGGCGCCACCTGGAAGGGATTGAAGAAAGCCCCGGGTATCGGCGCAAACATGATGTCCCAGATGGCGAGACCGAGCACCGCGTTAAACAGGGTGTTTTCCACGTAGAAGCACTGATCACCCGAAGAGGACGGTGCAAGGTAGTCCGCCGCGAGCATCTCCACGCGTTCCCCGGTGGGCGGCAGGGCCACGGTTTCCGTGGGCGGTTTGTGTCGGGGTGGCGCGGGCCAGTTCTCGCTGCAGCCGGCTTTCTTTGCCGTGCGGAATCCGAAATTCTGCGCAAACTCGCTCTCTGCCTCATTGTGCGGGTTGGCAAGAATCTCCGCGCACAATGTCAGTCCCAGCGCGGCATCGCCGGTAGTGACCGCGATCCGCGCACGCCGTTCCCGCGCCGGCGGACGGCTGCACTGACGGTATAGCTGGTCCGCCTCGGTTAACGCCTCGAATCGCTCCAGTTGCCGTGCCAGGGTGAGGCGCAGCCGATCGAGGCGGCGATGCAAAGTACTGTCGCCATCGATACCGACGGGAAGTCGCATCACCAGCGCATTAATGGCGTTCGCATCTGCGGTCAGCGCGAACTCGGCTTCCGTTACGCAGTCGTAATAGCACAGGTGCTGTTCGATCTGCGCGCGGTTCCGGAACGGGAGCTGCTCCCTCTCCAGCGGGTAATTTTCATAGCGGAACAGCCCCAGATCCCGCAGTACATAGTCGGTCAGATCCTGGTTCAGGTTGCCGAAAAACAGCAGCTTGAAGGTCTCGAAGTGCTCTGCTGCCTGTACCGCCAGCAGGGGTTCGTCTTTCATCAGGGAGTGCTGTATGGGCGCGGCGTCCTGGGCGAACAGCGCCTGTTCCACGGCGGGGCGCTTCAGGGATTTGGGCAGCGGCTCCGGACTGCTGATGAGCAGTTCGCTCTTGGTGAACAACGGCAGGATTTCTTCCAGTGCCAGAGACGGGTTGCGCTGCAGCAGGCCACTTGCCAACAGTTCTTCGACCGCGGCGGACAGGTCGCTGATTTCTGCGTACGCCAGCTTGCGTTGCCGGAACAGGGCGCCGGCAAGGGAAGGCACGCCCTTGCGCGACAGCAGTCGCACATACAGGCGCTGGCTGTCGGTCGCCAGTGCGCAAAACCGGCTGTAGAAGCCCCTTTCGCCGGCCGACAACAGGTTTTCATAGCGCGCCACCACAAAGTCCACCAGTGCGCGGAAGTTGCTGAGGTAGTAATCCGGTGCCAGTTCGACGGGATCGGCCATGAAGAATTCAGGTATCTGGGGGTGTGCTCATGCGGTGGGCAGCGTCATTGCCCAATGCTGTATGGTTATACAGGAAGGGTGGGGGTTAAAACAAACACATGTGCGACCGGCGGGCCACCGAAACTGGAAAACGCGGATTGGTGCTGCGAAACTCTGTTTCCCCGCCATGCACACGAATAACGAACAGCTGAGAGGGATCTTTATGAATTTTCGTTTGGGATTGTCACAACTCACTACCTGTGTGTTGGTTCTTGTGATTGCTGCTTGCTCTTCCACAGATAGTGAGGACTCAGCAAATCAGCAGGTACTGATGGACCGCGCCTCAGTTGAGGAGGTTGTGGTTACCAGTGCTCGCAGAAAGCATGCGGAGCAAGCTGCCTACGTTGTCTCTCAGAGTCCCCCACCTGTCATCCTCCCGGAGTCACAACAGGAGAAATACCAGGATCTGGAACCGCGCCAGGTAAGACTGGTGCGCGAGGACCCGGTCTCTACCTTTGCCCTGGATGTGGACACCGGTGGTTACAGCAATGTGCGCCGCTTCCTCAACAACGGACAGTTGCCACCGAAGGATGCGGTGCGTCTCGAGGAACTGATCAATTACTTCAACTACGACTTCGCGGGCGCGGAGAGTAAACCGACACCCGCCAGCGATGACGACTTCGCGGTGCACTTCGATCTCTCCCGTGCGCCCTGGGACGCACAGCGCACGCTGTTTTCCATCGGGGTAAAGGCGCGGGCGCTGCCGATGGACGAGGTGCCGCCGGTGAATCTGGTTTTCCTGATCGACTCTTCCGGCTCCATGTCCCAGGCGAACAAGCTGCCGCTACTGCAGCAGGCCTACCGTCTGCTGGCCAAGCAGCTGCGCGCCGAGGACTCGGTCAGTATCGTCACTTATGCGGGTAGCGCCGGGCTGGTGCTGGAGCCCACTTCCGGGGACCAGAAATCAAAAATCCTGCAGGCCATCGATCGGCTTCAGGCCGGTGGCTCCACCAACGGTGCCGGCGGCATAGAGCTGGCCTATGCAGTTGCCCAGCAGGCGTTCAAGAAGGATGGGGTCAACCGCATCCTGCTGGCCACCGATGGCGACTTCAATGTGGGCATCAGCGATGTGGATACCCTCAAGCAGCGTATCGAGCGCGGGCGCAAAAGCGGTGTGCAGTTCAGTGCGCTGGGTTTCGGCATGGGGAATTACCGCGAGGACATGGTCGAGCAGCTCACCAATGTGGGTGACGGCAGCTATGCCTATATCGATACCATTTTCGAAGCCAACCGCGTGCTGGTGGAGCAGCTCGCCGGCACCCTGTTTACCGTCGCCAAAGATGCCAAGGTACAGGTGGAGTTCAATCCCGCGCGGGTTGCGGAATATCGCCTGCTCGGCTATGAAAACCGCCGTCTCAATCGCGAGGACTTCAACAACGATGCCAGGGATTCCGGCGATATCGGTGCAGGCCATTCCGTAGTGGCGCTGTATGAACTCACCCTGGTGGGCGATGCCCCGCGGGTGGATCCACTGCGTTACGCACATGACAGTCAACCCGCAGCGGCCGACACCAGGAATGATGAACTGGCGACGGTAAAAGTGCGCTACAAAAAACCGGGCGAACAAGACAGCACTCTCAAACAGTGGCATCTTGCCCCGCGGATAAAACCGATTCAGGACGCCCAGCAGGACCTGCAGTTCGCCACTGCCGTTGCCGGTTTCGGACTGCTTTTGCGCAGTGAACCCCTGAGCGAGTTCGATTACGAAGATGTGGCGGCGCTGGCACAACTTGCCCGCGGCAAAGACACCAGTGGCGATCGCGCCGAATTCGTACGTCTGGTAAAAACCGCCGGTGCGCTCGCCAGTTCCCAGGCCACCCCGTTAACCGTCCAGCCCGATTAATCCGGGCTGGCCCAGCTCGCGGGCTAGCGGTAGGCTGCATCTCTTTATCGTTTGGAAAGAGATGCAGTCGATGCCCGAAATCCGTCATGTCTGGCGCACGCAAAAGGCGGGTGCCATCAGCAACCTGCAGCTGGTCGAAGAATCGCTGCAGTCTCTGCCCTCTGATCAGATCCGCGTCGCGGTAAAATCCGTCGGCCTGAACTTCGCCGATATCTTCGCGCTCACCGGCCTCTATTCGGCAACCCCGCAAGGCAGCTTTATTCCCGGGCTGGAGTTTGCCGGTGTGGTGACTGCGCTGGGAGAAAACGCACAAACGGATTTGCAGGTGGGCGATCGGGTTTACGGCTGTACCCGTTTCGGCGGCTACGCCACGGTGGTGGATGTGCCGCCGCAACACTGCCGCAAAATACCCGAGCACTGGAGCTTTGCCGAGGGCGCGGCTTTTCCCGCGCAGAGTCTCACCGCTTACTATTCCCTCGCCATCCTCGGTGCGGTAAAGCCTGGCCAACAGGTGCTGATCCAGAGTGCCGCCGGCGGCGTCGGACTGCAGGCCATGCGCATGGCTGCGCAGATGGGGGCAATTCCCATCGGCACCGTCAGCTCCGAAAGCAAGCGCGCGTTTCTCGCCGAGCAGGGCTTTGCCGAGGTTATCGTCCGCGGTGAAAATTTCGCGGGGCAACTGCAAACGCAACTGAACGGGCGGCCGCTACACACCGTGCTCGATGGTATCGGTGGGAAAATTCAGCAACAGTCGTTCGCCGCACTCGCGCCTACCGGTCGCCTGATCGTCTTCGGGGCTGCGGAATTCACACCCGGCGACAAGCCCAACTGGCTGAAAGCGGCCTGGTTATACCTGAAGCGCCCGCGCTACGACGTGATGGATATGATCAGCAGTAATAAATCCGTGCTGGCATTCAATCTGATCTGGCTGTGGCAGGAGCAGGCGCTGTTCGATAGCTTGCTGGAGGGCTGTACAGGGCTCGGCTTGCCCGCACCCCACATTGGCCATGAGTATGCCTTTGCACAGGTCCATGACGCACTGGCACTGTTACGAAGCGGAAAATCCGTTGGCAAGGTAGTACTTAACGTCGCGCCATAGCCGGGGTTTGTCAGAAAGCCAGAACGCCCCGCGGGAAAAGCGGCCGGATCTATTTGATGCGGTAGGGCACCACCCCCTGGATATTGCCGCCGGGCGCGTAGTTACAGGTCACAATGGTCCGGTAGCGGCCTTTACTGCAATGCGAAACACCGCAGCCCACCGCGCGGGCTACCTTCTTGCCGTTTTCGATGGTGTCGATGGTATTCCAGATCAACTGGCTGTAATGCCCGGTCTTCATGTCCTTGAAGGGCTGATAGCGATAGTCCTTTGCTTCAGCTGCCCAGGCGGCCACAGCCTGTGTCAGCGCATCGGTATCCGACAGCTGGGCGGTGTGAAAGAAAATATTTTCCCCCACCCAGGGGTGGGCGGGATTACCGCCGTTGGCGAGGAAGTGCGCGCGGCGCTGGCTGTTGTGGCCGCGCCGCGCATTGCACTGGGCCGCGGACCAGTTGTAGGCGGTGCGCGCCAGCGCCCGGTCGTGAACCAGCATGGCGACCGGTGGGTTCGGCTTTGGACTGTTGGGGAGAAGACCGGCGTTCAGGTCTTTGCGCACCTGATTGTGCAGCTCGAGCGCCAGGCAGTCGACGGCTTGTCCGCAATCAGCGGTGGCAGTAACTGAGGAACTGGCAAGTGCAATCAGCAGCGAAGAAAAACTAACAGTAGCTCGAATCACGCGTTTTCCCGGTGGGCCCAACAACAAGGACTGCTCCATTCTATTACCGGATATCGGTGATTCCACATCGGCGTGGCGACCTGTATGAGCGGTGCGGCGAATTGACCGAAAGATGACGCAATTTCGATCGCCGCTAACCGGCGGGCAGGGTTACTTGGCTGCGGCAGGATATCCAGTAGATATTCACAGGTCTGTCCCGAGAAGCTGTGGGCAAATAAGGTGTGGATAAGTGTTGCCCACAGGGATAAATCGGGACACAAGTGTTCGGAACTTCTCAGGCCTGTCACATCTTGCCTCTAAGCTGGGCGATTGAATTCATCACCTGGAACTCCGATGTGAACCACTTTACGCGACGCAATTTTTTCAAGGCCGCCCTGGCCGCTACCGGCAGTGTTGTGGTCTCCACACCGCTGCAGGCCATGAGTCGGCCGCAACTGCCGTCCGAGGTAACCTTCAACCACGGCATTGCAAGTGGCGATCCGTTACAGGACGCGGTGATCCTGTGGACCCGCGCAACGCCGGCAGCGGGCATGGCGCCGAGTGGCCCAACCCGGGTGACCTGGGAGCTGGCCGCAGATAAACAGTTCAATACCGTACTGCGTCGGGGTGAGGCACAAACCGATCTCGCGCGGGATTACACGGTGAAGATCGATGTTCAGGGCCTGAAGCCGAACACGGCTTATTACTACCGCTTTATTGGCGCCAGTGCGCATAGCCCCGTGGGTCGTACCAAAACCCTGCCGCAGCAGGGTGTCGAACAGGTGAAGCTGGCGGTATTTTCCTGCTCTAACTACCCGGCGGGTTACTTCAATGCCTATCAACTGGCGGCGCAGAGTGACGATTGGGATGCGGTGCTGCACCTCGGCGACTACATCTATGAGTACGGCACCGGAGGTTACGCCACCGAGCGCGCTGCGAAAATCGGCCGCGCACTGCCGGAAGACAGCGATGGCGAACTCTACTCTCTCACCGACTACCGCAAGCGCTACGCGCTGTATCGCACCGATACCGGCCTGCAGGCGCTGCACGCCACCGCGCCGTTTATCGCGGTGTGGGATGACCATGAGATCAGCAACGACACCTGGAAAGCCGGCGCCCAGAACCACGGCGAAGACGAGGGTGATTTCTTTGCCCGCCGCGCCGCCGCGGTGCAGGCTTACTACGAGTGGCTACCCATCCGCCCGCCTATGGGGGAACACAATCCACAGATATACCGCAGCTTCCATTTTGGCGACCTGCTGGATCTGCATATGCTGGACACCCGTGTAATTGGCCGCGACCGTCAGCTGGATTTCAAAAGCTACCTGGATAGCGACGGCGGTTTCGACGGCCGCGCGTTTGGCGCGGCCCTGGCAGACCCGAACCGCACGCTGCTCGGCCAGCCGCAGTTGCAGTGGCTGCAGGAAACCCTCGCCGCCTCGACTGGCCACTGGCAATTACTGGGGCAGCAGGTATTGATGGGCAAGATGTTGTTACCGGTGGAAATGATGACCGGTTTCTACCGCGGCGGCAGCCCGGATCTCACCGCTGAACTGATCGGCCTCAAGGCCGCGAGCCTGCAGGGCAAGCCCATTAGCGACAGCCAGCGCGCTCGTATAGAGCAGGTGGTGCCGTACAACCTCGATGCGTGGGATGGCTATGCGGTAGAGCGCGAAGCCGTATACGAACAGGTAAAGGGATTGGGCAAGAATCTGGTGGTAGTGGCCGGCGATACCCACAATGCCTGGTACAGCCAGCTGAAAGATGCCAAGGGCGACATGGTGGGGGTGGAGTTCGCAACCCCGAGCGTGACCTCACCGGGGATGGAGACCTATCTGAAAATGGATGAGGCAGCCGCGGCCGAGATGGCTGCGGGTATGCCGGTGCTGGTGGACGAGCTGCAGTACTGCAACCTGCACCAGCGAGGCTATATGGCGCTGACGTTCCATCGCGACGGGGTGCAGGCGGAATGGAAATATGTGGATAACATCGACAGCGCCGAGTTTGTGGAGGTGGCGCGCCACAGCGTTACCCACCAGCTGGCCTGATACCGGCGGATTTGCACAGACAAAAAAGCCAGTGCTTCGCAGCACTGGCTTTTTTGTTGGCGTATTTCCGCAATCAGAAAGCGCCAAAGCGCTTGCTGAACTCCAGGCTCAGGGTGCGCGGCGCGCCGGCGATGTAGGTGGGAAAGCCGAAAGACGAGCCGGTGTTGCCCGCGTCCATGATGTATTCCTCATCCAGCAAGTTGCTGGCGGCCAGTGTCAGCGCCCAGTTGCGGTCGCTGGCGGCAATGCCGGCGCGCAGGTTGAGCAGGTCCACCGCGTCTTCTTCAAACTGGTTGGCGATATCGAAGTACACCGATGAGCGATAGCTCCAACTGCCACTGCTGGTGAACAGTAGCCCGCTGGTGATTGGCGTCTCAAAGATATAGCTGAGGGCGCCGGTCAGCTCCGGCTGCAGGCGGAACTGGTTGCCGGCATAGCTACCGTTGCCGGACTCGTCGTCGATGCCCGCATCGATGTAGGCCATATTTGCGAGCAGCTGCAGGCTGTCGGTCGCGCTCCAGCGCAGCTCCGCTTCCAGTCCGGTGTTGGTTGCAGAGCCGGCGTTTTCGGTGCGGGTCTGGCCACTGTCCTGGTCGACCACATTTACCTGGAAGTTATCGTAGTTCTGGTAAAAGGCGGCCACGGCGTAGTCCAGCGGCGTGCCCGCGAGCTGGCCCTTGATCCCCAGCTCGACGTTGTCGATTTCTTCCGCCGGGATTCGGTTCTCGATACCGGACGCCATATCGATGACCTCCGAGCGCTCGCCTTTGGAGAGAGTGCCGTAAAGGTTTACGTTGTCGTTGAGGCTATACAGCACGTTGAAGCGCGGCAGCACAGCAGAGTTGTCGGAATCCCCGCGGATAATGGCATCTTCGGTATTCAGTGCCAGGCCAAAGAACAGGTCGGTCATCAGGCCCTGGGATGCCAGGATCTGGGAATTGGGCAGGTTGCTGGTGTAGCTGGATACACGCTCCTCGCGCACCAGGCGGGCACCGACGGTGGCTTCCAATTGCGGGGTAATCTGGTAGGAAACATCGGCAAACAGATTGAGGCTGCTGTTGTCCGCGCCGTTTGCGTAATAGCTTTCGTAGGGCAGTGCCGCAAGCGTGCCGCCGGTCAGCAGCGCAGTAGTGTCGGTGTTGCAGCCCGCAATGCCGATGCCTGCGAGCGCGCCGGCGCAGCTGAGGAAGGTGCCTTCCTCGGTGGCAAAACCCACGAATTGTTCGGCGTCTTCCTCGAAATAGCTGGCGCCAAGAAAACCGTTAATGCGCTCGCCGCTGAAGTTCAGGCGCAGCTCGTGGCTGGACTGGTCGCCGGTAGCCAGTTCGGAAAAGTTCAGCATCTCGAATGTGGTACCGTCGGCATCGAAGGCCTCGAGGGAGTCGTGTTCCCGCTGCGCACCGATATAGGTGAGGGACACTGCATCGCCCAGCGCCCAGTTAACGGTTGCGTTGAGATCTTTCACCGTACGATCTACACCGATATCGTCCATGCCTAGAATATTATTCTCCGGCACGCTCAACGCTGCGTTATCGGTAAACAGCACGGACCGGTTAACGAACGCAGTGCCGGGATCAGTGGCCTTGTCGTAGTTGTACACGAGATCAATCGTGAGGTCGTCGCTGGGGGTGATACGCAGGCTGGGGCGGAAGGCCTCGCGCTCGTACCCGTTCAGGTCCGCCTCGCCACTGGTGTTTTCCACATAACCCGCGCGTTCGCGGGTCACGAATGCCAGGCGACCCTGCACCGTTTCACTACCGCCGGTCACCATGCCCTCGAGTTTGCGCAGTTCGTAATCACCGGCACCTGCAGTGAATGACGAGGCAAAATCCTGTTGCGGTTTGGCAGTGATAAAACTCATTGCACCGATGGAGGCGGCGGTGCCAAACAGGGTGGATTGAGGGCCCTTTACCACCTCGATACGCTCCATGTCGTACACCTCGAAATACGAAGTGCGCGAGCGGGAAACATCGGTACCGTTGAGGTACACGGATACCCGCGCGGCACCGGGGGCGCTGCCGTCATCGGAGGTGATGCCACGGATGACATAGCCGTTGTTGTTCACGCTCTGCTGTTGCACTACAAGGCCCGGTACCAGGTCAGACAGGCTGTCGAAACGATCGATGCCCAGCTCGATGAGGGTATCGCCGTCGAGGCTGCTGACCGTCAGCGGCACATCCTGTATTGCCTGGGCGCGCTTCTGCGCGGTGACGATCACTTCTTCCAGTTGCGGTTCCTGTTGCGCCTGTGTCTGTGCAGCAAGCGTAGATATCACACAGGCCAGGGTGGCGAGGGGAAAATTCCGTTTCACAATACGGTTCATGATAGCTCCAGCATTTAATCTCAGAAGATTTACGCGCTGGATACTAGTGATGAATTAATACGCTGGTGTTACTGAGCGGTGACAGAAATACGGCGGGACTTTAATTGTTCTATCCGGTTATCACATTGATTGCAGATAGCGGGCGCCGCCAAGTTGCCGGGCCTGGCGATTGATTGTGAATGCACGACCTTGTACATACTCCGACGGCCGCCCGGCAGACATTCGTTTGGGACTGGGTAAAACCGCGGCGAGCAGGCCGGCTTGCCAGCGGCTGAGGCGCTGCGCTGAATTTCCGAAATGGTGTCTTGCTGCCGCCTCGGCACCGTAAACTCCCTCATCGAACTCTGCGATATTCAGGTAGACCTCAAGAATGCGTTCCTTCGACCAGAAAATTTCCATCAACAGGGCAAACCAGGCCTCCAGTCCCTTGCGAATGTAGCTGCGGCCATTCCACAAAAACAGGTTTTTTGCAGTCTGCTGGGTGATGGTACTGGCACCGCGGGTGCGATTGCGATTTTCAGTAAGCGCTTTGCGCAGCGCACTTAAATCGAAGCCGAAATGATCTGGGAATTTCTGGTCCTCCGAGGCGATGACGGCGATCTGCAGGTTGGGTGAGATCTTGTCCAGCGGGCGCCAGCTGTGCCTGGCTGTGCGACCGCTGTGCCGCTCCCAGTTTTGAATCACCATGGAAGAGGGGGGATTGATCCAGCGCAGGGAAAACACGAGCAACGCAGTGACCGCGACAAACGCAATACCAATAAGGAGTACGGCTTTAGCAGTTCGCTTCAGGTAACGGGTGGTGGAGGTATTCATGGACTGATCGCTGACATCACTGGCTGGGACATTTGCCGAAGCGGAGCTTCTCCAATACGCGGGCACGGTCGTGGCTTTGAATCTTGGATTGCACCGTGACGAGCGCTCCCGCCGACCACTTCGCTTGCGAATAATAATTTCCGGATGTTCCGTCGTCTTGCGACCGGTTCAACTTTTTCGCCATTTCCGGCTGACTAATAAGTCGGCCGCATTCCATGAAGCGGATACTGAAGCCCAAAGTTTCGCAGACGTTCTTTGGCGCATTTCCCATCTTGGATTCGCAAAACGTGGAATTTCTGGCGTGAAGGCATACCTTTGTGACCAGTCGGTGCCGCAGAGCAGGATATGAAGTGTTATAGAAGGTCAGGGATAAAAAAGTGTGGCGGCCAGCGTTCAGCTACACGACCTGTTTACGCGTTATTCAACCAGGAAAAGGATTTAGACCATGACCGATAGCAAGACCACTACTTCCGGCCAGTGTCCGGTTATGCACGGCGGTATGACGGAGTGTGGCGAATCAGTAATGGAGTGGTGGCCCAAGGCCCTGAACCTCGACATATTGCACCAGCACGATTGCAAGTCGGATCCGATGGGGGCGGACTTCAACTATCGGGACGAAGTGAAGAAACTTGACTTCGACGCCCTTAAAAAAGATCTACACGCATTAATGACCGACAGCCAGGAATGGTGGCCGGCGGATTGGGGGCATTACGGTGGACTGATGATTCGCATGACCTGGCACGCGGCCGGTTCCTATCGAGTCGCCGATGGCCGCGGTGGTGCATCAACCGGCAATCAGCGCTTCGCGCCACTGAATTCCTGGCCTGATAACGTCAACCTGGACAAGGCGCGTCGCCTGCTGTGGCCGATCAAGAAAAAATACGGCAATAAACTGAGCTGGGCCGATTTGATTGCCTATGCCGGCACCATCGCTTACGAATCCATGGGATTAAAAACCTTCGGTTTCGGATTCGGGCGCGAGGATATCTGGCATCCGGAAATCGATACCTACTGGGGCTCTGAAAAAGAATGGCTGGCGCCCACCGGTAGTGAGGGCACCCGTTACTCCGGCGAGCGGGATCTGGAAAATCCTCTGGCTGCGGTAATGATGGGCCTGATCTATGTAAATCCCGAAGGGGTGGATGGCAATCCCGACCCGATTAAAACCGCACACGATGTGCGCGTGACTTTTTCCCGCATGGCCATGAACGATGAAGAAACCGTGGCGCTGACCGCCGGCGGCCATACCGTGGGTAAAACCCACGGCAATGGTGACGCCGAGTTACTCGGCCCGGAGCCGGAAGCGGCCCCGCTCGAAGACCAGGGTTTCGGTTGGCTGAACAAGACCAAGCGCGGCATCGGCCGCGATGCCGTTACCAGTGGCCTGGAAGGTGCCTGGACCACCCATCCAACCCGGTGGGACAACGGCTACTTTGAAATGCTGTTGAATCACGAGTGGGAGCCACGCAAGAGCCCCGCTGGGGCCTGGCAGTGGGAACCGGTGGATATCAAGGAAGAGGATAAACCGGTCGATGTCGAGGACCCCTCCATCCGTACCATGCCGATGATGACCGACGCCGATATGGCGATGAAAATGGATCCGGAATACCGCAAGATTTCCGAGCGCTTCTATAAAGATCCTGCAGCGCTCTCCGACGCATTCGCGCGGGCCTGGTTCAAATTGACCCATCGTGACATGGGGCCGAGAGCGCGTTACGTCGGTCCGGATGTGCCGCAGGAAGATTTGATCTGGCAAGATCCGGTGCCTGCCGGCAGCTCCAACTATGACGTCGATGCCGTGAAGGCCAAGATCGCAGCCAGTGGTCTGAGTATTGGCGAGATGGTCTCCACCGCATGGGACAGTGCACGTACTTTTCGCGGTTCAGATATGCGCGGCGGTGCCAACGGTGCGCGTCTCCGACTGGCACCCCAGAAAGACTGGGCTGGTAATGAGCCGGAGCGTTTAGCCAAGGTGTTGTCGGTGCTGGAACCCATAGCGACGGAAAACGGTGCCAGCATGGCGGATGTGATCGTGCTGGCGGGCAATGTCGGCGTCGAGCAGGCTGCCAAGGCGGCGGGCTTTGATATGACCGTGCCTTTCTCCCCGGGGCGCGGTGACGCCACGGACGAAATGACGGATGTGGAAGCCTTCGATGTACTGGAGCCCCTCCACGATGGCTTTCGCAACTGGTTAAAGGAAAACTATGTGGTGAACCCGGAAGAAATGCTGCTCGACCGCACCCAGTTGATGGGGCTGACTGCGCCGGAAATGACCGTGCTGATCGGTGGTATGCGTGTTCTCGGAACCAACCACGGCGGGAGCAAACATGGCGTATTTACCGATCGCGAAGGTGAGCTGAGCAACGACTTTTTCGTGAACCTGACCGATATGGGCAATACCTGGAAGCCGGCGGGTAAAAACCTGTATGAAATACGCGACCGCAAGTCCGATCAGGTGAAATGGAGCGCAACCCGGGTGGACCTGGTATTCGGTTCCAATTCCATCCTGCGCGCCTACGCGGAGCTTTACGCCCAGGACGACAGCAAAGAAAAATTTGTGCAGGATTTCGTCGCTGCCTGGGCCAAAGTCATGAATGCGGATCGGTTTGATCTGGCCAGCTAACCCACTAACCACCATCGCAACAACAGTGAAATAGCACCGAGGGCCGCGACACTCATCAGCCAGATCGCGGCCATCCAGGCCAGGCGCTTCCACAGGGTGGACGGCGTCTCCACTAGTGGTATCCCTCGGTGCCGACCTTGCCGCGGAACACCCAGTAGGCCCAACCGGTATAGGCAAGAATCAACGGAATAATGAACACCGCCCCAACCAGCATAAACAACTGGCTGCTGTGGGGCGCTGCCGCATCCCAGATCGTAATCGAGCGCGGCACCATGTAGGGAAAAATACTGATACACAGGCCGATAAAACCGAGCAGAAACAGCGCCAGTGCCATCAAAAACGGAAGCACCTCACGTCCCTTCCTTAAACTCCAGAAAAAGAGACCGGTACAGATGGCGACGAGCAGCGGCACCTGCGCGGTGAGCAGTACCTGTGGCATCTCGAACCAGCGTCGCCAGTATTCATAGTAGAGGAACGGCGTTGCGGCACTCACCGCCCCAAGTGCAAGCACGGTGAGGAGACCCAGTCGGAAAGCCAGGCGGCGCGCATGCCGCTGACAGCTGCCCTCGGTTTTGATGATCAACCAGGTCGCGCCCAGCAGGCTGTAGCCGACGGCAACCGCAATACCAGTGAGGCAGCTGAATGGGCTCAACCAGTCGAGCCAGCCGCCGGCATAGGCATTGTTTTCCACTTGGATACCCTGCAGCAGCGCACCGATGGTAATGCCCTGGGCCACGGCAGCCACGGTTGAGCCCACGGTAATTACCAGGTCCCACAGAGGGCGGTGTCTCGGATCCCGCCAGCGGAACTCAAACGCGGCACCGCGAAATACCAGGCCGAGCAACATGGCAATCATCAACGGGTAAGTGGCCGGTAATATGATCGAATACGCGAGGGGAAATACTGCCAGCAGGCCACCGCCGCCCATTACCAGCCAGGTTTCATTGCCGTCCCATACCGGGGCGATAGAATTGATCGCCTGATCCTTTTCCTCGCCCGGACTCAGGGCCGGAAACAGGATGCCGACCCCCAGATCAAACCCGTCCATTACCACGTAGGCAAATACCGCAAAGCACAGGATGGCGGCCCAAATGGTTGGCAGATCAAAGCTTGCCATGGGGATCTCCCTCGCCTATCGGAGCGGCCTCGATACTTGATGCCGGAGTAATACCGGCCGCGTGGAACGGCACATTGGGCGGCTCCGATTCTCCGCGATGTGGCGGTTGCGCCATCAGGCGCAGCAGGTAATAAATGCCCGCGCCAAAAACTGCGGTATAAACCACGATAAACGCCAGCAGCGACACGGCCACCGCGGGTGCATCCAGGGGGGAACTGGACTCCGCGGTTCTCAGCAATCCGTATACGGTAAATGGTTGTCGACCGACCTCGGTGGTTATCCAGCCGGCGATCACTGCGACAAAACCCGCTGGCCCCATTATTACGGCTGCGCGCTGCAATTTTGTCGATGTATAGAGCTTTCTGCGGCGTCGCGCGACAAGGCTCCACACACCGATGGCCAGCATGGCAAAGCCGATTGCAACCATGATTCGGAAGGACCAGAAAACGATGGCCACCGGTGGCCACTCGTCGCGGGGAAAGTCGGTCAGTCCTGGCAGGGGCGCGTTGGGATCGTGCTTCAAAATGAGTGACCCCAGTTTCGGGATCGCCACCTTGTAGCGGACCTCGGCTGCCTCATCATCTGGCAGTCCGAAAAGAATCAACGGAGCGCCTTCCGGACTGGGATCGTAATCCCCCTCCATCGCAAGTACCTTGACCGGCTGATGCTCCAGTGTATTCAAGCCGTGCAAGTCGCCGGCGATGATCTGGAATGGGGTAACGATTACCGCCATCCACATTGCCATGGAAAACATTTTGCGCGCGCCGACGTTGGTGCTGTCCTTCAACAGATGCCAGGCGCCTACGCCACCAACCGCAAATGCGGTTGTCAGGTACGCCGCAGTTACTGTGTGTACCAACCGGTAGGGAAAGCTCGGGTTGAAGATGATGTCCCACCAGGAGCCTCCCGGTACAAACTGTCCATCGACATTGATCTCGAAACCCGCTGGCGTCTGCATCCAGGAGTTGACTGACAGAATCCAGAAAGCGGAAATAAAAGTGCCGAACGCCACCATGCAGGTGGAAAAAAAGTGCAGCCCTTTGCCCACCTTGCTGATGCCAAACAGCATGACGCCGAGAAAGCCCGCTTCCAGAAAGAACGCGGTCATGACCTCGTAGCCCATCAGCGGCCCAATAATCGGTCCGGCCTTGGTTGAAAACACTGACCAGTTGGTGCCGAACTGATAGGACAGTACAACGCCGGATACCACACCCATGCCGAAGCCCACGGCAAAAATCTTGAGCCAGTAGCGGTACAGATTCGCGTAGACACCGCGTCCGGTTTTCAGCCACAGACCTTCGAGCACCATCAGATAACTCGCCAGACCAATGGAAAAGGCCGGGAATATAAAGTGGAACGATACGGTGAACGCGAATTGCACTCGGGCCAGCAATACGGCGTCTAGTTGTTCGATCAAGCCTGCGTTACCTCTTTACCCAGTCCGATGGGTGTTTTTCATTTTCCTAGTAAACCGTAGTCGTCACAGGCGCTATGTCGAGAAAGGAGTAGCGCAAAAATATCAATATCTCGGACTTTCCGTGAAATTGTGGCGCGCTGTTTTTTTGTTGGACTGCAGGGTCCGAATTTCGCATCCGCTGGTTGATTACATCGCCACCCTTGACACGGTGAATGCTGCACATATACTTGTGTAGTCAACTATCTATGCAGTATGCGTATTATGTCAAATAACAGTGCTAGCCTCGTCATCCAGAATGCTCTGCTCGCGGCAAAGCTGGCGCGCAGAGCGGGCAACCGCCTGAGTGTCCACGGGATCAGTCTGACCGAATACCTGGTTATGGATTATCTTTGTGGGTGTCCCCAGGAAGTCTCGAGAATAGAATTGGCGGAATATCTCGGTATGAGTGCTTCGGGTGTCACGCGCCTGCTGTTGCCCATGGAGAAAAATGGCGTGGTGGAAAAAGTGCAGAACCCTCGCGATGCGCGGCAGAGTCTGGTCAGGCTCACCAAGACAGGAAAGACCCTGTACAAGGATGCCACGACGAGCTTCACACATATCGCGGATGATCTGACTTCGGCGTTGAGCGAGACACAAAAAAATAAAGCGATAGAGCTGCTGGAAAAGTTGCTGTAATGCGTGGCGGCCAAATTTAACCGGATTCTATAATGGAAGAGTTTTCCCGGGCCTCATCACTGGTATTGCTCGACGAGGCCTGCCACGCGGCGGGGCTCGACGTGCAGGTGATGCTGGGACAAGCGGGCCTGCCCGGAGATATCCTCGCGCAGCCGGAAAACATGATCTCCTACCAGCGGATGGCCCTACTGCTGGATGATTGCGCGCGGGCATCTCGCGACGCGTTGTTTGGCCTGAGGCTCGGTCTGCTTCAGGGTACCGCTGTATTTGGGCAGCTCCTTTATCTGGTCAAGAACGCGAATACGGTAGGCGAGTCTCTGGCCGAACTTGCCCGTTACTATCACCTGCATTCCAGCAGCGGCGCAGTGAAGCTGGAAGTGCAAAATAAACTCGCCATCCTTGATTACACCCCTGTGCTGCGGGAGGGGATTCCATCGCGACAAGCGATAGAACACGCGGTTGCTGTAGGACGCCAGTTACTGAAAATGTTGCTGGGCAGCAACTGGACCCCTGGCAGTTTATATTTACAGACCGCGCCCGGTGCTTCTGCGCGCAGTTATCTGCGGCTGCTGGGTACGTCGCCGCACTTTAATAGTGACAGGAATGCCTGGACGTTTGATGCGGTGCTGCTGGATGCGCCGTTGAGCGATGCAGACCCAACACTCCATGCCCTGATGCAGGTACATATCGACAAACTGGACGAACTCGCGCCCAAGGAGTTGCCTGGGTTCGTCAGCCAGTTACTGCGTGATCTGTTGCCGAGTGGCAAGGTGTCTCTCGACTATATCGCTGCTTACATGCTGCTGGGTGCTCGCTCGCTACAACGCATGTTGATGGAGGAGGGCACAAGTTTTCAGGCTCTGCTGAATGAAACTCGTCAGGCCGAGGCCACTCGCTATCTAAAGGAATCCGATATCAGCCTTACCCAGCTTTCAGGTCTGCTCGGGTACGCTGACCTGGCCACATTTTCTAAAGCCTTTCAGCGCTGGTTTGGCGTGAGCCCGCGCCAGTGGCGTCAGGCAAATAGTGAGTCCGGTGCAAACAGAAGCTCAGTGCGTGCGCGTCGGCGACCATCCTGGTTGCGTTGAGCAGGCTATATAGCTCGCTTCTCACAACCCGCTTCTCA
>NZ_LZDE01000280.1 GCF_002009015.1 Microbulbifer mangrovi | reverse complement strand
TTTGATAACGACTTATTACGTGGATAAAATATACCAGAAATCATGGTACGAATGACACAGGATCAAGCCATTGCCCCCCAACACTGCACCGACCGGGCGCACCCCAACGGAAATTGCCCGCCAACTACCTCGCGCCATGAGCGAACTACATCGCCTGGCAGGTGACTTGAAGCAGGCGCTGGAAGGACTGCAACAGGAAACCCGGCCATGGGAAAGCTTTTTGCTACAGCCCACATTCGCGATCGACGCCGCCGCTTTGCTACAGGGTAATTTCGAGGCGCCACACGCACTTGCCGCCAGTCTGTTCGCACAGCTCGATTACAGTGAAGAGACCTGCGCTGGCGACGCGCGCAATACCCTTCAGATCCCCGGTCTGCTGGCCGTTCCCGCACGAACAATAGCCGTTGCGCAGGAACTGAATCACGCCAAACTTGCTATCCAGCAGCTCACTACAGAGTTCAAACGTCTTCTATCAGACCGCCCTATTCTCGAGCGCAACGAGCGATTGCGCGATACGCTTGCCGATGCAGGCTACCCCCGGGCACACCTGCGTCAGTGCTACCGACAGATTCTTCTGTGCGCAGATACCCCCGACGCCATCGCCTTGAGCTGGGTAAAAGCGCGCAAATCTATCCGCAAGGTGACGGTACAGTGGTGCGACAAGAAGCTGGTGCAATTGGATCCACTGGGGGAGGACGCCGGCATCCAGTATCAACGGCAGATTCTCGCCGACCTGCCCCCGAGCCAGCACGAGCTGCTGCGCCAGGTTCAGGTACAGAGCCGCCCCAACCTCCAGGCGGCGGAGATCTTCTACGATGACAATGAGAAGGAAGGACAGCGCTATCGCCAGATCGGCTATTCGGCCATGCCAGTGTTGGTAAGGAGCGATGACTCCGGTCGCCTGCCGGAGTTTACCCGGGTCGAACACAACCCCCCGGCCAGTCGCAGACGGCAGCGCAGAGATCTGAAAATTGCGCCGCAACCACTGCTACCAGCGTTACGCGTGCACCTGTATGGCAAGACCTGAACTTGCTGGCGCCCAGAAATCGCTCTCAGGCGTTGTCGAGAAAGGCAGCCAGTTTGTTCGCGGCATCATCTATTGCCAGACGGCATTCGGCCAGCAAAGGGGAACTGCGCTCCTCCAGCACATTGAAATCGTCACTTTGTACAAGCGCCTGCAGTGTCTTTTCTGCCTGCAACCGGTGAGCGATTACCCCTCGCACCCTATCTTCAGCAAACAGGGTCTCCAGACGCTGCTGAAGCTGCTCTGCAGTCTCCTTATCCCTGTCCGGCTCGCTTGGCAACTCTCCTTCGGACCTGAGCTCCCGAGCTAGCTGCAACGCAAGCTTTGACCGCTCACGGGCAAGCGATTTGCAGATTTCACTGGCGGCGGGATCCTGCAAAAAACCCGCGGTGTACTCGTACAGGTCCGCACTTTCCTGCATGGCCAAATGCAGATCATTGAGCGCTACCTGACGATCGCTGCGCATCAAACTCATCGTAATTTCACCTTTCAAGCAAAGGGGACGTTTTCGGGACCAGCATTTCGATCGCTGACGACTTTACTGAAAAACTGGCGGGCGACCTGGTAACAGGCTCACCATCCGCATGGATCTCCATGGCCGAAGGTTGCGTCTCCACGTAAAGGTCATGCGCAGACAATGAAAATGTCCGCCTCGCCAGGTCATGTCGCCCGCCGCGCAGCAATGGTGCAAGTGTAAGCAACTCCCAAGTCGTCTGCGGGCGAAGACTGTAGAGATGTAATAAATCGTCGTCGATACTCGCCGATTGATCAACCACATTGCCGCCACCGTAAAAGCGACCATTACCCACAGCCAACTGTATGGAGCGCATAGCATACTCTCTGCCATCCGCACGAATGCGAAGCTTGAATTGCCGGTGCCGGGCCAGCGCGGAGGCGAACGCTTTCAAGTAACTGAATACCCCCCACCGCTGCTTCACTTCTGGCGTCAGCTCTTCTGTCACCTTCACACCCAGGCCGAGATTCGCCACATTGAAAAAAAAGTGCTCGTTGACAACACCCAGATCCACCTGGACGAACATACCGTCACAGATGGCATCAAAGGCTTGATCCAGATTTTGAATTCCCAAGGATCTCGCCAGGTCATTTGCGGTGCCGAGAGGAAGAATGGCGACAGGCAGGCCACTGTCGAGCAGTGCGGGTATACAGGAACTGATCGTCCCGTCGCCACCGCCGACAATTACCAGGTCCACCTCAGTTCCCCGCTCGCGAATCGCCTCGCAGGACTGCGCCGGCGACTTAGACTCCACTTGCTCGAGGCTAACACCCGATTCTTCAAGACGCGCCAGGCCGGCGTCCAGATCTGCGTGACCGCCCTGCCGGCTCGCTGGGTTCAGGATCAACATCGCACGACGCTGGGACTCAGAATGCGGTTCAGATTGCTGACTGATAAGACAACTCCCTACCTGTTATCCGGCCCATCAGGCCATCTGCAGCCCTGGTGCAACGAAACGCTGGTAATACGCCAGTGACAGCGCGAAAAAATCCTCGTCGATACGTCTTCGCAATTCCAAAAGAGGCACACCGCGCGCCACAGGTGTTGCGCGCAGTCCGTAGAGAGAGGGATCATTGATCTGGCTGGCCCCGGCGCGCAACAACTCAAATACCCAGCAATAGGGGTTCTGATCTTCATTGAAGCGGATCTGTTGGTGGCGCATCTGTGTCAGAAGCAGGTTCTGATCGACGATTTCGAGCTGACTGCGCACCGCATTTGCAAGATAACCGTCACGGCGCTCGGCTATGATCCGGCGCTGCTCTTCTGAGTAGGCATTCCAGTCGATCACTTCATGGGCAAAGCGCTTGCAGCCGCGACAAACATTGTCGCCAATACCGGTGGAACAGACACCGATGCAGGGCGTGCGTACTTTTTTGTAGATCGCCATGAAGCGGAATTACCTCGTCGTCCGGTCGGGCCAATAAAACATGTGAAATGAGGTCGCAGAGGATAGCATTTTGCGTGGCGTATTCGTCCCCCGATTTTGAAGCGAGCACCATTCACGCAATGGATATAGGGCGCGACAAATGCGATTGATTCGCACTTGAGAAACGATCAAAACGCGACCTTTATTTATCTTATGAATGCCGATGATTGGCGTAAGTTATTGATTTTTCAGCGAACTTAACAGGGATATCTGTTTCATTGTAGAATTCGCCACCCGCTTCCAGCGGCCATCGATGTAAATCGGGGTTCGGTTGGCGAATTATCCGCATCCGGATTCCTGGAAAGCTGTTGGTTTTACCCCACACACAAGAGGGAATTATCCGTGCTTGAAGCCTATCGCAAACACGTCGCCGAGCGCGCCGAACAAGGTATCCCACCCAAGCCCCTGAACGCCGAGCAGGTTGCCGGCCTGGTTGAACTGCTGAAAAATCCGCCCGCCGGTGAAGAGCAGGAACTGCTGGACCTGATCACCAACCGCGTACCGCCGGGTGTGGACGAGGCCGCTTACGTAAAAGCCGGTTTCCTCAGCGCCATCGTCAAGGGCGAAGCGGAGTCCCCGCTGATCGACAAAGAACACGCCACTAAACTGCTGGGCATGATGCTGGGCGGCTACAACATTGCCACCCTGGTAGACCTGCTGGACGACAAAGACCTGGCCGAACTGGCAGGCGAGCAGCTGAAAGGCACCCTGCTGATGTTTGACGCATTCCACGATGTGGAAGAGAAAGCCAAAGCAGGCAACGAAGTGGCCAAGGACGTGATCAAGTCCTGGGCCGAGGGTGAGTGGTTCACCAAGCGCAACAAAGTGCCCGAGAGCATCAAGGTTGCGGTCTTCAAGGTCACCGGTGAAACCAATACCGACGACCTGTCCCCTGCCCCCGACGCTTGGTCCCGCCCGGATATCCCCCTGCACGCACGCGCCATGTACAAGATGACCCGTGACGGCCTGGAGCCGGAAGAACACGGCGTTACCGGCCCGATGAAGCAGGTCGAAGAAATTCAGAGCAAAGGCCTGCCGGTTGCCTTCGTTGGCGACGTGGTCGGTACTGGCTCTTCCCGTAAATCTGCCACCAACTCCGTACTGTGGTTCTTCGGCGACGATCTGCCGGGTGTCCCGAACAAGAAAGGCGGCGGCATCTGTATCGGCGGTAAAGTAGCGCCGATCTTCTACAACACCATGGAAGATGCCGGCGCACTGGTATTTGAAGCACCGGTCGACGACCTGAACATGGGCGACATCATCGAGATCCGCCCGTACGAAGGCAAAATTCTGTCCGAAGACGGCAAGGTACTGTCCGAGTTTGAACTGAAGTCCGACGTACTGCTGGACGAAGTGCAGGCCGGTGGCCGTATCAACCTGATCGTCGGTCGCGGCCTGACCACCAAGGCCCGCGAATCCCTGGGCCTGGAAGCGTCTGACCTGTTCCGCAAGCCGGAGCAGCCGAACGACACCGGTAAGGGTTTCACCCTGGCTCAAAAAATGGTCGGCAAGGCGTGTGGCGTTGAAGGCATCCGCCCAGGCACCTACTGCGAGCCGAAGATGACTACCGTCGGTTCCCAGGACACCACTGGCCCGATGACCCGTGACGAACTGAAAGACCTGGCGTGCCTCGGCTTCCAGGCCGACCTCACCATGCAGTCTTTCTGTCACACTGCGGCCTACCCCAAGCCCGTTGATATCGACACCCAGCACACCCTGCCGGACTTCATCATGAACCGCGGCGGTGTTTCCCTGCGCCCGGGTGACGGCATCATCCACAGCTGGCTGAACCGCATGCTGCTACCGGACACGGTCGGTACCGGTGGTGACTCCCACACCCGCTTCCCGATGGGCATCTCCTTCCCGGCCGGCTCTGGTCTGGTTGCGTTTGCCGCAGCTACCGGCGTTATGCCGCTGGACATGCCGGAATCCGTACTGGTGCGCTTCAAAGGCGAAATGCAGCCGGGCATCACCCTGCGTGACCTGGTACATGCCATCCCCTACTACGCTATCCAGGAAGGCCTGCTGACCGTCGAGAAAAAAGGCAAGAAGAACATCTTCTCCGGCCGAATCCTCGAGATCGAAGGTCTGGATAACCTGACCGTAGAGCAGGCATTCGAACTGTCCGACGCCTCTGCAGAGCGTTCCGCTGCCGGCTGTACCATCAAGCTGCCGGAAGACGCCATCTCCGAATACCTGCGCTCCAACATCACCCTGCTGCGCTGGATGATCGCCGAAGGTTACGGCTCCAAGCGCACCCTGGAGCGTCGTGCACGCGCCATGGAAGAGTGGCTGGAGAAGCCGGAGCTGATGAGCGCCGACGCCGACGCCGAATACGCTGCCGTGATCGAAATCGACCTGGCGGAAGTGAAAGAGCCGATCGTTTGCTGCCCGAACGACCCGGACGACGCCAAACTGCTGTCTGACGTTGCTGGCGACAAGGTAGACGAAGTTTTCATCGGTTCCTGTATGACCAACATCGGTCACTTCCGTGCAGCCGGTAAACTCCTGCAGCAGCACAAAGGTGGCATCTCCACCCGCATGTGGATCTCTCCGCCCACCAAGATGGACGAGCACCAGCTGATGGAAGAAGGCTACTACAACATCTACGGCGCATCCGGTGCTCGCACCGAAATGCCGGGATGCTCCCTGTGCATGGGTAACCAGGCACGCGTAGCCCCGAACAGCACCGTACTGTCCACCTCCACCCGTAACTTCCCGAACCGTCTGGGCGATGGTGCCAATGTGTACCTGACCTCTGCGGAGCTGGCCTCTGTAGGCGCCATTCTGGGTAAACTGCCGACTCCGGCGGAATACCAGGAATACGCACAGAACCTGAACTCCATGTCCGCGGAAATCTACCGCTACCTGAACTTCGACCAGATTGAGGAATTCCAGAAATCTGCCGAAGACGGTAAGCGTATTGCCGCTACTGAGATTCAGGATGTTGCTGTTTAAGTGACAGACTGAGGTTCAGAAAGCCCCGCTCGCGAGAGTGGGGCTTTTTTGTTTTTACTCCGTCAACTTAAACCTGCCACCCTAATGTTTGTAAGACGAAAGATACTCAGGAAACACCATGGAATTGAGCTGGGCCATCAATAGTGGGACAGATCCCTTTGCAGCAGCGGTGGGGGATCACACACAATACACAATCCATTTTTCTGAATTCAATGGCACTTCAGATAATGAAGTACAGCAAACAATCAATGCGTGTGTAGATAGGGCCTGCGCGCTCTTGGAGAAAAATATTCGGGACGATTCCCGGTACCTTCTTTTTGAGTGGGATGTGGTCTACTCGATGCTGACGATCGTCGTCACTGACGACGCAAAAGAACATGATTCACAATATGTGGTGAAGTGTCAGCTGGCAGCCATCGACAAAAACCTAGCGCCTGAAAATGGGCAACCGGATAGCGAATGGGAATCTCGAGTATCGGAATTTGCCGAGGATGTTCAATACTGGATTAAAGACTACCTGACCACCTGCGCACCCTTCTTGCGCTACTCCCTAATCGCGGCATTCCATCGGGAATCCAGAGAAAACTGCACACTATTGTGAAAGAAGCAGACTATTTGGGGCCGATACAACCAGCGCTCACCCTCTATCTTCCACACCGCCCCGCGGGCCTGGATGAATTGGTCGCCACACCGGATGCCGGCCGGTTAATGGAAAACAACTCCAACCACTGGCGGAAGATCGTGACCTTGCTGGCGAAGATTGCCAGCCCGCAGGAAGAGTGGCGCAGCTTCAGGGACGGTGAATTATTTGAGAGCGCGGCACTGTGCTTTTCACCGCGCCTGCGGAATGTGCGGGGGTGGCACTGGATAGGAGGTAAGGAGAACCTGCATCGTTTCAGCATCGAAGGCCTGAATGCAAAACCTTTGATAGGTGCGCCAGAAGTTGCGCTTGACGTAGAGAAACGTCTACTTTTGACACCCTACCCCGACTACCGCCAGCTCAGTAATGCAACGGTAGCTGAGATTCGCAAAGCGCTGGACCACACGGGGTTTTATTCGGGGGCTAGGGGCTACTCGCGATAGCAGCCCCAATTGCGCTACAAGAGGACTTTAAGGCACCCGCTTCATGCCTTAGCGACGGGAGAGCGTTGACCCGCGCGAATCCAATCCAGCGAGGATGCGCTTCATTTCATCCGCCTCTTCCTGCACTTTTTTGGCCTTTTCCGCGGCTATGCGCGCTTTTTCGGCCTCGATACCCGCTTTGATCGCGCGCTCTTTCGCGGCGCTACCGGTGCGACCAGTGGCCAGTTTTTCTTTTACGGGCTTGCTGGTTTTCGGTTTGGTGGATGTACTAGTCGACGGTTTTACGCGGCTCGCGCGGGGCTTTGGCTTGGGGGCCAGTGCAGACTTGGTGGTACCAGGCTTTACGGTTTTGATACCAACCAGGCTTTTGGCATTCAGGGAATCCAGGGCTTCCTCCACCATCTCCTGCAACTCCATGCGGTCTTCCGCTACGGCAAACAGGCTCGGGGTAAAGGCCGACGCGCCGAATTTCTTCAGCTCGTCAAAGAACGGATGATCGATGCCCAATGAAACTGCGGCCTGGATCTGCTGAAAACGGGCTTCCGGGGTCATACCTTCCCGTCCGGTGCCCACCCATACTTGATCCGTGTCTTCATTAGTCAGGGTAAATACGATCATAGAGCCTCAGTCAACCTCTTTAAATTCAGATACGCGAATCAGGTGGTGAGCCGCGGGTTCGCTCTAACCTGCCCCACCAAAAGGCCGCGCATTCTAATGATTTAAAAGGAAATGTGCAGACTTGACTTGCGAATTCGACTCGTTACATTTGCTCCGGAATATTTATCACTACGAAACCATGAATCTGCCCTATTTCCTCGGCTGCCCGCAATGGCAACACCCGGCGTGGAACAGCCGCTTACCAGCGGGCGCAAAACCGCTCGAACGCTACAGTCAGGTGCTCAACTGTGTAGAAGGGAATACCACGTTCTACGCAACCCCGACTCAGGCGCAATGTGCGCTGTGGCGTAGCCAGGTTTCCAGTGAGTTTCGTTTCCTGCTCAAGTTCCCGCGCAGTGTGACCCACGAGCACCTAATGGCCCCGCCGGGAAAAATGGTGCAAGAATTCCTGGAGATCGTATTGCCGCTAAACGACGTACTGGGTCCGTTTCTCCTGCAGTTGCCGGCCGCCTTCGGCCCACAGCATCTGGACAACCTGTGGCGCTTTATGGACAGGCTGCCCTCGCCCTTCACTTCTACGGTGGAAGTCCGCCATCCTGCATTTTTCCAGAAAGGTGACGCCGAGCGCGTACTGAACCGGGGATTGCGAGAACGCAACTGCGCCCGTGTGTGCCTGGACAGCCGCGGTCTGTTCGCGGCAAAGGCAGATAGTCCGTCGATAATTGACGCCCAGCGCAAGAAACCGAATGTACCGGTACACCTGCTGCCGGTAGATGCCCCACCGGTTATCCGCTATATCGGACATCCGGACCTGGATAGCAACCGGGAATACCTGGCCCCCTGGGTAGAGCGTGTTGCCAGCTGGATCGAGCAAGGCGTACGACCGTTCGTATTTATCCATATGCCGGACAACGGGGATGCGCTGAACCTGGTCACCCTCTGGAGCACAATGCTGAACGAGCGACTACCCGAGACACCGCTTTTACACTTCAACGAAAAACAGCCCCAGATGGGGCTGTTCTAAATCACTGGCACCGCTTACGGCTTACGCCAAGCCGCGATACCAAGTCACTCCTGCACTGCTATATCTTCCAGGTTTCCCCAAGGCTCCAGCGCAATCTCCTGTGGACCATTCCAGATGATAATAGGCAGTGGGTTTTCAGAGACGTAGCCTTCGAAGGTGGTATCGCGAATGACATCCTGTGAAGCAACTTCGAACACGAGAAGTTCTGCAAACATGACCTTGCTATCGTACTTGAGGATGTCGGCGACCTCCCCCCAGTACACGAAGTCATTCGCTTCCATCCAGGTGGTTGTGGGGGCCGTGCGCAACAGTTCGGATACGGGAGGTGTATCAATCGACACTTCAACCTCGATCCCCTCTTCCAGGTCCAGAACCTCTACCTGAATACCGCTCTCCAGGTCAGCGCTATACGTAAAGAGATCTGATGGTGGCTCGATTAATTGCTGCAGTCCTTCCGGTGTACTCAGGTCCAGCCCGGGTGTATACCGCTCGAGAGCGCCAACCGCATCAAAACCACCGATATTGGTTTGCGCCTCCAGAACACTGAATCGCGGTTTCGGATCCTCTTCCGATGGGTTGATCACATACGTGGACCACTCCGCACGATAACCACTGATGTTCTGCCCTACGGATTCATATACGTTCAGAGATACGGCATAGACCGGCTTAAGCTGCTCCGGATAGAAGCGCATTCTCGCCAACTCAAAGCCGTCCGGCAGAAACTCTTCCTCAAAGGCTTTAACTTTTTGCGGGGCGATTTCAAAATTAATGAAAATGGTCTGAGGATTGGCACGAAGGCTGAAAAACAGTTTCGGACGCTCTTGGCCTTGTAGAATGCTCAGCCCTTGATATAGATCCAGTAAGCCGAAGTACAGGGTTGGGATTTCCTGAGGAGGGAGAGCTCCCACACTCTGAAACAACTGGGCAAATACCAGGCTTGGTTCAACACCAGCAAGAACACACCCCACAAGATTTGAAAATAGCTGTGAGCTATTCAAGGCCGGTGCGCCACAGGCACCCGGACCTCCACTAGTAACCGTTATCGGCGCAGTTACAGGCTGCACGAGGAATTCGGCTTTGGTATCTGTGACCAGTGCACTCGCTCCAGTCTTCAGGTACTTGCTCCAACTAAAGGTATTACCAACAAAAGTACGACGGGTATTTGCCAAAGAAACACCGCCGCTTACGGAACTGCCATCGTAAAAATATTTTGCGGCAGCACCCGCTGGGGCAAACTGTAATTCACTTGCATCGAGAAACGCTTCCGAGAGACGCGACCTGAGCGCGCCTCTTTGTCGATATTTTGCATTCCACTCCAGGCTACCCTCTGCCGTATAGAGACTGCCACTCCATATACCGGCGTCATGCTCCACTGTCAAACTGCTGGGGATACTAGTAGAGAGCTGTAGTAACTCAACGCCGGGCTGGGCTTTGAAACTGGAGAAACGGTATAGACGGGGGGTGCTGTCTCCAGGGAGTGCAACGAATGTCTTGAATTCGAGTTTTGCGCCGTCTTCTGCACGGGACGTGTTACCTATATCGGCTATCACGTAGAAACGCTTGGGATACAAGATGTCCAGTATACGGGTCAAGCCTCTCTGTTCTGCACTCTCCCGAAATATTGCCGCCAATGCCTGGTCACCTTTCACGGTGATCGGGTACACGCTCGCCAGCTGGAATGGTGGCGCCAGTCCGATTTCCTGAGCAAAGCTCTCTGCGTACTTTTCATGAATTTCCCATACGATCAAGCCCCGCTGCTCAACCTCGAGCGGGAATATGGGGGGCTCTGCACCGGAAATCGTGGTCTGCTGAAAGGCCGCTGCGAGACGACTACCTCCGAATACACCGCTCCGGATTTCTGTCAGTATCTGCTTTTCCTCGGCAGAAATTGCCACCGCCTGTAAATGTGTGGTCAAAAACGCCAAAGCAGAACAGACGGCCATCACCCACTTCACAATCCATTTCTTCATACTTCCTCCAGGAAGTCGTCGCGCCCACCATGGCAAGCCTCAAGCCGCCTGATTTTAAAAAGCTTCACTAGAAAGTGTAGGTAACCGCCGCAAAGCCTTTGATGACATAGTCGTCACCGACGATCGGACTATCGGAGATGTCATCACCGAGATATTCCGCATTCACATCCAGCACCAATCGCCAGTGCTCAGTGATTTCCAGCATGCCGCCAATCCCCCCTTCCAGCGTCACGGTACTGCCGACATCGTAGGCGGGGCGGCCAGGCATTACTGCCCAGGCCGGCACACCAAAGTCGTAGTTGGCTAGATCACTGCTCAACCAGTTCAGCCCGATGGAAGGTCCCCAGCTGACATTACCGGTCTGGAATCCTTTCGAAAGCCGCAGCTCGGCGGTACCGCCACCAAAGCGGTCTAGCACATCGTGCTGATAGCGAAAGTCCACGTCGATACGATTGGGGCCGTCGTACACCAGCCCCACACCGGCCATCAGCGTACTGTCCCGGTCACCGAGCCCCGCCAGTATTGGGCTGTCGTTCTCTTCATAGGCACCAACACGGTAGGTGGCGTTGACGGCAAAGCGGAAAGTATCGCTACCCCAGAGACCGTAGCGCAGGCTCGGCCCGACCCACTGCAGCCGCTCACCGAAATAGGTGATCGCGGGGATCACCTGTGCCACAGTGGAATCAGAGCCCACGTAGGGACTGCTGCGCCCAATGACGCCGATCCCTAATCCCCACTGGCCGGAATCTCCCAGAACCTGATACATCTCGATATCGATGGATTTGGTCTCATTCTCCGCAAGAATGAAACTTGCACGCTGGAAGCTGGGCGGCCCTTTGGGACGGTAGCCATTGGACAAGCCAATCGGCTCCTTGGGGATGCCGATAAAGGTTCTGTCCAAAGCCCGATTGCCATTGCGGTCAGCGTAAACAAGCAGTGCGAAAGCCCCGGGGGGCAAATCTTTGAGCTGGTAACGTCCGTCAGAATCCACCGCCAATCGGGTCTCCCAGCGAGGGCTGCGGAAATCACCGAATGCATCTGGGTTGTCATATACCTGAAATACCAGTTCGCCTTCGGCTGGCGCATTCGCTACGCGCACGTCCAACTCGGCGGCGCTGGCAACGCCGGCAAAAACCAAGGCGAATATTGAGCAAAGTCTGACCGTCATTTTTTTCATCTGGGTTTTACATCCTGTCCGGCTTCCAATTAAGTACTACGCAAAAGCAACATAAGTGGATCATCACCCCCAACACAGAAACAGGCGACCCGAGGGCCGCCTGTCTCTCATACCTGTGACTCAAAGATAGCCACTGGATTACCGTGCCGTACTTTTTACAATCCAGTACACAATCAATCTCAACCTCAATCTCAATCGAATCGATCCAGGTTCATCACTTTTGCCCAGGCATCGACGAAATCGTTGACGAACGCCTGATCGGAATCTGCCATGGCGTAGTATTCCGCTATCGCACGCAACTCGGAGTTGGAACCGAAGATTAGGTCAACCGGTGTAGCGGTCCACACCACCTTACCGGTTTTGCGATCTTTACCTTCGTAAATGCCTTCACCCTGGGACGACTTGGACCACTCGGTGCCCATGCTGAGCAGGTTCACAAAGAAATCATTGCTCAAAGTTCCGGGTTTATCGGTCAATACCCCGTGCTTGGCGTTACCGGCGTTCGCTCCCAGAGCCCGCATACCGCCAACGAGTACCGTCATTTCGGGCACGGTCAGGGTAAGCAGATCCGCACGATCCACCAGCATTCTGGTCGGGGACACGGAGTTGCCTTTTGCGTAATAGTTGCGGAAGCCATCGGCCATGGGCTCCAGCCAGCTGAAAGACTCGACATCGGTCATTTCCGCCGTCGCATCGGTGCGTCCGGGCTTAAAGGGTACATGTACATTGTGCCCCGCTTTTTTGGCCGCCTCTTCAATGGCCGCGTTACCCGCCAACACGATGGTGTCGGCGAGCGAGACCTGTTTGCCGAATCCTTGCTGGATAGACGCCAGCTTGCTGAGCACTTTGCTCAGTTCCTGAGGATCATTCACCGGCCAGTCTTTTTGAGGCGCCAGTCGAATTCGTGCACCGTTGGCGCCACCACGCATATCGGAGCCGCGGAACGTGGAAGCCGAAGCCCAGGCGGTCCGCACCAGCTCGGGAATGGTCAGCCCGGAAGCCAGTATCTCCTTTTTCAGCTTGAGCACATCTGATTCTGCCAGCGGCGGGTAATCTGCAGCGGGCAACGGATCCTGCCAGAGCAGATCCTCTTTAGGCACTTCCGACCCCAGATAGCGCGCCTTCGGACCCAAATCGCGATGGGTCAGCTTGAACCAGGCGCGCGCGAATGCGTCCTCCAACTCTTTCGGATTTTTGTGGAAACGCTCAGAAATCTTCCGGTAGGCAGGATCTTCCTTCAAACTCAGATCTGTAGTCAGCATGATTGGCGCATGACGCTTATCTTTCAGGTGCGCGTCCGGCACCATATTGGCAGCATTCGGGTCTGTAGGTATCCAGACTGTGCCGCCTCCCGGCGATTTGGTTTTTTTCCACTCGAACTTGAACAGGTTATCGAGGTAGTTGTGGCTCCACTGCGCGGGAGTTATCGTCCAGGCGCCCTCCAGGCCGCTGGTGCCAGTGTCTTCGGCATTACCCTTACCGCACTTGTTTTTCCAGCCAAACCCCTGCTGCTCAATGGATGCAGCCGCAGGCTCCTTACCGATACAGTCCGCTTTTACCGCACCGTGCACTTTGCCAAATGCATGGCCGCCGGCAATCAATGCCACCGTTTCCTCGTCATTCATGGCCATGCGACCAAATGAGAGCCGAATTTTTTCTGCCGCCAACTTCGGATCCAGACTATGACCCGGCCCTTCCGGGTTCACGTAGATCAGTCCCATCACCGTGGCGGCCAGCTGGCGGTCGAGCTTTTTGCCCTTAAAGCGCTTCTCGTAGTCCAGCATCTGGGTTTCCGGGCCCCAGTACACCGTCTCCGGCTCCCAATCGTCTTTACGGCCACCGGCGAAGCCAAACGTCTTGAAGCCCATGGACTCCAGCGACACATTGCCGGTCAGGATCATCAGGTCGGCCCACGACAGCGACTTGCCGTATTTCTGCTTTACCGGCCACAGCAGGCGCCGCGCCTTATCCAGGTTGGCGTTATCTGGCCAACTGTTTAGGGGATCAAACCGCTGCTGACCACCACCTGCGCCGCCGCGCCCGTCACCCACCCGATAGGTACCCGCGGAATGCCATGCCATCCGGATCATTAGCGGGCCATAGTGCCCGTAATCTGCAGGCCACCAGTCCTGGGAGGTAGTGAGCGCCTTTTCGATATCCTTCTTGACTGCATTCAGGTCCAGGCTGTTGAACGCCTTGGCGTAATCAAAGTCCTCATCCATGGGGCTGGAGGATTTGCTGTGATCGCGCAGCGGCGAGAGGTCCAGCTGATCCGGCCACCAGAAGCTATTGGGTTTTGGCTCACCCGGCATGGGCTTTTCTTGTGCATGGATCGACACGCTGGTGGAGAGTGTCGCTACCGTAATGGCAATGGCGGTGCATAGGGGAATCGTTTTTTTAATCATCGGTGTGCCTCCTGAGGGACAGCGAGCGTAATCGGGAACCGTTTGGTTCTGACTATAGGCACTGGCACACACCTTGTTGCCACAAGATGAACACTCCCACGCCAACGGACGCATCTAAACCCCAAAATATGAACGCGGTTGGATTCGCACGGCTATTGGCCCCACCATCGATAAAGCCCACAAATCACCCTTATTGCTTTTGCTTATCCATGAGCCATGAATCCCGCCGAGCTCACGGCGTCCGGTTACTACACTAGCCAGATACTTTTGCCGATTTTCCTCTATGTGGTTCACCAGATTTCTCGCCATTGCACTCGCCGTGAGTCATTCGGCACACGCCGCGGATAAAACGGCAGCCCCCATTGCCGTAGAGGCGGTGGTGGCGCTCGAGCAACCACTGGTGGAGGAAGTGCCCGTCACCGGTACCATCAACCCCCTGCGGCAAGCTTTGCTATCAGCGGAAGTCGCTGGGCTGATTCAGGCTATTCATGCGGATATCGGCGACAAAGTCGAGAAAGGCGCCCCACTGCTGGACCTCGACCCGGAACTCAGAAGCATCAGCCGCGATGCAGCGCTCGCAGAAGTGGCGCGGGTACGGGAGACGGTGGCAGATAGCCGCCGGCGTCTGGCGGAATTGGAGCGTCTGGTGGGCGACGATCATGTGGCGGAGACCGAGGTGGAGAACCTTGCCTCGGAAGTACGCGAGCGCAGCGCTCAGCTGCAGGCGGCCCAGGTGGAAACCGAACGCCTGAGTGCCCTGCTCCGCCGACATCAGGTAGCAGCACCATTTTCCGGAACGGTCAGCCTGCGCGAGGTGGATCTGGGGGAATGGGTGGAGCCTGGCACCGCATTATTCGAGCTGGTCGACACGGATTCCCTGCGTGCGGACTTTCAGGTGCCGCAACGCTACTACTCACGCATTCGTCCGCAAACGGAAACTCGGATTAAGCTCGACAGCGGCGAATCATTCACCACCCGGGTGGAGCACAAGATTCCGGTAAGTCGCAGTGGTAGCCGCACGTTCCTCCTGCGCACCTTGTTGAGCTCAGCAGTGGACTCAAGCGGCCAGCGGACACAGCTGATCCCCGGCATGTCCGCCTCAGCGGTGCTGCAGCTGAAAAGCGACCAGCAAGGGATCGCCGTGCCACGAGATGCCGTGCTGCGCTATCCCGATGGACGCATCACCGTGTGGGTAGCCGCACCGGGCAGCCAGTGGGACAAAGTGACCGCGGTCAATGAGCAGCTGGTGACCACCGGACTCAGCTTTAACGGCATGATCGAAATCAAAACCGGAATTGAGGCTGGCCAGCGCGTGATCGTGCGCGGTAACGAGAGCCTTCAAGCTGGGCAAAAGGTCGTACTCAAGCACGCAGTCACCGTAAACCGCAGATCAGAAGGCCACTGATGTTCGAGCAGATCATCAAGAACGGCATTCTCGTCACCGTCACGGTACTGATCATCGCCATTCTCGGCCTGGTAGCAGCCTTCCGTATTCCCGTACAGATGATTCCCGATCTGGAGGTGCGCACCATCTCCATTCGCACCAGCTGGCCAGGTGCCACACCACAGGATATTGAAAAAGAGATTCTGATCGAGCAGGAAGAGTACCTGCGCAACATTCCCTATTTACAGGAGCTTCAGTCCACTGCCGACCTGGGCTCTGCGGATATCGAACTGGAGTTCCCGTTCGGCGTGGACATCCTCGAAACCCAGATCCGCGTCAACAATGCGCTTACCCAGGTGCCCTCATACCCTGAGAATGTGGACGAACCCCGGGTCTATGCCACCTCGTTTTCCTCCAATGCCTTCATGTATTTCCGGGTATCCCCCCTGCCGGACAATCCGCGCGGGCTGGACATGGACATGCTGCGGGATTACGTGGAAGACAATGTACGGCCGCGTATGTCTGGTGTCCCCGGCGTGGCACAGGTGGATGTCGGTGGCGGCGCTGAGCGACAGATCCAGATACGCCTGCAGCCAGAACGGCTGACAGAGCGCAACCTGACGCTCACCGAGGTGCGCGAAGCCATCCGTGCGCGCAACCGGGATATCTCCGGGGGTGAGGTGGAGAGTGGCAAGCGCCGCTATTTGCTGCGCACCCTGGGGCGATTCAAAGACCTGCAGGAACTCCGCGCCCTGATCCTGCGCCGTGACGGTGACAGCCTCGTGCGCCTCGGTGAGGTGGCGGACATCTCACTCGATCATTTCAAGATCCGCAGGAGTGCTTTCGTCAACGGCCAGCCGGCGATCTTCCTGTCGGTGCGCCGCGAGAGCGGCTCCAATGTCATTGATATCAAGCGGGCGATGATGCAGGAAGTTGAACGTATCAATCGGGAGCTGCTGGAACCCCAGGGCATGAATATGGCGCTGACCGCCGACGATGTGGGTTACGTGGAAGCCTCCGTATTCAATGTGTGGAAGAATCTTGCGCTGGGCGCCCTGCTCGCCACCGCCATCATGTACGGGTTTCTGCGTTCGTTCCGCGCCACTGCGCTGGGCGTGGTAGGTATACCCATCTGTACCATTGCGGCATTTATCGGATTGCTCGTTGCCGGGCGCACCATCAACGTCATCTCCCTTGCCGGCGTGGCCTTCTCCATCGGTATGACGCTGGATAACAGTATCGTGGTACTGGAAAGTATCGAGCTGGAACGCCGCCGCGGGCTGGATCGATTGCAGGCGGCCATTAGCGGCGTGCAGAAGGTGTGGCCCGCTGTACTGGCTTCCACCCTCACCACGGTCATGGTGTTCCTGCCAGTGGTGTTTATCGCCGAGGAGGCCGGGCAGCTGTATTCGGATATCGCCATCGCCATTTCCGCGTCCATTCTGGTGTCCATGCTGGTGGCGATTACGGTAATACCCACTGCCAGTGCGCGACTGAAGTTCGACGGGGCGCTCAGTCAACCTGCCGCTGACAACCTGGAACACAGCAGACTGCGCCATGGCGTCGTGGACAGGATTCAATGGCTGCTCACATCGCCTATCAGACGTATTTACTGTATCGGCATCACCGTGGCTACCAGCCTCGCCATCGCCCTGCTGCTGACACCGCCAGCTGAGTACCTGCCGGAAGGGGAAGAAGCCAAAACCTTCGCTTACATGAATGCGCCCCCCGGCTACAACCTCGCCACCATGAAGAAAATTGGACTGGAGATACAGGACTACTTCATGCCGTTTGTGGAACCGGAAACACGCGACGGTAAGCAAAAAGAAGTGACCGGGGAAGAAGCGGGCAACATAGCGGCGAACAACACAGAAGCGGCCAAAATACCGGCCATGAAGTATTTCATCCTAAGCGTGTCCCCCCAGAACCTGCGCATCATTGCGGAGACCAAAGACCCGCGCGACATCGATGAGTTGATGACGGCCATCGTACGCAAGTACGAGCAATACCCCGGAATGCGTGCCTTCGCCACCCGCGGTTCGATTATCAGCAGCAACGATGGCGGTACCCGCAGTGTCAACCTGGACATTTCCGGAGCCAACCTGGCCGACCTCTACCAGGTCGCGCGCACAGCCTACAGTCGCGCCAAGGAAATCTTTGACGACCCCAACATCCAGACCCAGCCGGGCAGCCTGTCACTGGCCCAGCCATTGCTGGAAGTAAAACCCAGGTGGACACGCGCCGAAGAAGTGGGCATGAGCGCGGAGGATATCGGTTTCGCGGTCGCCGCACTGACCGACGGTGCTTTCGTCAATGAATTCTTCCTCGACGATGACAAGATCGATATCTACCTCTACAACCAGCAGGGCCCGGAGGCCACCGTCGAGACCCTGGAGCAGATTTTCATCTACACCCCCACCGGTGCAGTCCTGCCACTTTCTGAACTGGCCCACATTGAGGAAACCGTCGACACCGCCACCGTGCGCCGTATCGACGGCCGCCGCACCGTGACCCTGAATATCATTCCACCGCGCTCTGTTGCCCTGGAAACCGGTGTGGAAGCCGTGCGCACGGAGCTTGTGCAGTACATGCGCGAAAACGGCCAGGTACCCCTCGGGGTTTCCCTGGACATCTCCGGGGCCGCCGACCAGCTGGATGCCACCCGCGCGTCACTCGGCAGTAACTACCTGGTGGCACTCGCCATCATCTACCTGCTGATGGTGGCCATCTTCAGCCACTGGGGTTACCCGCTACTGATCATGACCACCATTCCGCTGGGAATTGCCGGCGGCATTGCCGGTCTGGCACTGCTGAACCTGGTGGGCGCAGCCCTGCGCAGTATGGGTTTTGAGGGCGTGCACCAACCCTTCGACATGATCTCCATGCTCGGCTTCCTGATCCTGATGGGCACGGTGGTCAATAACCCCATCCTGATCGTGCACCGGGCCGTTGCCAATGTGAAAGAAGATGGAATGAAAGCCGTTGAAGCAGTGCAGGAGGCGGTAGACTCACGCCTGCGCCCTATCGCCATCTCCACGTTGACGACGATTTTCGGCCTGGCACCACTGGTATTCTTACCCGGCGCGGGCACCGAGCTGTATCGGGGGGTTGGGGTTATTGTGATGGCCGGGATTATCGGCGCTATGGTCGTGACGTTGACGACCTTGCCGGCGTTGACAGTGATCGTGCTCAACTGGCACGAGCGGCTCTCGCAAACACCTCAGCCACACAAGCGCGGCCAAAATCGTGGTGGGACGTAATGCAGGAAGGTATCAGAAATCTGAGCCAACTGCTCATTCAACTTGAGCGGCTCGCCACCGAACACGATCCGGTAACCCTGGGCCAGGTGCTTGAGGCGTTGGGGCAGCGCTCCTTCGCGCCGCTAATTCTCGTTGCTGGGCTGATACTCTTTTCACCGCTATCGGGAATTCCTGGCGTACCTACGCTGATGGGGCTGACGATATTGGTCACATCGGTGCAAATGCTCTTGTTGAGGCGCCACCTATGGCTTCCACAGTGGCTGCTCAGAAAGTCCATCTCCGCAACCAGATTCCTGCGTGTGGTGCACTGGCTACAGCGGCCAGCGGTCTCTATTGACCGCTGGCTGCAGCCCCGCCTGTCTTTGCTGGTGCATCGTGGCGGAAGCTACCTGATCGCGCTGGTGAGCACCGCCATCGGCTTGGCGCTGCCCGCCATGGAAATACTGCCCTTCTCCGCCACCCTTGCCGGGCTTGCTCTTACCCTGTTTGGGCTCGCCCTGGTTGCTCAGGACGGCCTCACAGCGCTGATCGCACTGGGCGTTACGGTACTGATCGCAGCATTCACATTATGGTTGTGGCTGTAGGGAACCTCTTCCTTCCGGGACACTGACCAGCCGCACATCCCGCTGCGGGAACGGGATCTCAATATTGTGTTCCTGAAGTGTCTCCAGAATTGTCAGCAACAGGTCACCGCCAACCCGGTTGCGACCGTCGTCGATCCCCTCCATCCAGAACTCGACAAACATGTTCACCCCATTGTCACCAAAGCTGTCGATTTCGCAATCGGGGCGCTCTTCAATCGGAAGGTCAGGCCCACTCAGCACCTGCGGATGCTGCGCAACCGTCTCCTTGATGATTTCAACCAGCGCGCGGACATTGGTGCCATAGCCCACGCCAAAATCTACCCGGTAGCGTTGCTTTTTATTTTTGTGGGTCCAGTTGATAAATGCATTGGACACAAACTTTTCGTTCGGTACCACCACATCTTTTCCGTCGAAGGTCTCCAGTGTGGTCGAGCGCATGTTGAGCTCCGTCACCCGCCCCTTGCGCCCATCTTCCATCTCGATGTAGTCGCCGACAGTGACCGATCGATCGAGAATAATGATGATGCCGGAGATGAAGTTCGAGGCGATGGTCTGCAGGCCAAAACCGATACCGACACCAACCGCACCACCGAACACTGCCAGAGCCGTCAGATTGATCCCCATCAGCTGCAATAGCAGGAGGGCAATCACCACGAACAGGCCGATTTCAAACAGTTTGGCCGCAACCTCACGCGTGCGAACATCCAGCGTTTCCTGCTTGCGGATAATGGTCTGCCCAGTGGAGTTGGAAATCCGCCCGAGCCAGAACAGCAGGGAACCGAAGATCGCGGTGCGCACTATCCCGTACGCCGTCAGGCGGATATTGCCAATCTGGACCGCCATGGAATCCAGCACCCGCACCACATCCCCGAGCGCACCGAGCACATACAGAAACAGTATCGGCATGCCCACCCACAAAAACATCTTCGCGACCGTGGTATTGCCAATCACTGTACGCACGAACGAGTGGAACAACAGGACGAGCGCAACCGCCAGGGCAAACTGCAAAAGCCAGTTATTGCCGTTGACCAGAGGAAAAAAAGCCGTAGACACTTTTAACAGCACAATCGCCAGCAGTGGAAACAGCAGCTTTCCGCAGCGAAACAGAAGTACACGCAGGGGCTGGTTTTCGGGACTTGCCGGTGCGGCGGACAATGCCGGGAGAAGTGTTACGACGCGCCGGGCAGCAACCCAGGCGAGCGCGTACACAAGGAGTATGATCGCGATCTGACTCAGTGCATCAGGGGAAAAAAGGGAAGCCTCCCATTCCTCCCAGTGGTTAAGGAGCCGAGTTTCTGTGTCCATTGCCGAGGTCCAGATAAATGTCCAGATAAACCTTTTTCTACCAGGCCCGGCGAAAACCAGCGGGGCACTGAAGCTGAATCTGGACATTTAAACATGGTGAGGGCGCGCTTGTATCAAACCTTCCGCACATAGCGCCTCGCACGCCCCCTGGGCAATTCGACCTACTCCACAGTCTCCACACTAGCCGCGGTAGTCGCATCATCGGGGAGATTGCCGATATCCGGCTGGCGCCGGCGGCGAGTTTTCGCCGGAATCATGCCGCGCATGGCTTCCAGCTTGCCGAAACATAATAATTTGTCGTTTGGCTCCAGCACGCGGTCATGACGCGGATTGGGGATGATCTTGGAGCCCCGGTACAGGGTCAACACGTTGATATCGTGCTCGTCCAGCTGTGTGCCAGCAATGGTTTTGCCGACAAACTTGGAGCCTTCCGGAATATAGATTTCGCTCACCCCGTAACCCCTGCTCACTGTGAGCCGCTGTCGCACATCGATCTCTGGGAAATCCACCTGCGCGGCAATGTATTCGATCACCGCACCGGCCACATCGAGGCCTGTGCAGGTCTCGATACCCTCCAGCCCCGGCGAGGAATTCACCTCCATAATCTGCGGACCACTCTCACTCTCCAGCATATCCACACCGGCCACCTGTAACCCCATGATCTGGGTCGCACGCACCGCCGTGTCGATGTACTCCTGCGGCAGGTCCACCGGCTCTGCAATGCCGCCCCGGTGCACGTTACTGCGGAACTCCTGTCCCTGGGCCACGCGGCGCATCGCCGCTACCACACGGTCGCCCACAACGAAGGCCCGAATATCCCGACCCTTGCTCTCGGCAACAAATTTCTGGATCAGGACATTCTGCTTTTGAGCCTGCAACAGCTCGATGATCGCTTCTGCCTGCTTGACCGTGTCTGCCAACAACACGCCGACACCCTGCGTCCCCTCGTTTAACTTGATTACTACCGGTGCGCCCCCCACACGCTCTATCGCCGGCAGCACATCTTTCTTGTTGTGCACAAATGTCGTACGCGGGATACCGATTTGATGCCGGCTGAGCAACTGCAGGCTCCGCAGTTTGTCGCGCGAGTTGTTAATGCCGTGCGCCGTATTTGCACAGAAAACATCCATTTCCTGAAATTGACGAACGACCGCTGTGCCGTAGTAGGTGATCGAAGCACCAATCCTTGGGAGTACCGCATCGAAGTCGGCGATGTGCTTTTGCCGGTAGTACAGGTCCGGGGCACCGCGTTCCAGATCAATGGCGAATTTGAGGGTGTCCAGCACACTGACATCGTGTCCGCGGTTCACTGCAGCCTCCTCCAGGCGCAGAGTGCTATAGCATTTGGGGCCACGGGAAAGGATCGCGAGTTTCATTTTTTGTCCTTTGTGGAATGGGGCTAGTGAGAATCGAGTTTCCTGCCAGTGCTCACAGGTCAAATCTACCCGACAGAATCAGCAAGCCGCAGGGTACATATCGCATCGATGGATGAATTCCATAACTTATCATTTTTGTCGAGGCCCGTTCATCGAGAGGGCCCAACTAGGCAGCATAGACCACTGCCACGCAGACGAAAGCCGCAAAACCTATCTCACACACCCCATCGATAGAAAAGAACAATCACGAGCATTTAAATCAATTATTTTTATCAAAGATAGTTAGCTAATAGTATTTCTCCCGTACCCGATAACCCACGCCCGAAACACAGGGCAAAATTTCTCTCAGGAGATAAGGAAATACCATGGCTAACTATATCAACAGCGAAATCAAACCGTTCAACGCCAAGGCTTACCAGTCTGGCGACTTCTTCGATGTGTCTGACGCGGACCTGAAAGGCAAGTGGTCTGTGGTCTTCTTCTACCCGGCCGACTTCACCTTCGTGTGCCCGACCGAACTGGGTGACCTGGCAGACAACTACGCGGAATTCCAGAAGCTGGGTGTAGAGATCTACTCCGTATCCACCGATACCCACTTCACCCACAAAGCGTGGCACGACACTTCCGACACCATCGGCAAGATCCAATTCCCGATGATCGGCGACCCCACCGGCACCATCACCCGCAACTTCGGTGTGATGATCGAGGAAGAAGGCATCGCCGACCGCGGCACCTTCGTCATCGACCCGGAAGGCAAGATCCAGATCGTTGAGATCAACGCGGGCGGTATCGGCCGCGACGCCCAGGACCTGCTGCGCAAGATCAAGGCTGCCCAGTACGTTGCCGCCCACCCGGGCGAAGTGTGCCCGGCCAAGTGGAAAGAAGGTGAAGAAACCCTCGCTCCTTCCCTGGACCTCGTAGGCAAGATCTAAATATCCAAGCGGGTCGCCAGGCCCGCCATCCCCTGAACTGAGTTCAGTGGCGGTGCCGCTACCGGGGGCAGCTTTGTGAGACACGCCGTAAACC
>NZ_LZDE01000279.1 GCF_002009015.1 Microbulbifer mangrovi | reverse complement strand
GGCCGAGGCCATGGCGCTGGTCAAGCACTGGCAGACCGGGAAAACTGCAGAGATCGATTACAACAATATCCCCACGGCGGTATTTTGCCAGCCCAATATAGGTACTGTCGGCCTTACGGAAGAAGAGGCGCGACAGGCGCAAATTCCAGTAGTCATCTACAAGTCAGATTTTCGCGCCATGCGCCACTCCGTAAGCGGGCGCGACGAGCGTACCTTGATGAAGCTGATCGTGGATGGCAGCAACGACAAGGTGGTCGGTGCACATATGGTGGGGCCGGATGCCGGAGAAATCATTCAGGGGATCGCCGTGGCGATGAAGGCTGGGGCTACCAAGACGGTATTCGACCAGACGATCGGTATTCACCCGACGGCGGCGGAAGAGTTTGTCACCATGCGCACGCCTGTGGCCGATTGACGCCAGTGGCCTATTGATAGTGCAACCGCAGATGGTGCGGCTCTATAGGTAGGTGGAGACAGGTGTGCTTCCGCGGGTGTATGGCCCCCGGCGGGAGCAAATAAAAAGGCCGTGCCAGACAAATTGTCTGACACGGCCTTTTTGTATCTGTTTACTCCTTGCCCGCGCGGGCTAACGTTGGAGCCTGGCTCTTGCCATTGGCCGCCACCCCTGAGGAAGCGCCAGACGGTATGTCGCAAACTAGACCTGAAGGGTGTTCCCAAGGGCCTTGCCGAGCGTTCGCGCTCCGCGCATGGCCTCGCAGGTTATTCGGCCGCAGGTTCTTCCAGTGTGGGTACCTGATAGCGGCGGGTCTTGCGACGATCTCCCCGTTCTTTTAGGCAGCGCTCAACAGAACTGAATGCTCCGTTTACAGCGCGGTGGATAGAGTCGCTTTCATTGGTGATGGTGACCGGATTGCCACTCAGGGCCAATTCGACGGAAGCCTTGTATTGCTTGCCTTTGTGCTTGTGCTGATGAGGGGCTTCGAGGACTACACGGCTTCGTATGATGTCGCCACAATAACGTTCCAGCTTATTGAGCTTCCTGGATACGGTGTCTGCAAGGGCTGCAGATTTATCGATATCACGGAACACGATGTTATCGTAAGGCGCAGATTTCATTGGCACATACCTCCGGTTATAAAGGGTCTATGCAGGCCGCAATGTGCGGTTTGCTAAAAGAAGGTAGGGCGCCCTGTAGGGAGTCTGCTCAGCAGGAAAATCGGATCACCAGAGGTCGCATGTTCAAATTTGCCTTAACGGCAATGAGGGTGTTTTGCGCCCGGGCCGGTTTCCCAACTGGGTCAGGATTGTCTCCCTGTGATCCATAATGCGATTCTCAAAAAAAAAATCAAGCACCGCGATCAATAAATTGTCATAAAAAATTGCTAGCGGTGAAGGAACTTTTTGAGGGTCGCAATTTTTCGTTTTGAGGCACAAGTCACTAGGGGTAAATCAATCTCGTTGGCATGGTCATTGCTGCGTAAATAAGTCTGGGTTACATTGAGCCGCCTCATGGGGCTCTGTGCGCCCCGGGTTTTGCGGGTATTGCTTGTGTACTGGCGCGATGTTGCGCTCAGCCGAGGAGGCCCGGGATGAAACGGTGAAGCGGTATACAGTCAACGTTGTCCGCGACAAACCTGTGCGATTTCTGAAGTAAAAATTCAAACAACGGACTTTTGACTATGGCGGTAAAGCGTGGCCGCGCTCTGTTTTTTGCGAGCGTGTTGGGGGTGTTTGGCTGGTGTGGATTGGTGCAGGGGGCATCAAATCTAACCGTTGAACAGAACAAACTTGCGCGAATGGAGCAGTCTCAGGAAAACCGACTGGTAGAGCTTGAGGATGTGGAGAATGAAATGCTCGCGTATGAGTACAAGCTCAAGCGTGCGCAAGAGTCATTATCCAAAGCCCGCGATAATCACGAGCAGACCCTGAAAGAGCTCAAGGCTGCCGAGCGCGAACACAAACTGGGTGCGAATACCGATACCGAGCGCGCCCTGCACAAGGCGAAGCACGCTTATTCCATGGCGGAGCGTGGGGTAGACAGCAGGAATCGCCGGGTCGAGATCATCGAGTCAACCTTCGGGGAACTCGAGTCTCGTCTGAAGGCCTCCCAGGCGTCTGTGGCTGCAGGTAAATCCCGCCTGTCAGCGCAACAGGCGCGGGTCGACAAGCTCGTCAAGGCCATGTTGGTGCAGGCGGAGAACGAGAAAGAGGCGAACCGCAAGGCTGCCGCAGCGCCGGCGGCTCCGAAACCCAGCCTCGCCGCCCTGGAGCAGCCGACCATGCCTGAATTGCAGGCTCCTGAGGAGTTGGCCTCTTCAGCGGAAGTGGGTGAGCCGGAGGTGCAGCAAGTAGCCCAGGCTGTTCAGCGTGAAGTTGACCCTGAGCTGGTGGAATATGTGCGTGGTGAGCGTGCGCGTTTGCAGAAGCTGCTGGGGGAGCTCAATGAAGGCGATAGCGGCAAGCAGACATTCCGCAATCTGTCCTTGCGCCCATCCGGGGAAGACTCCGTCGATTTCGAGTTTCTGGGGGAAAACCAGTATCGCCTGATCGCTCCGGTGAGCGCCGGTCGTCAGACTTACAAGATCAACTCCTGGAAGTTCCGCCGTACGATTCCCTCCGATGACGACGGGGAGCGCTATGTATTTATTTTCGACGCCCGTCGCCTGTCCCGTCCGCGCCTGGTGATGTATCCGGAGTATGTCCTGAAACAGCTGGACTAGCCGGTCATCCGGCAGTGCTCCTGAAATAAACCGCAAAGCGTCGCTTAAGCGCTTTCCCAAAAGGCCCGCATTGCGGGCCTTTTTTGTGGTCGAGAGGTAGCAGGGGAGGTCAGCCTGGAGCGCCTCCGGTACCCAGTGGCAGAGAGAGCAGGGGACGATACTGGCTGCCGCCGGGAGCGAGAAGGCTGTGGTACAGCGTCAGGTTGTCCAGATTGCAGGTGAACGCGGCGGGAACGGGCGGGATGCGGGCGAAGCCCGAGCGGCTCCTGACAAGTGTGAAATGCGGGCGAAACGTTTTGCGCTCCGGTTGCTTGCCGATCGCCTCCATCAGTGCGCTGCACTGGCGCTGCAGGGACATCAGTTCGGGGTTCGGAAGCAATTCGCTGGCAAGCATTTTTGCCCTCTCCCTGGGGAAAGGGTGGGTGCTGACAATCTGTCCGCAACAGGCATCGCTGCGCTGGGCGATTTCTTGCAGGATTCCCTCGACCTCGTCGATTTTCTCTACATCGGTGTCGCCGAGAAATGCCAGCGTGAGGTGGCGATTGGCGTGGCTGATCCAGCGGCAATCCCGGGGTAGCCCGAAGCTGTCACAGTGCTGTGCGGTGGCGTCTAAAAAGCGCTGGGTTGCGGCGTCCGGGGCAATGCCAATAAACAGGCGTACGGTTGATCCGGGGGAGGTTGAGCCTGAAGGTGATTTCTGCGCGCCACTGATTTTTTGCATAAATTTTCAATTTTTACCCTTGAAGCCCATTGCAGTGCCCCTATATCTATTCGTGAGGGCAGCACGCTCGACAGAGGTGCCTCTCTCAACCGGGAAAATTGCCAGGAACGTTTAAGGAAATGTTTCTTGCAACGAGCCGGAAATGAATTGCCTGGTACCTTAGGTACAGGCGCACTACCAATATTGCTCTGAATTGAGGATATGACAATGCGTAATTTAGATCTTTCCCCCCTGTATCGTTCCGCCATCGGTTTTGATCGTCTGGCCAGCTTGCTGGATAACATGACGACTACCGAGCAGAACCAGCCCGCGTACCCTCCCTACAATATTGAATTGACAGGAGAAGACGCGTACCGAATTTCAATGGCCGTTGCCGGTTTTGACGAGTCCGAACTGGAGATCCAGATGGAGCAAAATCGTCTGACTGTCAGCGGTAAAAAACCTGTCGAGGAAGGCAAACGCAACTTCCTGCATCGCGGAATCGCAGCGCGCAATTTTGAACGGCGCTTCCAGCTCGCCGATCACGTACGGGTAACCGACGCCCAACTGGCGAACGGCCTGCTGCATATCGAGTTGGTGCGGGAGATTCCCGAAGCAATGAAGCCGCGCAAGATAGAAATTTCCAGTGGTAACCTGCTGCAGTCCAGGCAGGCCGAAGACAATTCCACAGCTGATGTTTCCGGCGTAAAAGCGGATGCCGGGCGCGGTCAAGCAGCCTGAGAGTGACGCTGCCGCAATCGGAAACCAACGGGCGCGGATCTGACTATCCCTGTCCACTGTGCCGCCACCCGGCGGCACAGTTTTATCATCGCGATAAATTCCGCTCATACTACCAGTGTGTCGAGTGCGCGCTGGTGTTCGTGCCCCCCGAATATCATCTATCCCGGCAGGCAGAAAAGGCCTATTACGATCTGCATGAGAACTCCGCGGAGGATGAGGGGTACCGACGTTTTCTAAGTCGCTGCGCAACACCTTTGCTGGAGCGGTTGGTTGCGCCTTCGCTGGGTCTGGATTTTGGTTGTGGTCCGGCGCCGGTACTTGCGCAAATATTGGCGCAGAACGGCCATACCATGGCGACTTATGACCTTTACTACCAGCCGGATGAATCTGTACTTTCACAATATTATGACTTTATTGTGACTACCGAGGTGGTTGAACACCTGGGGGAGCCGGTCTCTGTGCTGGAGGTGCTCTGGCAGCGGATTAACCCGGGCGGTGTACTGGCGATAATGACCAAATTGGTCGCATCACCAGAGCGTTTCGCCAACTGGCACTATATTCGCGATCCCACGCATATCGTGTTTTTCAGCACGCAAACCTTCCACTGGCTGGCGCAGCATCTGGGCGCCCAGGTAACCTTCCTCGATAGTGATGTGATTTTCCTGAACAAGCCTGCCTGATATAAAAGTCTCAGGTATTTACACGGAAGAGTTTGGCGCGCACCGTGGTGCGGTATTCACTCGGAGTGGTGGAAAGGAACTTCTTGAACAGGGCGGTAAAGTGCCCCATATCTTGGTATCCGACCTTTTCGGCAATTTCATTGACCGATAGGTTGCTTGATTGCAGCAGTTCCCGTGCCATATCCACTCGCACATTCTGCAGGTATTGCAGGGGCGTCTGGCCAGTAGCGAGCTTGAAACGCCGGTTAAACGAGCGCACGCTCATATCGAAGTATTTTGCCACTTCACTGAGTTTCACATCTTCACTGCAGTGCTGCTTCAGCCAGGTCTGGGCCTGCACGATTTCTTCATCTGGATGCAGGTGCACCGCGCCTTCCGAATAGGCTATTTCCTCAAACGGTCGACGGATTTCATGGGAGAAGTTTCGCTCGACGTGGCTCGCGATAGAGGGGCCGTAAAGCTGGCGGATCAGGTGTACCGTGACATCGGCCAGCGCGTTGACACTGGCGGCGCAAAACAGTTTGTCGGCCTGGGTAATGAAGTACTGGCGCTTGAGCTTTACTTCGGGATAGCTGGCTGCAAACTGGTCGAAGTAATGCCAGTGGGTAGTAGCCGGTTTGCCATCGAGCAGGCCGGCTTCCGCGAGAAAGCACACGCCGGTGCCTACCGCACTGATTGCCGCACCTTTTTCCGCCTGTTGGTTTAGCCAGTCCAGCAGTGGTTTGCTGCGACGCAGGGCGGGGCGGGGGTTCCGCCACAGGGCGGGGAGGTAAATGATGTCGCTGTCGGGGGCGTCGGCCAGGGCTACATCGGGTGCCAGGGTGAAGCCGGAGCGGGATTTCACCGGTTGGCCATCAATGCTGGCGGTTACAAGATTGAGCGGGGTGGTCTTTTTGTCTGCGCTGGCGCCTTCGGCCCGGATTTGATCCGCTTTTGTTCTCTCTCGGCTTCGTTCGGCACGTGCGCGGCTTTCCGCGCCACGCAGCATCTCCAGGGGAAGTACAGTGCCGGTGGAGAGCATTTGATCGATGAGCATGAATGTGACGGTGGGCATGGGGGAATCTCTACTACTTCGCGCTTCGGTCTACTGCCGCGGCTGCGGCGCTTACCTGGCCTTACCGGTAGCGCCGGGTTGTTCCGGGGCTGGATTGGCCAGATGCTCAAATTTGCTGGCCAGTATGCCCATAACCCGGCCGAATCGCCAGCCCATACACTGGCGCACCATCGAATTCGCTCCGAAATTTCGACCCGTTTTCTGAATCACAGGCAGGAGGTCAGGATGCAGCGCCTACCCGTAATCACCGCTTTTGGGGGCTTCAACCCCGCTGGTCGCAGCTCGTTTCACCGTGGCTACAAACGGCTGGTGCTGGATAGTCTCGGCGCCGATGAGCGTACAGATGTCCTTTCTGACCTGGCGGCCCTGATGGGGTTGCGCACCGGTGACGCGGCCGCAGGCCCCCTGAGTGCCGAGCTGGAACAGCAGGTTTTGCAGGGCACGCTGGTGCGGGAGCTGGAATCGCGCTACTACGACTATCGCAAGTGCCATTTCCATCAGGCGGCGGACCTGCAAAGTGAAAGCGGCTTTACCTTTGAGATGTCCGCACGCCAGCTGCCATCTCCGCTGCCGGAAGACTGGAAGGTGGAGCCGCTGGAGAAAGGACGCGTGCGTGTCCATACCGCAGGGCTCTCGGTCATGCTGGATAGCTACCGCGAAATTGCCGTGGGCTCTGCGGGCCAGTTGCCTACCGGTTTCGAGCCTGCGCAGCACTACAACTCTCGCTTCCATCCGCGCGGCCTGCAGTTGGCGATTCTCGGCGCATCCGACGCGGTCCAGTCCCTGGGTATTGATTGGGATAGGGTGGTGGAAAAAGCCGGGCCGGAAAATATCTCCCTGTATGCCAGTTCGGCCATGAGCCAGCTCGACCCCAACGGCAATGGCGGGTTGCTGCAGTCCCGCTTGCGCGGTGGACGGGTAAGTTCCAAGCAGCTGGCTCTGGGGTTGACCAGTATGCCCGCCGATTTTGTGAACGCTTATGTGCTGGGCAGTGTTGGCACCACTGGCGCGGTAGCGGGTGCTTGCGCGACTTATCTCTACAATTTGCGTGCGGCGGTGGAAGATATCCGCTGTGGTCGCGCCCGCGTTGCCGTGGTGGGTGCTGCCGAGGCGCCTCTGGTGCCGGAAGTGGTGGATGGTTATGCCACCATGGGGGCGCTGGCCAACCTGGACGGGTTGCGCAAGATTTTTGGCGATAACATCGATTTCCGCCGTGCCAGCCGTCCTTTCGGGGAAAACTGCGGCTTCACCCTCGGTGAGGGCAGCCAGTGGGTGGTGTTGATGGATGACGAGCTCGCGCTGGAGGTCGGAGCTCCTATTCACGGTGCGGTAGCTAACGTTTTTGTCAACGCGGATGGGCCTAAAAAATCCATTTCTGCGCCGGGGCCGGGCAATTACCTGACCGTTGCCCGTGCGATGTCGGAAGTACGCGCGATCCTGGGGGAAGACAGTCTCCGTCAACGCAGTTTCGTTCAGGCCCACGGTTCCAGTACTCCACAGAATCGGGTTACCGAGTCGGCAATTTTTGATCGGCTGGCAGCGGCATTCGGCATTGAAGGATGGCCGGTGTGTGCGGTCAAGGCGTTCGTCGGCCATACCGTGGCGGCGGCGAGTGGAGACCAATTGATCACTAGCCTGGGTATTTTCAATCGCGGAATCCTGCCGGGTATTACCACCATCGAACGGGTGGCCGATGACGTGCATCACGATCACCTTGCACTTTCAACCAAGCATGTGGAGCGGGATCCGGCATCATTGGAAGTGGCCTTCCTGAACTCCAAGGGTTTCGGGGGCAACAATGCTACTGCCAGCGTACTGGCCCCGCACGTTGCCGAAAAAATGCTTGCCAAACGTCATGGTGAGCGGGCGATGACGGAGTATCGCAAGCGTAACGAAGCCGTCACCGAGAACGCGCTGGCCTACGACGCTCGCGCCAGCCGCGGCGACCTGGATGCGATTTACCGCTTTGGTGAAGGCCTAATCGACGAGGCGGGAATTGCGCTGGAAGGTTCGAAAATGACTATGCCGGGTGTCGCCGGAAGTGTTTCCCTGCCGGATGAAAACCCGTTCGCTGACATGGTGTAAAGCGCGCGGGTTTCCCGGGCAGCGGGGTGGGGCTCTGTGCGAGCACGCTTTCAGGGGGTAGACTTCCCGTGAAAATCCCGCGACAGGTAGTACTGGATGACAGAAAAGGATGCCAAGGTGCCGCCGGCAGACGTTGCCGGCGGTGATGATGTCGGCGCACGGTTAAAGTCTGTGCGTCTGATGCACGGTTGGTCGCAACGTGAGCTGGCAAAACGCGCCGGCGTTACCAATGCCACCATCTCTCTTATCGAACAGGGGCGAGTCAGTCCTTCGGTGGGTTCCCTCAAAAAAGTGCTGAACGGCATTCCCATGTCGTTGGCTGATTTCTTCACTTTCCATTTCGACAGTCAGCCCCAGGTATTTTTCCGTTCCGCGGAAATGCCGAACGTTGGGCCGGGCCCGATCCAGTACCGTCTCCTCGGAGCCGGTAATAACCAGCGCAGTATGTCAATTCTTTATGAGGTCTATCCTCCGGGTCAGGATACCGGTCCCGAACTACTTAGCCACGACGGCGAGGAGGGCGGTATCGTGGTATCTGGCGCGCTGGAAGTGACTGTTGGCGGCGAGGTGGCCCTGCTCGGCCCCGGAGACGGCTACTATTTTGATAGCCGCAGGCCGCACCGTTTTCGCAACGTGGGTGACGAGGACTGTGTCCTGGTGAGCGCCAACAACCCTCCCAGCGTCTGATTGATTCCTGTTGGTTGTTTTTGCTTTTTTTGCTCGCTGCTTCCGTTTCCCCCGTTCTGCTGAGTGGGGTATCAATCCGGGTTGTTTGTTGCTTCTTTCGACGAAGCGGTCAAATTTTGAACTCTTGGGCGGCATGACCACAATTCGGGCATCAAACCGGACAGTGGATATGGCGGAAATGGTATTCAAACAAGTGTTTTAATCTGGCTATACTTGGGCGCGTTGACTGATTTCGAGAAGCGCGTCATTAGCTGGTTGCATTTGCGCCTTACGCCTGCCGGGAGGTAATCCCGAAATCTGTCATGCACAACCCGACCCCCCGGACCGGTGAGCTCAACAGAAAGTCACCCCGGTCACCAATCAATGAGGTCAATAATGTTATTTAGTGGCAAAGCGCTATCCGTGCAGATGCTGGAAAACGGCATCGCGGAACTGAAATTCGATCTGGAAGGCGAATCCGTCAATAAATTCAATCGTCTCACCGTTTCGGAATTTTCCGAGGCTCTGGATGCAATTGAAAAGGCTGGCGATATCAAGGGCCTGTTGCTGACCAGTGGCAAAGGTGTATTTATCGTTGGTGCGGACATTACCGAGTTTGGCGGCGCTTTCTCAGCTGGCGCTGACGGTATCGCCGAGCTGATGAACAAGAACAACGAAAACATCAATCGCCTGGAAGACCTCCCGTTCCCCACTGCGGTTGCTATCAACGGCTACGCCCTGGGCGGCGGTTTTGAAGTGTGCCTTGGTTGCGATTATCGCCTGATGGGCGACAAGGCCAAAGTGGGATTGCCGGAAGTGAAGCTGGGTCTGATCCCGGGCTGGGGCGGCACCGTGCGTCTGCCGCGTGTAGTTGGTGTTGACGTTGCGGCAGAGTGGATTGCCGCCGGTAAAGAGCAGCGCCCCGACGCTGCGCTGGCCGCGCACGCGGTGGATGCAGTGGTGCCCACCGAACAGTTGAAAGATGCAGCACTGAAGTTGCTTACCCGTGCCATCAACGGCGAGATTGATTACCAGCAGCGTCGCGAAATCAAAAAATCGCCGATTCCGCTTAACGATACCGAAGCCCTGATGGCCTTCTTTACCACCAAGGCATTCGTGGGACAGCAGGCGGGTCGCAACTATCCCTCCCCGGTAAACGCCGTCACCTCCATCGAGCAGGGCTACAAGCTCGATCGTGATGAAGCGCTGAAAATTGAGCAGCAACAGTTTATTGCCAGCGCCCAGACCGAAACTGCCACCTCCCTGGTAGGTCTCTTCCTGAACGACCAGAAGGTAAGCAAGGTCGCTAAAGGCTGGGAGAAAAAGTCTGACAAGGAAATTGAGCGCGCGGCCGTACTGGGTGCGGGCATCATGGGTGGTGGTATTGCCTACCAGTCTGCCTACAAAGGCACACCCATCAAGATGAAGGATATTAACCAGGACGGTATCGACCTGGGTCTGAAAGAAGCAGGCAAGCTTCTCACCAAGCTGGTCGATCGCGGCCGCATGACGCCCGCAAAAATGGCTGAGACCCTCAACCGTATCGAGCCCACCCTGAGCTATGACGGCTTCAGTGATGTGGATATCGTGGTAGAGGCAGTGGTAGAAAACCCGAAGGTGAAGCACGCTGTATTGAAAGAAGTGGAGACCAAGGTCTCTGAAGACACGGTAATTGCTTCTAACACCTCCACCATTTCCATCGATACCCTGGCGGAACCCTTGTCCCGCCCGGAAAATTTCCTCGGTATGCACTTCTTCAACCCGGTGCACAAAATGCCGCTGGTGGAAGTGATTCGCGGTGAGAAGACTTCTGAGAATGCTGTTGCCCGTGTCGTTGCATATGCCAACAAGATGGGTAAGAAGGCCATCGTTGTGCGCGATTGTCCGGGATTCCTGGTGAACCGTGTACTGTTCCCGTACTTTGCTGGATTTGCGATGCTGGTGCGCGATGGTGCGGACTTCCAGCAAGTCGACAAGGTGATGGAGCGCTGGGGTTGGCCGATGGGTCCTGCCTACCTGATGGACGTTGTAGGTATCGATACCGGTGTGCACGCAGAGAAGGTCATGGCCGAAGGCTTCCCGGAGCGTATGGGTAAGACTTTCACTGCGGCATCCGATGTGATGTACGAAGCTGGTCGCTACGGCCAGAAGAACGGCAAAGGCTTCTATAACTACGAAGAAGACAAGAAAGGTCGCCCGAAGAAAGTCGCTACGGACGAAGCCTATGAGCTGCTGAAGCCGCATGTGGCTGAGCGTACCGAGTTCGAAAACGATACTGTCATCGAGCGTATGATGGTGCCGATGGCTACCGAACTCGCCCGCTGCCTGGAAGAGGGGATCGTCGATTCTCCCGCTGAAGCCGATATGGCGCTGATCTACGGCATCGGTTTCCCGCCCTTCCGCGGTGGCATTTTTGCCTGGCTGGACAGCATCGGCCTGGATAACTTCGTGAAAATGGCCGAGAAGTACAGTGACCTGGGTGAACTGTACAAGCCTACCGAAGGTATGCGCGAAATGGCCGCCAGCGGCAAAACCTACTACGGCGACAAGTAAGGAGAGTTTCCATGAGTCTGAATCCTAGAGATGCCGTAATCGTCGACTATGCGCGTACTGCCATGGGCCGATCCAAAAACGGCGTATACCGCAATGTGCGGGCCGACGACATGTCCGCAGATCTGCTGAAAAAATTTCTGCAGCGCAATGAAAAACTGGATCCGAAAGAAATTGATGACGTGATCTGGGGCTGTGTTATGCAGCGCGACGAGCAGGGCTTCAACGTGGCGCGCATGATCGTACTGCGCGCTGGCCTGCCGCACACGATTCCGGCGCAAACAGTTAACCGCCTGTGCGGTTCCTCGATGTCTTCCCTGCATACTGCTGCGGCGAACATCCAGGCTGGTGTCGGTGATGTTTATGTCGTGGGTGGTGTTGAGCATATGGGCCACCTGAACATGATGGAGCACGTCAGCCCGAACCCGATGCTTGGCCGGTTTATGGCCAAGGCTGCCGGCTCCATGGGCATGACCGCAGAATACCTGGCGATGATGCACGGTATCCAGCGTCAGCAGATGGATGAATTCGGGGCGCGTTCGCACCAGTTCGCGGCAAAGGCCACTGAAGAGGGTAAGTTCAATCGCGAGATCATCGCCATTGAAGGTCACGATGACGATGGTGTGCCGATGCTGGTTGAGAAGGACCAGACTATCCGGCCGGAAACCACCGTTGAGGCCCTGTCTCAGCTGAGACCCGCATTCGATCCCAAGCACGGCCAGGTAACCGCAGGTACTTCTTCACAGATCACTGACGGTGCCTCTGTGATGCTGGTCATGTCCGCCGAGCGCGCTCAGGCTCTGGGTCTTACCCCGATCGCGAAAGTGCGTGAAATGGCGCTGGCCGGTGTGGATCCCTCAATCATGGGTTACGGCCCGGTACCGTCCACCCAGAAAGCGCTGAAAAACGCCGGCCTGACCATCGAGGATATCGACAAGGTTGAGCTGAACGAAGCGTTTGCAGCACAGGCGCTGCCCGTGCTCAAAGACCTCAATCTGCTGGATGCGATGGACGAAAAGGTGAACCTGTATGGCGGCGCCATCGCACTGGGTCACCCGTTCGGTTGTTCCGGCGTCCGTATTACTGGCACTTTGCTGTCGGTCATGCAGAACGAAGGTGGAGGCCTGGGCGTCTCGACCATGTGTATCGGTCTGGGGCAGGGGATTACCACGATCCTCGAGCGGGTATAACGCTCTCCGGACTTCGCCTGTAATGCAGGTCATGCGGGGCACCTTTGAGGTGCCCCGTTGTTTTTTAGGCCTGTCGCGCACTCTCGACGTGCGCTTTTGTTGAAGCCCTGTGTCCACTGTGGCACAATCTGCTCCCCTCGCTACGGGCCTATCTGGATTTTTGTTAAAAATCCATAGAAATCAAAGGTTTAGCGTGGCGAGGTTGCGGGGACGTGGTGGAATTGGTAGACACGCCAGATTTAGGTTCTGGTGCCGCAAGGTGTGGGAGTTCAAGTCTCCCCGTCCCCACCAATTAGTAATTTTGTAGTCCGTGCCAAAAAGCGCATTTTTGAATTGGAAAATGTGCGGCGCGGGCTGTTTGTATATGGCGGCCGGCGAATGATTGTCGGCGCAACGCTAGTCGCTGGTGCCGGGGCTGCCCCGTAGCCCGGCATCTGTGAAGAGAAGAGTCTCACGAGGATTATCATGCAGGTTTCCATCGAAACAACTTCCGGTCTGGAACGTCGCCTTACGGTCAATTTGCCGGCAGAGGTCGTAGATAAGGAAGTGGACAAGCGCCTTCAGCAGGCAGCCAAGACTGTGCGCATCAACGGCTTCCGTAAGGGCAAGGTGCCCATGAAAGTTGTGCGTCAGCGTTTTGGTGCCGGTGTGCGCCAGGAAGTCCTGGGTGAAGTGATGAGCCGCTCTTTCTACGATGCGGTACAGAAAGAACAGGTTAAGCCGGCTGGCCAGCCCAGCATCGAAGCTAAAAACGTAACCCCGGGTGAAAACCTGGAGTACGTCGCCACTTTTGAGGTTTACCCGGAAGTGACGCTGACCGATCTGGCTGAAGTAGAAGTTGAGCGTCCGAAAGCAGAAGTGACCGACGCTGACGTTGAGAACATGATCGACGTACTGCGCAAGCAGCAGTCTGGCTGGAAAGAAACCAAGCGCAAGGCCCAGAAAGGCGACCGCGTTACCATCGATTTCGTCGGTCGCAAAGACGGTGAAGAATTTGAAGGTGGCAAGGCTGAAGGTCAGCAGCTGGTACTGGGTTCTGGCAGCATGATCCCCGGTTTCGAAGACGGCATCATCGGTATGAAGCCCGGTGAAGAGAAAGAAGTGGAAGTAACCTTCCCGGAAGATTACCAGGCGGAAAACCTGGCTGGCGCCGCAGCGGTATTCACCATCAAGGTGACCGGTTCGGAGAAGCCTGAACTGCCTGAGCTGAACGACGAATTCTTCGCTGCTTATGGCGTAGAAGAGGGCGGCGAAGAGAAGTTCCGTGAAGAAGTGCGCGGCAATATGGAGCGCGAGCTGAAGAACGCGGCGCTGAACAAGGTCAAGACCCAGGTCATGGACCAGCTGTTTGAAAAGCACGAAGTTGAAATTCCTGCGGCACTGGTTCAGGGCGAAGTCCAGACCCTGCGCGGCCAGATGATTCAGCAGTTCGGCGGCCAGATTAAGCCGGAAGACGCAGCCAAAATGCTGCCCGACACCATGTTTGAAGACCAGGCGAAGCGTCGCGTCGTACTGGGTCTCGTAGTGGGTGAAATCGTTAAAGAGAACAAGCTGTCTGTCGACGGTGATCGCGTAAAAGCGAAAGTCGAAGAGCTGGCTTCTACTTACCAGCAGCCGGAAGAAGTGGTTGAGTACTACTTCAACAACCGCGAGCTGCTGGCTGGCGTAGAGTCTGTTGTGCTGGAAGATCAGGTCGTTGATTTTGTGCTGGATAAAGCCAAGGTCAGCGAAGTCGAGAGCACTTACGACGACGTCATCAAGCCTCAGAAACAGGCTTGATTGTAGAAAACGGCCACCACAGGGTGGCCGTTTTTTCTTCAGCTGAAAGTTTGGAAAATCTTTTGATTAACCAGTCCTGCCGAGTTGCCCGCCCCAAGAAAATCTTTTCTCGTTCTATTCCCTCGCAATCCCGCTTTGCCCAACTGGCTTTATCGCGGTTGAGCAGTTAAGCTCAGATTGACCGTATATTTCAGGGTTGTGCTTTTTTTGAGCACGCCTGTTCTGTAGTCGCCTAATACGCCGAAGAAGGAAGCATCGTATCCATGGCATATATTGATAATTCTGCGAACGCCAACGACATTCTCGCCACTGGTGGCCTGGTTCCCATGGTGGTTGAACAGACCGCGAGAGGGGAGCGTTCTTTCGATATCTATTCCCGTCTGCTGAAAGAGCGGGTGATCTTTCTGGTGGGCCCGGTGGAAGACCACATGGCCAATCTGGTGGTCGCTCAGTTGCTGTTTCTTGAGGCGGAAAACCCGGACAAAGATATCCACCTGTACATTAATTCACCGGGCGGTTCTGTTACTGCGGGCATGTCCATTTATGACACCATGCAGTTTATCAAGCCGGATGTGAGCACCATGTGTATCGGGCAGGCGTGCAGTATGGGTGCCTTCCTGCTGACTGCGGGTGCCGAGGGTAAGCGCTATGCGACGCCAAATTCCCGGGTAATGATCCACCAGCCTAGCGGTGGTGCCCAGGGGCAGGCGTCAGACATTCATATCCACGCGCAGGAAATCCTGAAAATTCGCGCGCGCCTGAACGAACTGATGGCGCATCACACTGGTCGCAGTGTGGCGGATATCGAGCGGGATACCGATCGCGATCGCTTCCTTAGTGCGGATGAGGCCAAAGAGTACGGCCTGGTTGACGATGTTCTCGCTCGCCGCCAGGCGCTGGGTAAGTGACGCCTAAAGACGCGTAAAGGGGCATCAATTGCCTAAAAATCCTTCAGAAGCCGGGGCCCTGTTCTTCGGGCGGGGTCCAGCGCGACATCTTCTCCTTAAGGTGCATTTGCCGGCTTCTAAACGGACGGATAAAAAAGCTTGAAAAACCTGCCAAAAGGCCGCATCTTGCTTATGAACCCTATTTGCCGCCGCATTTCGGCTGGCTGCCAGACCACGGAGTACATAGATGACTGATCAGAACAGCGGAGACGATAACGGCAAACTCCTTTACTGTTCCTTCTGTGGCAAAAGCCAGCAGGAAGTACGCAAACTGATCGCGGGTCCATCTGTTTACATTTGTGACGAGTGTGTTGAGCTCTGTACAGATATCATTCGCGAAGAAGTTCAGGAATCCGTCGACGGTGACGATTCCCGCCTGCCCACACCGCAGGAAATTACCGAAATTCTTGACCAGTACGTCATAGGCCAGGCTCGCGCCAAGAAGGTGCTGGCGGTTGCGGTTTACAACCATTACAAGCGTCTTCGCACCAGCAAGGGCGTGAAAGGCAAGGACGAGGTAGAGCTCGGCAAATCTAATATCCTGCTGGTCGGGCCTACCGGTAGCGGTAAAACCCTGCTCGCGGAAACCCTTGCCCGTCTGCTGAACGTGCCGTTTACCATTGCCGATGCGACTACCCTTACCGAAGCCGGTTATGTGGGTGAAGACGTAGAAAACATCATCCAGAAATTGCTGCAGAAATGCGATTACGACGTGGACAAAGCCCAGCAGGGGATTGTCTATATCGATGAAATCGACAAGATTTCCCGCAAGTCTGACAACCCCTCCATCACTCGCGATGTGTCTGGTGAGGGCGTACAGCAGGCGCTGCTGAAATTGATCGAAGGAACCGTGGCGTCCGTTCCTCCCCAGGGTGGACGCAAGCATCCGCAACAGGAGTTCCTGCAGGTCGATACCTCCAACATCCTGTTTATCTGTGGCGGCGCCTTTGCCGGTCTGGATAAAGTGATTCGCGATCGCTCCGAGAAGGGTGGAATCGGTTTCTCTGCAGAGGTGAAATCCAAGGATGCCAACAGCAACTTCGGTGAAGTGCTGCTGGATCTCGAGCCAGAAGATTTGGTGCGTTATGGCCTGATTCCCGAGTTTGTGGGGCGCCTGCCAGTAACCGCCACCCTGGAAGAGCTGGATCGCGCCGCGCTGGTGCAGATTCTTACTGAGCCGCGCAACGCATTGACCAAGCAGTACGCAAAGCTGTTTGAAATGGAAGATGTAGAGCTGGATTTCCGCGCCGATGCGCTGGATGCCGTCGCTACCAAGGCCATGGAGCGTAAAACCGGCGCTCGCGGCCTGCGTTCCATCATGGAGTCTGTATTGCTCGAAACCATGTACGACATCCCCTCCATGGATAATGTCGCGAAAGTGGTCATCGATGAAGCGGTCATCAAGGGCGAATCGGCACCGCTGCTCGTATACGAGCAGGCCGAACAGCCACAAAAGGCCGCTCCTGAAGAGTAAGCCGCAGTCCTGACTGTTGATCCAGTGGTTGCCCGTGCGACCACTGGACTCTTCCTGAAAGCCCCGTTCCGGGGTTTTTTTGTGCGCGCGAAATACGCTGCTTCGCGGCTATCGGCCGCATTTCATTGGGTGTGCGTCCATGCTGCACTAACGCCTGCGGTAGATTTCAGTGCTACCGCTCCCTCTTGCACCGGAATTTGCATGTTCCATGACTATGATCGAGCGAGCTGAATTAAACTAATTTTGCTGCGCGGGTCGAGGTGGGCTTGTTATTCTGTAGCACGCCCCCAACTTAGACTCTGAACTGGCGCAAACCGGGAGCCGGGATCCGGATTTTCCGAAGTGAATAAGACGCCAACCTGGTGGTTTAGGCCACCTGAAGGCCGAGAGGAGTTATATGGACCAGCCATCCGAGACCTTGAACGAATACCCATTGCTGCCGCTGCGAGACGTGGTGGTATATCCCCATATGGTCATTCCACTGTTTGTGGGCCGGGAAAAGTCCATCGATGCGCTCGAAGAGGCTATGCGCAGCGACAAGCAGGTACTGCTGGTGGCCCAGCGCCAGGCATCGGAAGATGATCCCGGGGCCGATGATGTCTACCGCGTTGGTACTGTCGCGAGTGTGTTGCAGCTGCTGAAACTGCCCGACGGTACGGTAAAGGTGCTGGTAGAGGGTGGGCACCGAGTAAAAGTAGAAGAGATCCAGGAAGGGGACGGGCACTATCGTGCCAAGGTTTCCCCGCTGGAGTCAGAGGAGTTACCCGAGGCCGAATCCGAGGCCCTGGTTCGCTCTGCCATGTCCCAGTTTGAACAGTACGTCAGTGTCAGCAAGAAAGTACCCAATGAGGTGATGACTTCGCTGTCGGGCATTGACGAGCCGGGCCGTCTGGCCGATACCATCGCCGCACATATGTCGCTGGACTTGCCGCAAAAGCAGGAGCTGCTCGAGACAGTCAGTGTCAAGGAGCGCTTGGAGCATTTGCTCGGACTGATGGATTCCGAGATCGATCTGATTCAGGTGGAAAAACGCATTCGCGGCCGCGTGAAAAAGCAGATGGAAAAGAGCCAGCGCGAGTACTATCTCAATGAGCAGATGAAAGCGATCCAGAAAGAGTTGGGCGAAATTACTGAAGAGCCCAACGAGATCGAAGAGCTGGAACAGAAAATTGCCGACTCGGGTATGTCTGCGGAAGCGGAAAAGAAAACCCGCGCTGAACTCGGCAAGCTGAAAATGATGTCGCCAATGTCTGCTGAGGCATCGGTTCTGCGCAGTTACATCGACTGGATGCTGAGCGTTCCCTGGAAAAAAGCCAGCCGTGTTCGCCACGACCTGATCAAGGCTGAAGAGATTCTCAATAAAGATCACTACGGTCTGGAAGAAGTGAAGGAGCGTATCCTCGAATACCTGGCGGTGCAGAAGCGCGTTAAAAAGGTGAAGGGGCCCATTCTCTGCCTGGTAGGGCCTCCTGGCGTAGGTAAAACGTCCCTGGGTGAGTCCATCGCCCGTGCCACCAACCGCAAGTATGTGCGTATGGCGCTTGGCGGTGTGCGTGACGAAGCGGAAATCCGCGGCCACCGCAGAACCTATATCGGTTCTTTGCCGGGGAAATTGGTTCAGAAAATTTCCAAGGTGGGCGTTAAAAACCCGCTGTTCCTGCTCGACGAAGTCGACAAGATGGGTATGGATCACCGCGGTGATCCGGCATCAGCACTACTTGAAGTGCTTGATCCTGAGCAGAACAAGTCGTTCAACGATCACTATCTGGAAGTGGATTACGACCTGTCCGACGTGATGTTCGTATGTACCTCCAACTCGATGAATATTCCCGGCCCGCTATTGGACCGTATGGAAGTAATCCGTATCCCCGGTTATACCGAGGATGAGAAGCTGAACATTGCCCAGCGCTATCTGATTCCCAAACAGCGCAAGGCTGCGGGCCTGAAGCCCGAGGAATTGGAACTGTCTGATCAAACCGTGCGCGATGTGGTGCGTTATTACACGCGCGAAGCGGGTGTGCGTGGGCTCGACCGTGAAATGGCAAAAATTTGCCGCAAGATCGTTACCGAGCATGTGCGCAAGTCCACAACCAGCAAGGTAGTGGTAGAGCCTGAGCAGCTTGGTGAATTACTGGGCGTACGCAAATTTGATTTCGGCCGCGCTGAAGAGGAGAACAAGATCGGGCAGGTTACCGGTCTCGCCTGGACAGAAGTGGGAGGTGAATTGCTAACCATTGAATCCTCTGCGGTGTCCGGTAAAGGGCGGGTGATCAAAACCGGTTCCCTTGGCGATGTGATGCAGGAGTCGATTCAGGCTGCCTTGACGGTGGTGCGCGCGCGCGCACAGGCGCTGGGTATCGCACCGGATTTCCATGAGACCCGGGATATCCATATCCATGTTCCGGAGGGGGCGACCCCGAAAGACGGTCCGTCTGCAGGTATCGCCATGTGCACGGTTCTCGCATCGGTGCTGACCAATATCCCGGTGCGCTCTGATGTGGCGATGACCGGTGAGATTACCTTGCGCGGTGAAGTGTTGCGTATCGGTGGTCTCAAGGAAAAGCTGTTGGCTGCCCACCGCGGTGGTATCAAAACCGTTCTTATTCCGGCGGACAACGAGCGCGATCTCAAGGATATTCCTGACAATATCCAACAGGATCTGGTGATCAAACCGGTCAAATGGATTGACCAGGTGTTTGAATATGCGCTCGAAAAAACGCCTAGCCCGCTGAGTGATGAAGAGTATTCAGCGCTGCAAAAGCAGGCGGAAGAGCGTTCCCAGCGGTCTATCCAGACTCACTAATTGAAGCGGGACATCTTCGTTGATATAGGAGAGGGACTCTAGTCGAGTCCTCTCTCTTATTTTCGGGTTCCCATTTCTACGGTGCAAAACTGTTGCCTTTTTGAGCTGCTTCCCCGGCGTTTACCTCACCGGGCAGTTTCTCTGTTGATGAAGCGCTCGGTATAAGCAAAAAAGCGTTGAACAGAGCGCTTAAAGTCGCGTAGAGTACGCAGCCTGCCTATCCGCAGGTTAAAAAATGATCTCGGCGGACGTTGCCTGATCAAGTGTGATTTAAAAACGTTCAACTCCCCGCAAAGCCGCATGGTTCCTTGACCCACCAACAGGCAGTTGGTATAAAACGGGGCTTGTTGCGCTGCGGGGGGCCGCACGCGATCAAAATTTTAACTGCAAAAAAATACATGAATGCACCTCTTTAAAAGAGGCTGCATCAGACCAAACATACACACCTAGAAACCTAGATAAAGAACAGAGGGATATAGCGTGAATAAGTCCGAACTGATTGAAGCCATTGCCGCATCTGCCGACATTCCTAAGGCAGCCGCTGGCCGTGCTTTGGACGCGATGGTAGACAGCATTACCGATGCACTGAAACAAGGTGATCAGGTAGCACTGGTTGGCTTTGGCACCTTTGCTGTCAAAGAGCGCGCTGCGCGTACCGGTCGCAACCCGCGCACCGGCGACCCGATCGAAATCGCTGCGGCTAAAATCCCTAATTTCAAGGCTGGTAAAGCTTTGAAAGACGCGGTGAATTAAGAAGCCTTGTAACCGACAAAGCTTCAAGGAGGCGTATCAGATAGATGCGCCTTTTTTGTTTCTGAACAAGTGAATTTTTTATTTGGATCAGCGGATTTAGGCCGTATTCAGTAGGTGCCAGGTGCGAGCCGGTGCAGTACTGCAATAACAATAAACAGTGATCCAGATTTGTACTGATAAGAGTTAAATTTCGGAGCTGAATATGCTTCAGTCCATGCGCGACAACCTGAAAGGAACGGCTGCGATCATCGTTGCAGCGTTTTTCGGATTTATTATGGTCATCGGTGGGATCGATTTCTTCACCGGGGCCAGTGGCGGTTCGGCGGATAGAGTAGCCGAAGTCAATGGAGAGAAGATCTCCAATCTCGATTTGCAACGGGCGATCCAGAATCGCCGCAGCATGATCGAAAGCCAGTATGGCGAGAACGTACCGGCAGACCTGTTGACCGATGAGCAACTGCGTGGTCCCGTACTGCAGCAGCTGGTGAACAGTTCGGTGATGCGCCAGGCCGCGCAAAAGCGCGGTATGGTGATGAGCTCTACCGTGGTCGACAAGGAAATCGTGCAAATGCCCGGCTTCCAGGTCAATGGCCAGTTTGACCAGCAGATGTTTCGCGATGGCTTGCGCCGTATGGGATACAGCCCCGCGGGCTTCCGTCAGCTGCTTGAGCAGGAAATGGTCATGCAGCAGTACGTCAGCAGCGTTTCCGACAGCGCGTTTGCGACTCGTGCAGAAGCGGAAGAGGTCGTATCCGTGTCCATGGAGGAGCGCGATTTCGATTACCTGACACTTTCCGCTACCCCCTTGCTAGAGGGTATTCAGGTAGACGATAGCGAAGTGCAGTCGTTTTACGAAGAAAACCAGCAGGATTTCCAGCGTCCCGAGCAGGTAGCCATCGAATACATCGAGCTTACTCCTGAACAGTTTGCTGCAAATATCGATGTGTCCGACGAAGATGTACGTGCACAGTACGACCAGGAAGTGAAAAACTTCCAGGCCAACATTCGCCGCCATGCAGCGCATATCCTGGTTGAAGGTGAGGATGAGGCGGCCCAGGCAAAAGTGGCCGAGGTACAGGCCAAGCTGGACGAGGGCGCAGAATTCGAAGCGCTGGCTAAAGAGTACTCCGATGACATTATTACCAGCGAAGAAGGTGGTGATGTAGGCTTTACCAGTGGTGACGTGTTCCCCGAGCCTTTTGAGGATGCGCTGACCAAACTGGAAGTCGGTCAGGTTTCCGGGCCGGTAAAAACCGATGCGGGTGTACACTTTATCAAGCTACTCGAAGTGGCCGATGCTGAGCCCCCAACGTTTGAAGAGCGCAAATCAGCCATCGCCGCGCGTCTGCGTAATGCGGAGGCCGAGCGTGAGTTTGTCGGTGCGATTAGTCGTCTTGGTGATTTGGCATACAATGCGGAAACCCTGGCAGGTCCTGCCGAAGAGCTGGGTGTTTCTGTGCAGAAGTCCCCGCTGTTCTCCCGTCAGGGCGGTGCGGGTATTACTGCTGATGCCAAGGTACTTGCCGCAGCATTTGCGCCTGAGGTAATGGAAGATGGCAACTCTTCCGATGTGCTCAACCTGTCTGAAAACCATGCGGTGGTGCTCAAGGTCACCGAGCACAAGCCGGCAGGTGTCAAAGCGCTGGATGAGGTTCAGGAAGAAATTGTACAGCGCCTGAAGCGCGATAAAGCAGCTGAGCAGCTCGCGAGCAAGGCTTCCGCCATCGAGCAGCAGGTTGCTTCAGGCGAATCCCTCGCGGATGTTGCCAAGGCACAAGAGCTTACACTGGAGACCAGCGACAAGACCCGTCGTGGTGGTTTCGGTGCGCGCGGTCAGGTAGTCGAACACGCGTTCAGCATGGATGCACCTCGTCCTGGTGCGAAAAACCTGGAAGAGTTCAGGCTGGCTTCCGGGGACGTAGTGCTGGTACAACTGCGTGCTGTGCGCCCGGGAGACATTTCTCGCCAGAGCAAGGAGCAGCGTGAGGCGTTGATGCAACAGCTCGCTTCTATGCAGGGTGCTTCTGAACTGGCTGCGGTACAGCAATTCCTTACCAGTCAGGCGGATATCGAGTTGACTGTGACCGAATAATTTTCAGGTCGCCGATAACAGGCACAAAAAAACCGGCGCAT
>NZ_LZDE01000278.1 GCF_002009015.1 Microbulbifer mangrovi | reverse complement strand
CTGGCCGCAGACGGTCCCGCAAACCTGCCCCCGCTATCGGCACCTTCGCCCGACGACCGGTACGCCTTCCCCCTTTGGTCGAACTCTTTCAGAAAATCACCAACCGCTCGACTTACATCGAAGCAGCACGACGCTTGCCCTACAAGGCAGTGCTGCAGTATAAAAATGTATACATTTTTCAAAAGGTATACATTGTGCAGCGATCCCTCTGGGCGGATACCAGCCTGTCCTCCGTCAGTGCCGGTTTTGTTGCGGTACTGGTGGGGTTTGCCAGCTCCGTTGCCATTGTCCTGCAGGCCGCCACAGCCGCGGGTGCCAGCGAAGCAGAAATGGTTTCCTGGATCGGCGCCCTCGGACTCGGTATGGGCATCACCTGTATCGCCTTCTCCTGGTACTACCGCGCACCGGTCATCACCGCCTGGTCCACCCCCGGAGCGGCACTGCTGGCCACAAGCCTGGCGGGAGTTTCCATGGCGGAAGCCATCGGCGCCTTCCTGTTCAGTGCGCTACTGACCCTGCTGCTGGGAATCTCCGGGGCTTTCGAGCGGGTGATGTCGCGGGTGCCACTGCCCATCGCCAGCGCCATGCTGGCGGGGATTCTGCTGCAGTTCGGACTGTCCGTATTCACTTCGCTCGAGACCAGTCCGGTGCTGGTGGGCACCATGTTGCTGACCTACCTAGTATGTCGGCGCTGGCTGCCGCGCTACGCCATCATTCTGGTTTTACTGGTGGGCTTTGGCGCCAGCTGGGGGTTGGGGCAGATACAACCAGAGCAACTGGGCTGGGCATTGAGCCGACCGGTGTGGGTGACACCGGTATTCAATCCCTCGGTGCTGCTAGGCGTGGGGTTACCGCTGTTTATTGTCACCATGACCTCGCAGAATATTCCCGGCGTCGCCACCCTGCGCGCCAGCGGTTACCAGAGGGTCCCTGTTTCCCCCGTCATCAGCGGCACCGGTCTCACCTCACTGCTGCTGACGCCGTTCGGCGGTTTTGCTTTTAATCTGGCCGCCATCTCCGCAGCCATCTGTACCGGTCCCGAAGCCCACCCGGACCCGGAGCGCCGCTACACCGCCGGTATCGCGGCCGGCGTTTTCTATTTACTGGCTGGCCTGTTCGGTGCCAGCGTGGTGGCGCTGTTCAGCGCTTTTCCGCAGGCGATGATCGCCACCGTTGCCGGACTGGCGCTGCTCGGCACCATCGGCAGTAGCCTGGCGGGTGCCAGCAGCGACAGCGACGGTCGCGAGGCCGCACTGGTTACCCTGCTGATCACCACCTCCGGGGTCAGCTACCTGGGTATTGGCGCCGCCTTCTGGGGCCTCGCGGGTGGGCTAATCTGTCACCGGTTGCTCCACAGGAAAAACTGAAATGGGCCTGTACCAAAGACTGAAATCAGACCTGCAGCGGGGACGCTTTGCCCCGGGCACGGTGCTCAAACAGACGGAGCTGGCCGAGCAGTACGAGGTAAGCCGGATTCCGGTGCGGGATGCGCTCGCACGACTGAAAAATGAAGGCTGGCTGACGGGACACGGTAAACGCGGCGTTGCGGTACCGCGGTTCGATCCGCTGGAAGTGGAAGACCTCTATCTGATGCGCATGCGTCTGGAGCCGTTACTGCAGGAGCTCGCCATACCGCATTTAAATGGGGAAATCCTTGGCCGTGCTCGAGATTACCTCGATACGATGGAAGCATCAGCGCAATCTTTACAAACGCAGTCCGCGGAGATCAGCGCCACGGAAATCGGCGCACTCAACTGGCAATTTCACACCTGCTTGTACCGTCCCGCCAATCGCCCCACGCTGTTCGCTGCTGTGGAACAGCTGCACCTTCAGTGCGAGCGCTATATCGGCTTCCAGTCCCGCAGTCTCGATTACCAGGCCACCAGTCAGCGGGAGCACTACGAACTGCTGGGCCTGTTGCAAAACGGTGATGGCAAGGCGGCAACCGCACTGCTTGAGCAGCATATTGCCGCGGCCGGCCGCGCGCTCGTCGAACACCTTCGCAGTGACGGCAGCGCCGAGTGAAGCTAAACCGCGAGCGCCGCCATGATCAGCAGCCCCAGACAACAGAAGAAACCGGAGAACCAGCACAGGGAGCGTGCGGCTGCCCAGTCTTTCAGGTAGCAGATCCCGTAGAGAATCCGGGTGGCAATAAAGATCAGCGAAAGTCGCGCTAACCACTGCTCGTCGACACCCGCCGCGATGGCCGCAAACACCCCCGCGATAAATGCCGGCAATATCTCGAAACTGTTGCGCTGAGCCCAGTCCGCACGCCGCGACAGTCCGGACTGCTTTTCCAGAAACGCGCGCGGCGACCGGTTGTTGTACCTTCCCTCTGCGGTGGCTTTGGCGATGGCAGCAAATGTGGGCGGCATCAAAATCGCCACCAGCAGACACCAAAAGGCAACAGACATCAGAACCACTCCCGTTTTGATATGATTGCGCCAGCTTAGTCGCCGCCCAGAGTGCGCGCCAACCCCTACCTACCAGCCGGAGTGACCATTCATGAGTATCAGCCTTCACCGCGGCGCTTACCCCCATTCACGTCCGCGCCGCCTGCGTGCCAGCGAGTTCTCTCGCCGCCTGGTGCGGGAAAACCGGTTAACCACCGATGACCTGATCCTGCCCCTGTTTGTTATCGAAGGCCGCGGCGAGACCCAGCAAGTTGCGTCAATGCCCGGTGTCGAGCGGCTGACCGTAGATCTGCTCACCGCAAAAGCCAAAGAACTGGTAAACCTCGGAATCCCCGCGGTTGCGCTGTTCCCGGTAGTCGACCCTTCTGCCAAGTCGGACGATGCCCGTGCTGCCTTTGCCCCGGATGGCCTGGCACAGCGTGCCGTGCGCGCACTGAAAGAGGCAGCGCCGGAACTGGGTGTGATTACCGACGTGGCGCTGGACCCGTTCACCAGTCACGGCCAGGACGGGCTGATGAACAGTGAAGGGTATATCGTCAACGACGACACCGTGGAGGTACTGGTACAGCAAGCGCTGTCACACGCCCAGGCAGGCGCCGATGTGGTGGCGCCATCGGACATGATGGACGGGCGTATCGGCGCAATCCGCACCGCGCTGGAACGGGATGGCCATGTAAACACCCAGATCATGTCCTACGCCGCCAAATACGCCTCCAGCTATTACGGTCCGTTCCGCGATGCCGTGGGTTCTGCAGGCAATCTGAAGGGCGCCAACAAATTCAGCTACCAGATGGACCCGGCCAACGGTGACGAGGCGCTGCACGAGTGCGCACTCGATCTGCAGGAAGGTGCGGACATGATCATGGTGAAGCCGGGCATGCCGTATCTGGATGTGGTGCGCCGGGTGAAGGACGAACTCAAGGTACCTACCTTTGCCTATCAGGTCAGCGGTGAGTACGCCATGCACTGTGCGGCGTTCGATAATGGCTGGCTCAATCGGGAAGCGGTAATTCTCGAATCCCTGCTGGCATTCAAGCGCGCCGGTGCCGATGGGGTGCTGACCTACTTTGCGGAAGAAGCCGCCAGGTTGTTACAGGCGGGTTGAGAAAATCGGGCCGGCAAAACCGGCCCGTATAAATCTTTTCTGTCAGGCGATCACTGGTCGCCCTTGCCACCGCGCCGGAAAAGTTTGAACAGTGCGCCAAAGGCCAGTGGAATCAGTATCCAGGCCTTTTTCAGGAACAGCAGTAAACCGGCTAACAGTCCGGTTTTGGCCAACACCTTGCCGGTTACCAGTGCACCGAGGCCATAGGCCGCCACTTTATCGATTTCTGGATCAAACTCCTCATAGCGATAGCCGGGATTAAAACTCGTCATTGCCAGCACTGCATCACGACTTTGCTTGATATCCTCCAACTGCGACATACCGGCAATAAAATTGAGCACCAGCACACCTTTGCGCCCAAGCACGCGGATGTTGTAGTTCAGTGTATTGGTCTCCATTTCACCGAAAGCCAACTCTTTTGCCCAATAGAGCTTCTTCTGCTCCGTATCGTAATAGGGCTGCTCCGCCCAGCCCACCAGACTGATGGATTCATAGCCGTTTTCTACCCGGTACGCACTTTCTTCACGCGTTGAAGCCTGCATATCCTGCAACAGTTCGCTGTAGTCTATTTCCGCAGCATCGTCATCACGGATATAGCCCTCCTCGCTGTACTCGATAGTTACTCCCCAGGAATCACCATCAAACGGTGTGACATCCATCGGGAACAGCATTCCAAGGCCCAACTCGCCCTCCGGGTTGCCCCAGATTTCCTCCAGGACCAATTTGCTGTCTTCAGGATTCAGGTAATAAAAAGAATCGGGAACCTCCAGGCTGGCGACACCTCCGGGCAACTCTACCGTGCCCGTGCGCCGCTCCATCCCGTCCCAGGTTTGCTGTGCCCAGGCAATGTACTGTTGCTGCTCCTCACTGAATTGTGGCTCCGCAGCTTCCTCATTCGCGTCCTGCATCTGAGCCTGCGCCCCCAGGCACAGCAGTGCCAGTATCACACTCGCGATTCCGGCCACTGGTGCCGAATAAAATGAACGCTTCATGGTTTCCCCCACGTTTTTTGTGTTGCTTATGGTTTTGTTGATTTATCTCGTAACGAAAATCAGAGCAATCGCGCCCATGCGGCAGGATCGGTGAACAGAACAAATACCAACCCGGTTACCGCACCCCAGAAATGCGCGTCGTGATTGATACGGCTGTTTTTGTCATGACTGGCATACACGCTGTAAGCGAGATACAGCACGCCAAACAGCCACGCCGGCAACGGAATGGGCAGAAATAGCAGGTAGAGTTCAGACTGCGGGTAATAAACGATATAGGCAAATACCACCGCGGAAATCGCGCCGGAGGCACCTACACTCGCGTAGTCCGGATTCTCATGTTCTTTAAACAGTGTCGGAATATGGCTCAATACCAGAGCCAGGGAATACAGCAGGATAAACAGGGTTCCGCCAATGCGGTGCGCCAATTCCTGGCCGAACAGCCAAAGGCACCACATGTTTACCGCGAGATGCAGCAGGTTCGCGTGCACAAACCCCGCCAGATAAATGGAATCCCGGTTTTTTCCACGCCAAACCCGGTAGGGCCGGAAGGCACACTCTTGCAACAGGCGCGGAGAGAGGTACAACGCAGCGAGGCTCACCGCCGTGGTCACCAGCAGCAGGATGGTAGTCGGGGTCAATAACGACTGCAGGGAAGTGGTCTCGGCGGACAATGGCGGCGTCCCGTTCGCAATACGATGGATAGATAGTCAACCATGCTACACCGCTTTAGCGCAGGGGTTTAGTCTGCCGCCATTACACGACATTACAGTACCTACTAGTCCCGCCCCCGGTTACTACCGGCTGAGCTGATCCCGCCACCTATGACAGGTGCGGGATCATATCGCCGCACACTGCCGAATCAGGTTGTGGTAAACATGATGGAGCCGGTCCAGTTCGGCTCTATCCACCTGCCCCTGGCGCAGCAGGTTCTGGATACTCTGATCCAGTTCGAATAGCGTCTGACGCATAGCGCTATCGGCCACCATACTCTGCATCCAGGTAATTGCGGCAATGCGCTGTCCCGCGGTGACCGCGGTAACCTTGTGCAGACTACTGGATGGATAGACCACAGCGGAACCGGCGGCCAGTTTTACCCGCTGCTCGCCAAACGCCGTCGCAATCACCAGTTCCCCACCCGCATATTCATCCGGCGCATTCAGAAACAGTGTCATCGACATGTCACTGCGCAGCACTTCACTGGAACCGGGAATACGCATGATGGCCCCGTCCACATGCCAGCCGTATTCCTCGGTCTCGCCGTAGCGATTGAACACCGGCGGAAAAATCCGGTGTGGCAGTGCCGCGGAGACCAGTCTCGGGGTTTCGCCCATGCGAGCCAGCAGCTGATTGGCCAGCTGCTGGACGCCCGGGTTGGCCGGGTCGGCCTGATGGTTGTTTTTTACATCCGCCGCCATCCCCATGGCGGTGCCCTTGCCATCTGCCCAGGGCAACGACATCAGCACCTCGCGGAATCTGGCCACCTCCTGTGGCGCGAGCAGATTTTCAATCACAACCATCGGCCTACCCTCTCAACCTACCTTATCGACCTGCAGAGTTAACTTACTGTCAAAAGCTACCAGTTCAGCAATCAGATCAGAACTCGTAGGTGGCAGTAGCGCGGAAGCTGCGACCATCCCCCAGGTACATGAAAGATCCTGAACGGTATGCTGCGGTCCAGTACTCTTCGTCCAGCAGGTTGCCGATATTTGCACGCAGGGTCAGTTTTTCTGTCGCATTGAAGTTCGCGAACAGGCCAACCACCTGATAGCTGGGCACCACGATGCTGTACTCGCCGGTTTCCTGGCTATAGCCCGCCGCTGTATCCGGCTGACCGCCGTACATTTTGCTCTGGTAGCTGTAATCACCACCGAAGGCAAAACGCTCGTTGGGCTGATAGCGCAGCTGCAAGGTGTAGCTGTTGTCCGCGAAGTTACTCAGCGCCAGGCCGATGTTGTCTTCGCTGAAGGAATCCAGCACCTCGGAATCCATCAGCGCTGCGGAGGCCTGTACACTCAATTTTTCGGTGATATCACCGCTAAGACCAAACTCCACACCCTGTACGCGGTTCTTACCGGTATTCAGGGTACCCAGTGTGGAATAGCTGTCACCGACACTTTCCATCACATCGCTTTTGGTCATGCGGAACACCGCCGCGGTGGCCATCAGCTTGTCGTCGAACAGCATCCACTTGGTGCCCAGCTCCAGATTCTCCACCAGTTCCGGGTCAGCTTCCGCCGCCTGGTCCGGGGAGCCGCACAGACCGCCGTAACCACAGTTGGCACCCAGGTCAGATTCCCCACCGTTGATATTGGTGGCGGTGCTGTAGGTAGCGTACACGTTGCCATCCTCAGCCACGTCGTACACCAGTCCCAGGTGGCCGTTGAACATGGAGTCCGAGTAAGCGTAGAACCGGTCGCCGCTGCGACCGCTAGTCGCGTTGCTGTAGTCGAAGCTGTCCTGGCGCAAGCCGAAAAACAGGTCGAGCTCATCCGTCACCGCCACCGTATCCATAACATATGCAGAGACGGTCTCGATGTTATACAGGGCATCCGCATTTCCGCGGCTGTAGCTGCGCCCCATCAGGCCACCCACGTTGCTCAGCTGGCTTCCATTGGCATCGATAACACAGTAGGAAGAGGAAACACCACCGCGGCCGTTTGTCAGGCAGTTGCCCTCATTCGCGTACTCGATATCGAAAACACCGTTGTCCACAGACTCATCGGTGTACTCAAGCCCGAATACCAACTTGTGCTCACGACCAAACACCTCGGTATCCCAGAACAGATTGAACTGGGAGGTGGTGTAGTCGACTTCCTGCCAACCCTGATGGGTGCTCAGGGTCATAGTGGCAGCACCCGGTGCCTCGGGATCTTCATCTGCACGATTAGTGCTACGCAGGCCGGTGGTGATGTAGCCGTTTTCGGTCTGACCTGCACGGGTGGCATTGAAAAGGCGCACGCTGTCGGACAACTGGTAATCGGTTCGAAGGGTAAACGTGGTCACCTCGGAATCCAGGAAGTCATTGTCCTGGGCGTACACCAGAATGTCCTCTATGGGCTCGCGCGCATCGCGGTCAAAGACACTACCCAGGTCTGGCTTGTCGTGCGCGTCGAGATAATACGCATCGGCAATAAACGACAGTTTTTCTGACGCCTGGAACAATCCTGACAGCTGCACACCATCGCGCTCGCGCTCGATGCCCTCGCGGCCAGGCTTGTCCTGCGCGGATGTAAGGCCATTGACACGCAGGGCCAGTGCATCGTTCAAGGACAGGTTGTAGTCCACGGTAAAACGGCGGTGATCGTCGGTACCGCCGGCGAGGTCCACGCGCCCGAAGTTGTATTCGGTGGAGGCTTTCTTGGTGATGCTGTTGACCGCACCGCCGGAAGATCCGCGGCCGGCAAAGGTAGAGCTCGGGCCCTTGGTGATCTCCACGCGCTCGGTGGCAAAACTTTCACGGGTGGTCATGCCCGGGTCACGCAGGCCGTCGACAAACACATCGCTACGCGCCTCATGGCCGCGGATGATATAGCGGTCGCCGAAGGCATTGCCGTTTTCGCCGGTACCCAGGGTCACGCCGGACTGCGCGGCGAGAATATCTTCCAGGTCGGTTTTACCGGACTCCTGGATCTGGTCGAGGGTCAGGACACTGATGGTCTGCGGGGTATCCACCAGGTCCGCTACACGGCGGAGATCGCCAGAGCGGTCGTAGCGGTATACGGAGTTGCGCACCCCGTGGATCTCAATATGTTCCAGCGAGGATTTGCCTGCTTCAGCAACACAGGACTTGTCGTCCTTTTCTTTGCAGGCAGCTTCCTGCTCTGCGGCGATGGATGCGTGTGATCCGAAGGCGAGCGCTGCGGCAATGGTCTGTGCCCCCATGGACAGCGGCAAGGACTTGATACGTGATCCTGACATTATCTGTTTCTCCCTAGATGACCGATTCGTCGGCGCGAAGTATAGGGAGCCGCGATAAAAAGTAAACACAAATAAGAACTATTCCTATGCGCAAATGCAAAAATGAGCGCAACAGCAACCTGTAAGCGGGCGAGAAGCCGTGAGGAGCTTCTCCCCATCAGCGGGATAAAAACGGAAACTCTGTGAATAATGGGGAAAAAGCAGGATAGAGAGGCTCCGCGAGGCCGCACCAGAGAATCTGGCGGCTAAACCAGCGCGAGCACCAAGCAGACATGCTCAGGCCCGCGGACACGGGCCTGAAAAGCAGAACTCAGATAACCCCTAATGCCAGGCAACGGGTTATTAGTTGGCCAGAATTTCGGCAATCGGCCTTGCGCAGGATATTCTTGCGGTGATTCTTTACCGTATGCACAGAGATGTTCAGGTGCTCAGCGATCTCGACACTGGTTGCACCGGCAGCGATCTGCGTCAGGACTTGCAGCTCACGGGCACTGAATATTTTTGTCGCAGATTGCGCAGGCTGATTCACGATCACCAACTGCGACTCGCGGGGGCAACCCTCCGCGGTTTCTGGCAAGCCGCCCTGACCGCTCCCCGAGATCAGTGCCGATGCAGAAGCCGTATTAACCTGCGATTCCTGTAACCGCTGTTCCCCCACCCTCGAATCCCGCCCGGCGACAAACAGCGCCGCCAATCCAGCCCCCAGCATAACTTCCCCTTTCCCCGGGTTACCTGACCGCGCAATACAATCGGCAACCTTTGTCTCGATTCTGTCGTCGAAAATTTAGCTAGGAAGAGCCATGGGTGTCTTTGAAAGGTTTTGAATAGTTTTGAAACGCCCGTATCACGGGGCCTGCAGAGAAGCTGGCGCGATTGTGACATGAGGATCAGGGAGGGGATGCAGAGGGTTGAGTTTCCGCGGCCGGCAGGTCGAAGATCGGTAAAACCAGGCTGAACAGTTCGTCCGGCGCCACGGCAACACCGTTGCCGCCCCGCTGCCGCACCAGCTGGCGCTGGGAATCTGATGGCATGATGGTGTACAGGAAATAAGGCGTGCTGTCATGTCGTGCGCGCATCCGCTCCATCAGTTTGAAGCCTGCCAGGGGTTCCCGGCCCCGCCCCATATCAGAGATGACCGCATCATAGCGGTACATGGACAGCAGCGTCAGGGCATCGTCGGTATTGGTTGCCAGGTAGACCGCGATCCGCAGGGATTCAAATTGTGCGCGCTCGGCGAGGTTGTTGTCGGGGTTGTCGTCCACCCACAGAATCCTGCCGCGGACATCCGGGGCTTCGCCTATCACCAGAGGGGCACCGTCATCCGGAATCTGTCGCACGGTAACCAGATACACCACAAGCGCGGTTACCAGCACCAGCAGCCCCATACCGGTCCACAGGCGCCAGAAATGCGCGGTGGGTCGGGACGCTGCAGCGGATGACGGGGAAGAGACCTGTTCGCCGGCGGGTGCGCTATCGACAGCGGCAGCACCAGTGGCAGACGTACTGCTGTCACTGCCTGATTCAGCAGGTTCAGCGGAGTCGGCCGCCAAGGCATCGCTTTCTGGCTGCGGCGATGAGGGGCAGATGTCCTGCAGTTGCTCGGCCAGCTCCGGGGACAGCCGGTAGCCGCGCCCGTGTAACGTCTGGATCAGCGGCCCCTCATACCCCAGCTCGCGAAACAGCTTGCGGGTATCGGAAACCAGTCGCCCCAGGGACCAGTGGGAAACCACCGTATTGGGCCACAGCGCTTCCAACAGCGCAGTCCGTTCACAACACTCGGGAAAACCCGCAATCAGCAATGAGAGCAACTGCAACTGCCGCGCTTCCGCGGCCACAGGCTCTCCGTCGGCGGTCAGATATAGCTGCTCCGTATCCAGAACGTATTTATCAAAACGGTACTGCATCGCGCCAGATTCAGGGAATGGGAATCATTTTCGGTGCGAAAGTATGCCCCCCGCCCCGACAAAGTTCCAGTCCCTGACTCTATGGCCACTGATCCGGTTCTTCCGGCGACCAGGGCTGGGCTTCTTCTACCGGGGCACCACGATCCGGCTGCTCCTGCTCCCGCTGCATGCGCTCCTGCATAATCCGGCGCTCTTCCTGTGCCCGGCGCTCCTCTTCCAGGTAGCGCTGCTCCTGAATCTGGCCGGATTCCTGCAACCGGCGCAGACGCTCTTCCTCGGATTGCGGCACGGGCTGTTCCTGCAGTCTCGGATCAAGTTCTTCCTGAGGAACCGACTGACGCTCACGCTCCAGCTGCTCACGCAATTGCTGCTCGCGCTGGCGCTGCTGCTGTTCCCGTCGCTGCTGCTCCGGGTCAATGCCCCAGCCTGGGGTCATATCCTCGCGGGGCGCCACATCCTCTTCCTTGTCATCGTCGAACCAGTTGCGGAACCAGCCGCGACGCTGACAGCGAGGATCCGTCTGCAGTCGACTCTCCACCGATACCGGCAACTCGCGCCCGCCCTGGCAGTTGCGCGGATCCATATACTGCCCGTCGCGATTCAGCGGCTTCCACTCGACGCCGCGCGGCGCCTTGATACGCCCGTGGCGGTGAGGCAGCTTGCGCATGATGTCGGTCCACACCGTCAGCGCGCCGGTGGCACCGGTGAGGCTGGTGCGCTCATTGTCATCGCGGCCCAGCCATACCACCGCTGTCACTCCCGGGCTGAAACCGGCAAACCAGCTGTCGCGGTAATCATTGGTGGTGCCAGTTTTGCCGGCAAACGGCACACTGTTGGGCAGCCGCCGGTATGCGCTCTTGCCGGTGCCCTCGCGCATCACCTGTTCCAGTGCATAGCGCAGAAGATAAGCCGGCACCTCATCCACGCCGCGGCTGGATTTGGGCCGGAAGCGCTGTACCTGTTCGCCGTCAGCGTCAGACACCGCCAGCAGGGTGCGCGGCTCTACATGTTCCCCGCCGTTGGCCAGGGTCTGGTACATGCCCGCAACTTCAAAGGGTGTCATTTCCACCGCACCGAGAAACAGGGATGGCACCCGCGGCAGGTTCGCCTGTACACCCAGCCGGCGAATGGTCTGCCGCACGTTTTCGATGCCGAGATCCAGCCCCAGGCGCGCGGTCGCCTGGTTATAGGATCGAGACAGGGCCACATACAGCGGTACCAGCCCGTGACTGCGGTTGTTGAAGTTGGCCGGCATCCACACCTGGCCATCGGCGCTTTCCTCGCGGATCGGGGCGTCGTCAATCAGGGTACCGAGGTTGTACTGATGGGTGCGCTCCAGCGCAGTGAGATAGACCGCGGGCTTGATCAGTGAGCCCACCTGGCGACGCGCCTCCAGGGCGCGGTTGAAGCCCGGGTAATGGGGACGGCGGTCACCCACCATGGCGAGCACATTGCCACTGTGATTTTCCAGCACCACCGTAGCGCCCTGCAGGGAGTCCTCTTTCAGGCCGCGGTCTTTCTCCAGGCGATCGGCACCCTGGCTCACCGCATCCTCCGTCAGTTTCTGCACCGACGGAGACAGGGTGGTGTACACCCGCAGGCCAGCAGTGCGCAGCTCCTCCACGGAGTAGTAGGGACGCAATTCTTCCAGCAAGCGCTCGGTGAACGCGGGATAAGGGTTCTGTGCGGTGGCACCAGCGGAGGCAACTTCCAGCGGCTTTTTGCGCAGGCGGTCGTGCTGCTCCTCGCTGATCAGCCCCTGCTCGAGCATCACATCCAGTACGGTATTGCGCCGCTCCAGGGCCCGCTCCGGATTGCGCCAAGGATTGTAATACGACGCGCCCTTGGCAAGTCCTACCAGCAGCGCGATCTGATGGGGTTCCAGCTGGCTGAGAGGCTTCTGGAAATAGAACTCGGAGGCCAGCCCGAAGCCGTATATCGCCCGGCTGCCCTGCTGCCCCAGCCATACCTCATTGATATATTCCTGGAGGATGTAGGCCTTGTCGTAATGGACCTCCATCAGTATCGCCATCAGCGCTTCGTTGAATTTCCGCCACAGGCTCGGCTTGTGATCGAAAAAGATATTTTTCACCAGCTGCTGGGTGATAGTGGAGCCGCCCTGTACCACTCCGCCGGCCTTGAAGTTGGCCACCATGGCGCGCGCAATCCCGCGCGGAGAAACCCCGAAGTGATGCACGAAATCCTGGTCTTCCACAGCGATCAAAGTGGCACCGAGCAATGGCGGTATTTCCTCAATGCGCACCGGCGTGCGGTCGTCGCCACCGCCGAGCAAGGTGCCAATGGGCGCGGCGTCGAGGCGAAACTCTTTCAGTCGCTCACCTGCCTCGCTGCGCAAATTGGTCAGCTCGTCGTTGCGCAGGCGAAACTGCACCTGTTCTGCCGGCTCGCGCTTGTCCGCGTGGATAAAGTCCCGTCGCCATACCCGGTATTCCATCCCCTCGCGCTGCCACTGTCCCGGCTCTTCAATCGCCGGAACCTTCTTGTAATTGAGCGCGGCAAATTCGGACTCCAGTTCGTCCGGGCGCATCACCATACCGTCCTTGAGAATCAGCGGGCGCGCATAGACCCTGGCGGGCAGCTGGTACTGTCGACTGTCCAGTCGCTCTCGTAGTTGCACATCCAGCCACACCATGTAACCGGCGAGTACCAGTACGCCGAACAGGGCAAGCAGGCTGAGGCGCTTGATCCAGCGGCGCAACCGTCCCGGGCGGCTTTTTCGGTTTGAGGTTTTCGCTTTTGTGCGGCGCTTGTTCGATGGCATATGGATTCAGATAGATTGGTTACTTACATTGAAAGGCTGTTACTTCCCGTTAACGCCGCGGACCGAAACAAGGGCACCGGAGACGGGCGTGACAGCGTCTTTTATAGCCGGCATTTATAAGGTCACTTCTGTACAAGTCAAACCCAACGGGTCACACAACTGCGCTGCCGGCACCCACTTGCACTTACCCCGCCGCCCGCCATAATGCGCCCAGCGCCCGCAAGCCGGGCCGACTGAAACGAATTTAGCCAGCAGCAATGGATCCCCTATGCACCAGTACGACCTTTACGGCATCGGCGCCGCCCTTCTCGATACGGAAATTGAAGTGTCCGACAACGACCTGCAGTCACTGGGCGTCGACAAGGGAGTCATGACGCTGGTTGATGACTCGCGCCAGGAACAGCTGGCGGAGGATCTCAAACACCACATGGTCACCGCCAGCCACGCCTGTGGCGGTTCCGGCGCCAACACCGTCATCGCCGCCAGTTACTTTGGTCTCGACACCTTTTATTCCTGCAAGGTGGCCGATGACGACAACGGCGATTTTTACCGCGACAACCTAGCCGCCGCCGGTGTCGGTTACCCGAAGGCCCTGCACAATGCCGCCAGCGGCGTTACCGGCAAATGCCTGGTACTGATCACCCCGGACGCCGAGCGCAGCATGAACACCTACCTAGGCATCAGCGCTGAACTGTCGGTCAACGAACTCGACAGCGAAGCCCTGGAAAAGTCCCGCTGGGCCTATATCGAGGGCTACCTGGTTTCGTCCCCGACCGGCCGCGCCGCCGCCATCACCCTGCGCGAGCAGTCGCAAGCCGCCGGCGTAAAAACCGCCCTGAGCCTATCCGACCCCATGATGGTGCAACTGTTCCACGACGGACTGAAAGAAATGCTCGGCGATGGCGTCGACCTGCTGTTCTGTAACCGTGAGGAAGCCCTCAATTTCTGTCACACAGAATCCCTGGAAGAGGCGGCGCAAACCCTGCGCAATCACTGCGGCGCCTTCGCCATTACCCTCGGTGCCGACGGCGCGCTGCTGTGGGATGGTGAACAGGAACACCGCGTGTCCTCCCCCGAGGTGGAAGCCATCGACACCAACGGTGCCGGCGATATGTTTGCGGGCGCATTCCTGTTCGGGATCAACCGCAGCATGGGGTTTGCGGAGGCGGGAGAACTGGCCTGCCGCGCGGCGGCACAGGTTGTGAGTCAGTATGGACCGAGATTGCGTCCGGAGCAGCACAAAGAGCTGTTGGAACAGGTGGCAGACGCCTGAGCCACATCCAAGCCAATGTGAAAGGTTGGCAACTTGAATAGAGTGCCCGGGGAGGGGGTTAGCGCGGCCCCGATAACCCGCACCCGGCACTCTGCCGACACAGGTCCCGTTAAGGCCACAGTAAAATCAGTTCACAGAAGAAGATGACCTGGGGCCAGTAATCTCGGGAAGACAGGCTGCCGCGGCGATGCCAAAGCCCTGGGCAAAGTCCACCCCCATCAGACGAAGTTTTTCCAGCAATTCCGGCGTCTCGGCAAACTCTGCAATGGTGCTGATACCCATGCGTTTAGCCAGGTGATCCACCGTACTCACCATCGCGCTGTCGATCTCATCCTCCAGCATATTGCGCACGAAAGACCCGTCGATCTTCAGGTAATCCACCGGCAGCTGACGCAGATAGGCAAGGGAGGAAGCGCCGCGACCAAAATCATCCAGCGCAAAACTGCACCCCGCCGCACGCAACTTGTGGATAAACACCAGCGCCCGATCCAGGTTATTGATGGCACTGGTTTCGGTAATTTCAAACTGCACCCGCGACGGCGCGACCCCCGCCTCGGTCAACTCTCGCAGCACAAAATCTGCGAACAGCTCATCGCCGAGACTGATACCGGAAATATTGATCGCGTAATGGAAACCACCGGCGCCACTGCTCTGCTCCAGCGCCATGTACTGGAATATCTTGCGGATCACCCAGCGATCCACTTCATCGATCATGCCGTAGCGTTCCGCCGCCGGCAGGAACAGTCCGGGGGAAATCACATCCCCGTCCCGCCCTTGCATGCGCACCAGCACCTCGTAGTGGTGCACGCGGTTTTTGTCCTGTAGCGCCACCACCGGTTGGCGGTATAGCAGCAGGCGATCCTCCTGGATGGCGGCGTGGATTTCCGCGAGCCAGGTACTCTCGCGACGCTTTTCCAGTGCCTTGCGGGAATCGCCGAAAAATTTCACCCGGTTGCGCCCCTGGTCGCGGGCCGCAGAGCAGGCATCATTGGCTGAGGCCAGCAACTGGCTGGCCGGCGGCGCATGTCGATCCACGCTCACCGCACCGATGGAGAGCGCTGGACGTGTCTCGCTGTCTTCCCACTCGAAGACAAAACCGCTCACCGCTTCCCGCAGCCGGGTGACAATACGCTTTGCCTCTTCCAGCGTGCAGTCTTTCAGCAACAGCGCAAATTCATCACTGCCCACCCGGCCCAGCAGGTCCCCGCGTCCCAGGCAACGGCTAAGAATTTTCCCGAGCGCAATCAGCAGCGCATCGCCGGCACTGTAGCCGAGGGTGTCGTTCACCACTTTGAACTGATAGACGTCCAGGTAAAGCAGGATATGGTGTTGGCGCGGGCCGGTATCCGCATTCAGAAGTTGCTGCAGGGAGTGCTCAAAGGCCTGACGATTGGGCAGGTGGGTCAACGCGTCGTGGCTGCTCTGCCAGCTGAGACGGGAAGAGATACGGCGCACCTCGGAGGTGTGGCGCAGAACCAGCACATATCCCTGTAATTGCACGCCTTCCTTCAGGCTATTGATCTGGACACTGACTTCCAGCAGCTCGCCATCACCGCGACGCACATTGGCGCGCAGCTCGCGCCGGCTGGGGATATCGCCCTCGCTATCGCCGCTGGCCAGGTTCAGCTCCAGAGCCTCGCCACTGTCATCGTATAGAGGTAGCCCCTCGACGAGAGACTGGCCAGGCAACAGCCCCACCAGGTTGCCACAGAGTTCGCTGACCAGCGGATTGCTGTATCTAACCCTGCCGTAACGGTCGGTCACGATCACGCCATCAGCCACTTCGCCCAACGCCAGCTCTGCCGCCGCCGGACTCAATTGTCCCACAGCTATCGCATCGCCACCGGATTCCCGCAACTGGCCGTGATACGCGGCATTTTTCGGTGTGAACTCAGTCAATGGAATCCCAACTCAACCGGCATTACCGCCCGGTATTCATATGGCGGCCCTGCACTGGGGCCGCAGAATAATTCGGCGCGTAACGCGCCCCCGCTCTATCAGGGAAAATAATAACGGCTTATTCACCGGCGCGGAATCCTCCAGCGGTACCCTGGCGTCAAATGTGACCCGATTCGCACCAGCAGCCACTACTGACCAGAGTTTCCCCCCGGGTCTCCGCACCTCAATCACAGGTGCTGACGCAGGAACGACTTCAGCTTTTCATCCTCAAACGCGCGCTGCAGCGTCGCACTGAGCAGGCGATTGATCGTGCTTTCCACCTCTTCCGGGCTCGGCTTGATCAGGTTGCGATCCTTGCCGCTGGTAGTGTAGTTGCCGAAGAAAGTCGCTCCTTTCACCGAAACCTGTAACTGGATAGAAGCGCCGGAATTGACCTTGGTGGTATACAGCTTGTTGGGGCTGTCGTATTTGAGGTCGGTGAGTTTGGCCACCACCTGCACATCGCCACCATTTTCAACGCTGCGGAACGACCAGGATTCCAGCCCCTGGTACAGCGCAGATGCCATGGAGCCCTCGATATCATTGGCCAGGGTCACATTGGACGAATCGGCATAGATTCCCCCGAGGCTACCCAGGCCACCGCCGGGCAACTGGTTCTCGCCACGGGCATACACGGTATAACCGGCTCCGATATTGTCCGGGGCGACATCTACTTGCGGTTTCACAGCCACCTGCACCGGGCTGTGGGCACAGGCGGCCAACATGAATGCAAATCCGGTTACCAGCAATGTGGCAAAACTCTTCATCGGTGTACTCCAATTTTTTCAGTGACAACAAATGGATTGAATGGCGCGGTAGGCTCTGAACGCACTTTCCGCCAAATGTTCAGCCGTGATGATGTTGGGCGTGTTGGTGATCGCCCTCATCCGCCTGAGTTTTCTCTTGCAGGCCGCGTACCGGCAGTGCTGCCTCGTGCGCAGATCCGTCAGCGAACACCAGCCGCAGCGATAGCGTCTGCCCGGCTTTCAGTGCGACGCCATGGACCATCAGGTGGGTGGCACCGGGACGCATTTCAATGGTGCCATTGCCTGGCAGAGTGATTTTTTTCAGCGCGCGCATGCGGCTCACGCCGTCGACCTGCCGGGTGGTATGCATTTCAACCTTGCCCTGCGGGTGCGTAGGCAATTCTACCCGCGCCAGTACCCGCGCACTGCCAGACAGGTCACGCAGCGTCACGTAGGCCGCCCCCATGGGCGCGCCGGGGGGCATTTCCCGGGCGTAACCCGATATCTCCAGATTTTCCGCGATGCCCGCACCATGGGCTATATGGCTGTCGCGCTCGGCGCTACTACTTTCATTGGTGGCTGCTGTGGCAGCGAACGAGCCCCCTGACAGCGCCATCAGGAACGCAGCCAGGAGGCCGCGCACAGCGCGAAGGTTGCGATGCTGCATAGTTGCGACTCTCGTTTTTTCAGCTTGTTATTGTGAGCGAGACCCTCGATGGAGTTATGGACTCTTTTGTAACAGTAAACGGGGGGGATTGCCGAGCTTTATATCACCCCGTACCCGGAATCCGGGCACCGCCTGGCGCAATTGACTGTATACCCAGCGCCCCTCCGCGTCGGTACGCGCCACAATGATCACGCGCAGCTGATGCTCGCGAATCCGCTGCGCCACAGAAGTCAGCATCTGCACCATGGCGTCGGAGCGTGCATTCAACTCACTCGCCGCCAGGGGTACCGTCTGTGCACCCGGGCCATCCAGGGTCACATCCTGCCGCGCACGTTGCTGCTCGCGCTGCAACTGCGCGCGCACTTCTTTAGACAGGGGATTGCCCGGGGATATTTCGTCGGCGGTATTGAGCAGGCTTCTCACCTGTCCGAATGCACGCTGGCGCAATGCGTCGCGGGCGCGGGCCACCAGGTCCATCACCAGGATCTGGATACCCGCCGCTGCCTGGGTATTGCCCGGATCCAGCTGCAGTACCTGGAGGTAAAAATCGTAGGCACTGGCGCCGGCCGGCATGGTGATAAAGCCTTCCCGCTGTGCCCGCTCGGCACGCCCGAGAAAATGTTGCACGGCGCGCTGACGGATCTCCTCGGGACTGGGACCGGCAGGTTTCGGCGGCGGCACAGGCTTGGGCGGTGCCGCCGGCGGAGGCTGCGTCGCACACCCGCCGAGCACGGTCAGCAATACCAGCGCCATCGCGCCCATTTTGGGCCGACGGATATAAAAACGATCTGAGACCCAATTCACTCTTCTGATAATCGCCTCCACTCGATCACCGGCCCGCCAGAGGGCTGTTGTTTTTTTGTACCGAAAGCGCCGCTATACTCATCCGCCCGATATACTGAGCCACCGCCCTGACACCAGCCTAGCCCTGTTAGTGTCGCCAGGTGCCAACGGGGCGCTGCGGGGACCGGACTCCGGCACTCAACCGCCGGGTTTCGGGGCCAGCCTGGAACGGAAGCCGGCAATATCAGTCCAAACTAGACCGACTATAAAGAATTTTGTTACCCATGACTGCGAAGATCTCCGGCTTGCAAACGACAGAAGCGTCACATACCTCAACCTTCACCGCTCTGCGGCCGCTCTCCGGCGCTGCAACCGCAGCCGCTCTCTGCGCAATCCTGCTGCTCTGGGTAGCCCTGTTTGCCGCGCCGGCGGCGGCCCGCGACGGCTTTTCCTCCGCGCAGTCCTCCTCGCCATTTGGTGCCCTTAGCAGCGGTCAGGACGACTTCCTGCCCGTGGATCAGGCCTACCAACTGGATTTCCTGTTTACTGACAGCGGCGCCAGTGCTCTGTTCCAGATCGCTCCGGAGTATTACCTGTACCGCGACAAGCTGGCGCTCTACCGGATCGATGGCGACAACAAGACCCCGTTGCCGCTCACTCTGGAAAAAGGTGAGGTGATCTGGGACGACTATTTCGAAAAGGAGACCGAGGTCTACCGCTGGCAATTGGAAGTGCCGCTGGACCTCGCCACGCAAGACAAGGTACAGATACAACTGCACTATCAGGGCTGCGCCGATGCGGGGCTCTGCTACCCCCCGCAAGTACGCAACTTCACACTGGATCCCGTAAGCAAGACCGCAGCCCCCTTTGACGGTACCCCGCCCGCCGGCGGTGCCGGAGTCGCGTCGGGCCAGGGCCCCGTCTCGACATCGGTGCCGGCTGCGGCCGGCAACGCTGCGGGCAGCCTGCTGTTGGCCATGGTACTGGCGTTCGGCGGTGGCCTGCTGCTGAACCTGATGCCCTGCGTGTTCCCGGTACTCTCGATCAAGGCGCTGGCAATCACCCATGCCGGCGACCGTCAGCGACTGCACGGCTGGGCCTACACCGCCGGTGTCGTGGGCACCTTCGTACTGATCGCCGCGGCCATGCTGGCACTGCGCGCCGCCGGTGAGGCGGTGGGCTGGGGCTTCCAGCTGCAGTCCCCGGGGGTAGTAGCCGCCCTCGTCTATTTGTTTTTCGCCATGGGGCTGAGCCTCTCCGGCGTCACCGAGTTCGGCGGCCGCCTGATGGGACTGGGTGCGAACAGCAATCCAAACAGCGGTCTCGGCGGCTCCTTCAGCACCGGCGCTCTCGCCACGGTGGTTGCCAGTCCCTGTACCGCGCCGATGATGGGATCCGCCCTCGGCTTTGCGGTAACCCAGCCGGCACCAATGGCGCTCGCCGTATTTGCCGCCCTCGGCGCCGGTATGGCCGCGCCGTTCCTGTTACTTACTTATATACCGGCTCTGGCCAAGCGCCTGCCGCGCCCGGGCCCATGGATGGAAACCCTTAAACAGTTACTGGCGTTCCCCATGTACCTGACGGCGGTGTGGTTGCTGTGGGTGCTTGGCCGTCAGACCGGCAGCGATGGTATAGCCCTGGTACTCGCGGGCGCCGTAGCCATTGCCTTCGCCCTGTGGCTGTGGCCGGGCGCTGCTGTGGACGGCAAACGCAAGCTACTGCGCAATGTATTTGCCATCGCCGCAGTCGCCGGCGCAGTGTGGGCACTGCCCAATCTGGACAACGCGGACCGGCAGCTGGCCCAGACAGGCAAGAGCGACTACTGGGAGACCTACTCCCCCGAGGCCCTGTCCGCAGCTCGCGATGAGGGACGCCCGGTATTGATCAATATGACTGCCGCCTGGTGCATTACCTGTCTCGCCAACGAAAAGGTGGTGCTGTCCAGCGACGCAGTCAGCGCTGCCGTGGGCGACCTGGGCTTTACCGCACTCAAGGGAGACTGGACCAACCAGGATCCACAAATTACCGCGCTGCTGGCGCGCTACGGCCGCTCCAGTGTGCCCCTCTACCTGCTGTTCCCGGCCGGTGGCGGCGAACCGCAGATCCTTCCCCAGATCCTTACCCGCGATGGGCTTCTGACCGCCATGCGCGGAGCCGTCAGCCGGGAAGTCCTGGTCGATTCGGCCACCGCCACGCCCTGACCCCGCCTTTGTGGCCATTCAAATAGGTGAATAGGCCACCCGCCACAAAACTTTGCAGCAAATAGGACGTGAATTTCGGCGAACTGCGGACAACGTCTCCATTTCCGGATTTAGGGCATGGACAGAGGGTCACTTTTGCGGCAAACTTCCGGCCAATCTCGGCAATCTGCTGATTTACGCTGTTTACCGGCAAGTTCTCTGACTTTTTCCGGATTTTAGTCACAATTTCGTGCGCCCGACCAAAATAAAGGGCGAGGCATAGAGCGAGGCACAGAATGGCGAAAATGCTGTTGCTACACGGCCCCAATCTGAACCTGCTGGGCACCCGCGAGCCGCAGATATACGGCTCCACCACCCTCGCCCAGATCAATGAAGCGGCCCGCACCCAGTGCGAAGCTGCCGGTTGCGAATTCGAATGCCTGCAGAGCAACAGCGAAGCAGAACTGGTGGAGCGTATTCACCAGGCCTACGCCGACAAGGTGGATTTCATCGTCATCAACCCGGCCGCCTTTACGCACACGAGCGTGGCGCTGCGCGATGCGCTGGCGGGTGTGGCCATACCTTTTATCGAAGTCCACCTCTCCAACCCCCATGCCCGTGAAGCCTTCCGGCACCATTCGTATCTGTCGGATCTGGCACTGGGCGTTGTCTTCGGGTTCGGAGCAGATAGCTACACTTTGGCTCTGGAAGGGGCCCTGAAGCGACTTTAAGTACCAATTTTTTCATTCGCCGGCTGCGCGCCGGCGTTTATGTATTCACAAATTGAGAGTGACACTGTTATGGATATTCGCAAGATCAAAAAACTGATTGAACTGCTCGAAGAGTCCGACATCGGCGAGCTGGAAATCAAGGAAGGGGAAGAGTCCGTGCGCATCAGCCGCGGCAGCAGCGGCGCTTCTGTGCAGATGCCGCAGATGGCCATGCCGATGATGGCGCCCGCAGCACCAGCCGTCGCCCCGGCCGCGCCCGCCGCAGCTCCGGCGCCTGCTGCCGCCGAGAGCGAAGCCGAATCCGTACCTGCACTGACCGGCCACCCGGTGAAGTCCCCGATGGTAGGCACCTTCTACGCCGCTTCCAGCCCCGGCGCTGATCCGTTCGTTAAAGTTGGCCAGCAGGTAAAAGTTGGCGACGTGATCTGTATCGTCGAAGCCATGAAGATGATGAACCAGATCGAAGCAGACAAGGCCGGCACCATTGAGGCCGTTCTGGTAGACGATGGCCAGCCGGTAGAATTTGACCAGCCGCTCGTGATCATTTCCTGAGCGGGGGACCAACTATGTTTGAAAAGATACTGATCGCCAACCGCGGCGAAAT
>NZ_LZDE01000277.1 GCF_002009015.1 Microbulbifer mangrovi | reverse complement strand
CACGTAATAAGTCGTTATCAAATCACAGATTACGCGGTTTTCCCACTTCGTAGCGCCTCCAGCTGCAAATTTAAGCCAAGGTTAGCCAATGGACGGGGAGGCGGTATAATTCGCATCCCGTGGGTAGCTGTGCAGTGACTGTGTAGTTACCCGATAAGACTCATCCGTGAAAGTTGCCAGACGCCAATGTCCATTGAAGTACCAGACCTCTCTGCCATCCACGAATTTCTCCTGTGTCGCACACCCGACGCCTGGATTGATGCCGCTCTGGCGGAGCCCGAATTGATGCTGGTAGACCATGCCAATTGCGAGAAGAAGGCGGCGGGTACGGCTCTCAATCTGATGTTCCGTTACCTGGACAACTTTGATCTGCTCAACAAGATGTCGCGTCTGGCGCGCGAGGAGCTTCGTCATTTCGAACAGGTGATCGCAATCATGAAGAAGCGTGGCATTGCCTATCCGCATCTTTCGGCTTCGCGTTATGCCGCGGGGTTGCGCAGTGAGGTGCGCAGCGCGGAGCCGGGCAGGCTGATTGATACGTTAATCTGCGGGGCGATTATTGAGGCACGCTCCTGTGAGCGGTTTGCGCGGATTGCACCGCACCTGGATGAGGAATTGCAGAAATTTTACCTGTCACTGCTAAAGTCGGAAGCACGTCATTTTCGTGATTATCTGACGCTGGCACAGAACGCGAGTGACGAAGATATCGGTCCGCGCGTTACGGCATTGTTGGACGTCGAGCGCAAGCTGGTTGAAGGAGGGGATGGTGAATTCCGCTTTCACAGTGGTGTGCCCGGGTTAGCCTGATCCCGGGTTTGCCTGCATTAACTGCGGTCTATTTTGTCCATCATTTCAATAAATTCTTCCAGGTCCATCGGAAACCGGCAGCTAACGCTGAACTTGTTGTGGAAGAAAATGGTGAGCTCCACTTTTTGCGAGCGCAGAAAAATGGTGTAGCCGTCGAAGTCGGTACTGGCGGTGAGACCGCGGTAGCGCCATCCATCTTCGGTCTTCTCTCCGAGTTTTGTAATCTTGTCGAATACCCGCAGCGCCTGCTTGACGTCGATTTTGTGTTCATACTCCATGGGCAGTCCCGCTTCCGATTGAGCTAAGCTTGAGATTTAGTGTTGCCGCCGTAGACCTGCGGGAGGCCTGCACTTCTGACTTCGGCTATCCAGCATAGATTACTTCATGGTTTCCGACGAGACTCGTGGCGAGGTCGATACCCGCCTGTTTAACTGGCTTGCCTATCTTGGTGTAGTGCCATTTGTCATCGGTATCGTGATGGCAGCGTTTCAGTATTCTGTCTTGGGCGTGGATGGTCGTCTTTGGTTCACCGCATATAGTGCTGTGATATTGAGTTTTTTGTGTGGTGTGTGGTGGGGTGGTGCATTGAACCGTCTGGATCATGTGCACCGCCTCCCGTTGATGCTTCTCAGCAATATCATTGCGCTTGTCGGTTGGGTGGCACTATTGTTTTATCAGGCGCCGCTAGCCCTTCCCGTGCTGATGGTTGCGTTTCTTTTTGTGGAGCGGGCAGAGGCGCGCCTCAAGCCCAATCTGTCGTTTTTCTCCGGTTATTTCAAGACTCGCACCAGGGTCAGCTATCTGGTTGTTGCCTGCCATCTGGCGATGATCGCAATACTCTGGCGTTAACCGGTCTCGCTTGCCGGTCAGCGTGTCTCCTGCGTGACTTCCACTACATCCCCCAAGCGCTCCTGTACGATTTCCCGAATTTGTGCAGCCAATTCCCGATACAGCCGGCGACTCGGTGCGCTCGCGCGCCAAACCAGTCCGTGTTGCCGGCGAATGGGTTTTGATTTCAACTCACTCACGTGTAGTGCCTCAGGATTGTGCATCTCCGAATGCACATACAGTCCCGGTAGGAAGGCGACACCGAGCCCCATCACCACCATCTGTCGCAATGTGTCGAGACTGGTGCCTTCATAGTCCCGCTGCAAATCAGCGCCCAGCCCTTGGCAGATTTCTTGCACCTGATGGTGGAAGTGATGTTGTCCCTCCAGTGTCAGCACTTTTTCGCCGCGCAGCAGGGAGGGGCTGATGGTGCTCTTTCCGGCCAGGCGGTGATCCGCCGGCACCACAAATTTGAGTGGTTCGGTAAACAGCGGCTCGACCGAGAGGTCATCGCGGTCGACGGGGAGCGGCACAATGGCAATGTCATAGGTGCCTTCGCTGAGGCCGCGTAGCAGGTTTCGGGGTGGACCTTCCCGCACATACAGTTTTAGTCGATGGTGCCGTGCATGCAGGGCTGGCAGTACATTTGGCAGCAGGTAAGGACCCAGGGTAGGGGGCACCCCAAGCTTGTATGTGGTCTGCAATCCCTGGGCAATGGTGTCGGCATTTTCGCGGAATTCGCGCATAACCAACAGCATCTTGCGTGCTTGTTCGAGCAGCTCTCGTCCTTCCGGTGTGAGCAGGGTGCCGGACCGGGAGCGTTCAAACAATGGCAGCCCGAGCAGTGATTCCAGTGAGCGGATCTGAGTAGTCAGGGCTGGCTGGCTGACGCCCAAATCCTCCGCCGCGCGACGGTAACTTGAACGTGACGCGATGGTCACAAAATACTCGATCTGGCGGAATGTCGGGGCTTGTGGCTGGGTTGGCACGGTTTCTCCACGCGCTTAGTGATAAGTAGGGGTTATCAACGAATAGTATTTTAACTTATTGAACTATCAAAAAATAATGGATTCCAACGTATTTGCCCAGTTCTGTTCATTTGTAAGGAGTTCTTATGGATCATGTGATTTCTGGTGTAGCGAAGTTTCAGAAGGAAGTCTTCCCTGCCAAAAAGGCCCGTTTTTCTGAGCTTGCGGACGGGCAGAGCCCCGAAGTTCTGTTCATCACCTGCGCGGATTCCCGCATCGATCCGAACCTGGTTACCCAGACCGAGCCGGGCGAACTATTCATCTGCCGCAATGCCGGCAACGTCGTGCCGCCACACAGCAGCCAGACCGGCGGCATGACCGCGTCCATTGAATTTGCGGTCGCTGCGCTGGGCGTTTCCCACATTGTTGTTTGCGGTCACACCGACTGCGGTGCAATGAAAGGCGCAATCGAGCCGGAGAAACTGGATAGTCTGCCGCACGTAAAGGAGTGGCTGAGCCACTGCCGTTCTGCGACCGAGGTTGTGCGCGACCGCAAAGGAACCCTCAGCACTCAAAATCTCGATGAAGTGACCTGTGAAAATGTGATCCAGCAATTGCAGCACCTGCGTACCCATCCGTCTGTAGCCACCGGCCTGGCGAGCGGACGCGTCACCCTGCACGGCTGGGTATACAACATCGGCAGCGGCGAAGTGCTTTGCTTCGACGAAGAATCCCGCGACTTCAAGCCGATGGACGAGCGCTACCGCGCGATCTTCGGTGATCTGCCCGAGACCGCCGCAAGCGGCTCCTGCTGCAGCTGATTTTAATTCCAGGGAAGATATCGAAGTAAAAGAGGTAGAGTGCGAATGAAGTTTGATTTATCCAATTTGCGCGGCGATATCACCGGCGGCATTACCGCCGGTGTCGTAGCGCTCCCCCTGGCGCTGGCGCTCGGTGTAGCCTCGGGTCTTGGCCCTATGGCGGGTATGTACGGCGCAATTGCGGTGGGCTTTTTTGCCGCACTGTTCGGCGGTACCGGGCCGCAGATCTCCGGTCCGACCGGGCCCATGGTGGTGGTACTCGCGGGGCTGTTCGCCAGCCTCTCCGGTGATGCGTCCCTGATCTTTACCGCGGTGATACTTGCGGGCCTGTTGCAGGTTGCGTTCGGTGTGCTCGGCGTCGGTCACTATATCCGACTGGTGCCGTATCCGGTGATCTCCGGTTTTATGACCGGTATTGGTGTGATTATCATCATTCTGCAGCTGAATCCTCTGTTGGGTCACGCATCTCCGAGCGGCACGCTCGGCGCACTGGGTAACGTGCCCGAGGCACTTTCCGCAGTGCACCCGGCTAACCTGGCGCTCGGCCTTGGTACTCTGGTAATGGTGTATCTGTGGCCGGCCAAATGGGGCAAGTTTGTGCCCAGCCCGCTCGCGGCACTGGTGGTCGGTACGGTGCTCGCATATTTCATGCTGGACGTGCCGATTCTGGGTAGCATCCCGACCGGGTTGCCGGATCTGCATATGCCGGTGATTGGCGGCGACAACATGATGCTCGTGGTCGAGGCGGCGATCATTCTCGCTATTCTCGGCTCTCTGGACAGCCTGCTCACGTCACTGGTCGCGGATAATATGACCCGCACCCGCCATCACAGTAACAAGGAGTTGATCGGTCAGGGTATCGGTAACACAGCTGCCGGTTTTATCGGTGGTATTGCCGGTGCTGGTGCAACCATGCGTACCGTGGTTAATATTCGCTCTGGGGGGCAGACCCGTATCTCCGGCATGGTGCACTCACTAGTGCTGCTCGCGGTAGCTCTCGGTCTGGGTCCGTTGGCGGAAAATATTCCGCAGGCAGTCCTGGCGGGTATTCTGGTGAAAGTTGGCCTGGATATCATCGACTGGAAATACCTGAAGCGTGCGCATCAGGGTCCGCGCTGGGATCTTCTGCTGATGGTGCTGGTACTGGGAATGACCGTATTTGTCGACCTGATCACCGCGGTGGGTGTGGGTGTCGTGCTGGCAGCGCTGGCCTACGTGAAGCAGGTGGCAAGCCTGCAGATCGAGCACCTGCGCAATCTGCCGGAGCATCTGGACAGCGACGAAGACAAGGCCATTCTCGAGCGCAATCGCGATAGCATCGCGCTGTTCGAATTCAGTGGTCCGCTGAGCTTCGGCGCCGCGGCGGATCTCGGTCACCATGTGCGCGAGCAGAGTAGCGGCCGGGCGCGAGTGCTGATTCTCGACTTCTCTTCGGTACCGTTCCTGGATCTGTCTGCGGCGCTTGCTGTTGAAACAATTGCGGCGGATGCTAAGAGTAGCGGCAAGCAGTTGTTGCTGGCGGGCATGAACGACGAAGTGCACGGCGTATTAAAAGGATTGAACGGTCGCATTCCTGCCCAGGGCACCTTTAAGACCCTGAGTGAGGCGTTGCTGGCCGCGGAAGCGGCCCTGAACGCAAGCAAGTCTGAATCTGAAGGCGGCGGAGACGCTCTACCTGCAGGCGCAAGTTGATCCGGCTGGTCTTCTAATCAGGCTGAATGCCCTGAGCCCCGAATCATCTCCCGGTATTTGCCGGGCGGTGGTTCGGGGTTTTTTGTTGTAGCGAGTGCTACTGGTGGTGGCGGCCCCTGTCCCTGGCGCAATCTTGGCGAGGGTGGGTTAGTTCGACGTCGGCCAGTGGATCAGGCTAAGAGCCTGGTTGTCGCTTGCGGGAGTATCGTCTGCACGGATGCACCAGCCCAGCTCACCCCAGTCTCCCAGCACAATGCGTTCGGCGGGCTCGCCGTCTATTTGCAGTGCGTGACGGTCGGGGCGGTGGGTGTGACCGTGGATCAGGATGCGAACCTGATGTTCCTGCATTACGCGTACTACTTCTGCCGGGGTGACGTCCATGATGTCTTCTGCCTTGCGGCTATTCATGGACTTGGAGACTGCCCGAATCTGGGCGGCGATCTGGCGACGCTCCTGCAGGGGCTTGGCAAGTAGTGCCTGCTGCCACTGCGGGTTGCGGGCCTGTTCGCGGAAGGTCATATATTCCTGGTCGAGCGTGCACAGGCTGTCTCCGTGCATCAGGAGGACTCGCTGACCGGCCAATTCCACCAGGCTCGGGTCTGGCAACAGGGTCGCGCCGCAGCGGTGGGCAAAGTCTTCACCCATCAGGAAGTCCCGATTGCCGTGCATCAGGAATACCTTTGTGCCAGCGGCGGCGTATTCCCGCAGATGCTGCGCGACCTCGGCCGCCAGCGGTGCATCGTCATCATCCCCGATCCATACTTCGAAAAAGTCGCCGAGGATGTACAGGGCTTCGGCGCCTGCTGCCGGGCCTTTGAGGAAGTCGAACAAGGCCCGGGTGATGTCCGGGCGGGATTCGTCCAGGTGCAGGTCTGATATCAGGAATGTCGCCACTGGTTGCTCCGCCCGATGCTGTTGAGTTGGTGTCCTGTGCGGCGCTTACTTGTCAGCGTAAGCGTCGGAGATGGTGACACCATTGATTTCGATGGTTTCGGTGGGAACGTCCTGGTGGAAGCCGCTGCTACCGGTTGCCACTTCCTTGATCTTGTTGACCACGTCCATGCCTTCGGTCACTTTGCCGAAGACGCAATAGCCCCAACCCTGGGCGTCTTTGGAGCGGAAGTTGAGGAAGTCGTTGTCATTGACGTTGATGAAAAATTGCGCAGTTGCGGAGTGCGGATCCATGGTGCGCGCCATCGCGAGGGTGCCGGCATCGTTTTTCAGGCCGTTGTCCGCTTCGTTTTCGATGGTGTCGCGGGTGGGTTTCTGATCCATATTGGGGGTCATGCCGCCGCCCTGGATCATGAAGTTGTTGATCACCCGGTGAAAGATGGTGCCAGTGTAGAAGTCTTCGCGGCAGTATTGCAGGAAGTTCGCGGCAGTCTTCGGCGCCTTGTCAAAGTCCAGTTCAATGGTGATGTCGCCATAGGTGGTGTGCAGAGTGATCATAAAATGTCCTGTCCAGGGTCAGTTTGGGGCGGCATGATACTCTGTTCACAGGCCGACGCAAACTGAACGGGGCCGGGTGCCACAACCCGAGGAAAACCCATGCGGCGGCAGTCATCTGCGTTATAATCCGCCGCTTCGATCGTACAGCTGTATAAATAGAGAAAGCTATGACATCCGAGAGCAAGCCCGCTCACTTTTTACAGAATATCATTCGCGAAGATCTGGCCGAAGGCCGGGTCAGCCAATTGACTACCCGTTTCCCTCCGGAGCCCAACGGATACCTGCATATCGGCCACGCCAAATCCATCTGTCTGAATTTTGGCCTGGCGAAGGAATTTGGTGGGCAGTGTAATCTGCGCTTCGATGACACCAATCCGGCGAAAGAGGAAGAGGAATACGTGGGCGCGATCAAGCGCGACGTGTCCTGGCTGGGCTTCGAGTGGGCCGGCGATGTGAAGTACACCTCGGACTATTTCGATCAGCTGCATCAGTGGGCCATCCATCTCATTAAAGAGGGCAAGGCTTATGTCTGTGACCTGTCTCCAGATGAGGCGCGGGCGCACCGTGGTACGCTGAAAGAGCCGGGCACCAACAGCCCGTTTCGCGACCGTTCGGTTGAGGAAAACCTGGACCTGTTCGCGCGCATGACAGCGGGCGAGTTCGATGAAGGTAGCTGCAGCCTGCGCGCGAAGATCGATATGTCCGCGCCGAATATCAACCTGCGCGACCCGATCATCTACCGCATCAAGAAAATGGCGCACCACCAGACCGGTGACAAGTGGTGTGTGTACCCGAGCTATGACTTTGCGCACGGTCAGTCCGATGCCCTCGAAGGTATCAGCCACTCCATCTGTACCCTGGAGTTTGAAGACCACAAACCGCTTTACGACTGGTTTATCGAGAACCTGCCAGTTCCGGCGCGCCCGCGCCAGTACGAGTTTGCCCGCCTGCACCTGAATTACACCGTGGTGTCCAAGCGCAAACTGAAGCAGCTGGTCGACGAAGGTTTTGTTGACGGCTGGGACGACCCGCGTATGCCGACCATCTCCGGGCTGCGTCGCCGCGGCGTCACGCCGGCGGCGATCCGCCAATTCTGTGAAATGATCGGCGTAACCCGCTCCGACTCCACTGTGGATGTGGGCATGCTCGAGTATGCGATTCGCGACGACCTGGACAAGAAAGCGCCGCGAGCCATGTGTGTGATGGAGCCGCTCAAGGTGACGCTCACCAATTATCCGGAAGGCCAGCAAGAAATGCTGAGCGCGCCCGGCCACCCGGTGCGCGACGACCTGCCGGCCCGCGAGTTGCCGTTCACGCGCACTGTGTACATTGAGCAGGAAGACTTCCGCGAAGAGGCCAACAAGAAATACAAGCGCCTGGTGCTCGGCAAGAAGGTGCGCCTGCGCAACGCGTACGTGATCCAGGCGGAAGAGGTGGTGAAGAACGACGCCGGCGAAATCGTCGAGGTGCTCTGTTCCGTTGACCTGGATACCCTGGGCAAGGATCCGGCAGACGGCGTCAAGCCGAAAGGGGTCATTCACTGGGTATCTGCGGAAAATAACGTGGACTGTGAGGTGCGCCTCTACGATCGCCTGTTTAACGACGAATCCCCGGATGTCGGCGACAAGAACTTCCTGGAATCCGTGAACCCGGACAACCTCAAAGTGCTCTCCGGCTGTAAGGCCGAGATCGGCCTGGCGAAAGCTGAGCCAGAGGCCGGTTACCAGTTCGAGCGCAATGGTTACTTCTGTCGCGACAGCAAGTACGGTAGCGACGACAAGCCGGTCTTCAACCGAACCATAGGTCTGCGGGATTCCTGGGCCAAAGAACAGAACAAGTAAGTAGTAATGGCTTTACAACTCCACAATACGTTCTCCGGAAAGAAAGAAGTTTTCACTCCGCTGCAGGAAAACCGCGTACGTATGTACGTATGCGGCCCGACAGTCTACAACCGGGTGCATATCGGCAATGCGCGCCCGGCAGTGGTGTTCGATACCCTGTACCGGGTTCTGAAAACCCAGTACGACGATGTTGTATATGCACGCAACATCACCGATATCGACGATAAGATCATGAACACCGCGCGGGAAAATGGCGAAGAGATCGGCGAATTAAGCGCGCGTTACGCTCAGGCTTACTTCGAAGATATGCACGCCCTGAATACCCTGCAGCCCGACGTCACGCCTTACGCCACCGAGCACCTGCCGGAAATGATCGCGATGATCGAAAGCCTGGTAGAGAAGGGGCACGCCTATGCTGCGGAAGGGCATGTGCTGTTTGCGGTTCAGTCCATGGACGACTACGGCAAACTCTCCAAGCGCTCCCTGGACGATATGCTCGCCGGTGCCCGCGTCGAAGTGGCACCGTACAAGAAATATGCGGGTGACTTTGTCCTGTGGAAGCCGTCGTCCGGCGATGAGCCAGGTTGGGATAGCCCCTGGGGCCGCGGTCGTCCGGGCTGGCACCTGGAGTGCTCCGCGATGATCAAGAAGCACCTCGGGGATACCATTGACATCCACGGCGGTGGTCGCGACCTGACCTTCCCGCATCACGAAAATGAACGCGCCCAGAGCTGCTGCGCCAACGGCGTCGACTTTGTGCGCTACTGGATGCACAACGGCTACGTGAATATTGATGGCGAGAAGATGTCCAAGTCCCTGGGCAACTTCCGTATGGTCAATGATCTGCTGCAGCAGTATCCCGGCGAAGTACTGCGTTTCGCGCTGTTGTCCGCACACTATCGTTCCGAGTTGAACTTCAGCGCCGACCTGCTCGACCAGGCCTGGCGTACTCTGGACGGTCTTTATGGTGCACTGCGTGAAACCCAGAATGTCGAGGCGGCACCCGCGGACCTGAGCGATTCCGCGTTTATGGCGGCGCTGTACGACGACCTGAACACGCCGATTGCGATCAGTGAGCTGCACCAGCTGGCCCGCGAGCTGAACAAGGCGGACGATGCAGACAAGCCCGAGCTCAAGGGCAAGTTGCTGGCCGCCGGCGAACTACTGGGTATCCTGCAGCTGGATGCGGAGGCCTGGTTCAAGCAGTCGCGCGGCGGTGACGAGATCAGTGAGGCCGACATCGAGGCTCTGATCGCCGAACGTCAGCAGAGCAAAAAGGACAAAAATTTTGCCCGCGCCGACGAAATTCGTGAGGAACTCAAGGCCAAGGGCGTCGTACTGGAAGACAGCCGCGAAGGCACCAAGTGGCGCAGGGAATAATCCCCGAGATTACTCAGTATTACCTCAGCAGGAGCCTGCAAAGCGGGTTCCTGCAAAAGCAGAACAAAAAACGAGAAAACGACCATGAAAAACACCCTGACCATCGCTGCCATTTTCTCAGCAGCTTTCCTGCTGACCGCTTGTGAACCCAAGCGCGGTTCCGAAGCCTGGTGTAAAAAAATGGATGAGACCCCCAAGGGCGAGTGGAGCTTTAACGACGCCGGTGACTACACCAAGTTCTGCGTGCTGAATCAAAAGCCAGAAGACCAGTAATCACCTGATTCCACGGAAGCCTGCGCGTTGTTCTTTGCAGATTCTCACCAGCACTTCTTTCGCCCGCTAACCGGTAAATACCGTGAGCAGGTAGTGGAGTGCCTGCGTCTGTTGTACGAGCGCCTGTATACCGCCAAGGCGGATTACGGAGAGTCGCTCACCCGCGAGCAGATACTGGAAACCTTTTCCGAGGCACTTACCCGTGCACCGCAGCTTGATAGCGACGGCAGCTCGGAGCCGGAAGGCCGTTTTCGCAATCTGCGTGAGCAGTCAGTGTGGGTGCTGAACAGCCTGGTCGAGTTCGGCTGGCTGGAAAAGCTGGTGGACAGCGCCACGCTCACGGTTTCCTATCCATTCAGTCGCCGCGGGCGCCTGTTCACTCAGCCCATGGTAGAGCTGAACAGCACCCGCGTGCGCACCCGTCACCGCAACACCCGCAATACGCTCAACTCCCTGGAAGCATTCGCCAGCCGCGGTGAGGTCTACGACCTGATTGACGCTTGGGAATACTCCGAGCGGATCGTTGCCGACTTCACCGATATGATCGCGGAGCTCGAGGAGCGCAAGCGGGAGCTGGTGCGCGAGGTGGAGGCCCAGATTCTGGTGCAGCAGGCTACCGACGAGTTCTTCTCTTTTATGGAGAGCCGTTTCCAGCCGGATATTGCTATTCGACTTTCTGCGGACAGCGTGGAGAAGCACCGCGATAGTATCGGCCGCGTAATCGGCCAGATCCGCCGCAAGGACAACGAGAAAAAAGCAGAGTGGGAGCGCCGCCTGCGTCAGCAGCTGCCGGAACTGCATGCCGACGGGCAATCCGTGCTCTGGTTGATGCTGGATACCATCGAAGACCGCATGCGTCGCGCTTGCGAAGTCAAATTGCCGGCATTGCGCCAGGCCCTGCAAGGGTTTACCAAGCGCGCAGAAATTATCATCCGCCAGCTCAGCTATCTGCAGAGCACCACCGAGGGTGCGTTTACCGATCTGTGTCAGGATCTGGGCAAGGCGGGGAACCGCGATAGGTTGCTGTCACAACTCGGTGATGAGCTGGCTGCATTCCAATTGCGCCTGTTCGACCCGAAGCAGGCACAGTTGTGGCAGAGGAGCCGCCGTCAGCCGGTGAACACGCTGGTGGAAGACGACGCGCTCATGACCGACGACAGTCAGCGCGACATCCTGTTGCAACAGCTGCTAGATCAGGCATTCAATTTCAATAGCAGCGACCTGCGCAACTATCTCTCCAGTGCCCTGGGCAGTGGGCAGCGAGTCAATAGCCGGGACCTGCCGCTAGCGGGCGCCCGAGACCTGCTGGCCATGAGTCATGCCCTGGAAGCTGCTGCGGTCTCACAGGATGGCAGCGGTCCTTTCGTGGAGGTGACGTTTACCGGCGAAGTCGCCAGTAACGATTACTTCCAGCAATTCGACGAATACACCCTCGAGATCAAAAATCGTGATTGAACAGGCCCTGGACGAAGCGCTGGCCCAGTGCCGGCTTACCCGCAGTGAGTTCTCCGAGCTGCTGGTACGCTTGCTGGACTACGGCGTTATCTGTCGAGATGAAAGCAATATCGAAACGGTGCTGTATGACCGTTTTCAGCGCTGCGAGCAGGTGATCCGCGAGTGGATTTCTCCCCTTGGCCTGCGCCTGCAGCACGACAGCCGTTTTCAGTTTATCCGCGTTTATCCGCCGGGCTCAGAAGTGCCCGGTATGCCGGATCAGGAAGAGCCCCATCACGGCGGCTTCCGCGCACGCCTGTCTCAGCAGGAAGTGGCCGCGATCCTGGTGCTGCGCGTGGAGTACGACAAATCCCTGCGCGAAGGGCAGGTGGATGACCATGGCTGTGTGGCGCTTACCCTGGAAGCACTGGAGTTGGGGCTGCGCAATCTGCTGAAGATGTCTCTGCCGGATAAGCTGGCCGAGCGTAAGCAGCTGCTGAAAAAACTCCGGCAGCTGCGTCTGATCCAGTTCAATGGGGACGATAGTGACGCGGCCGCGGATACACTGATGCGGGTGCGTCCGACCATTGCCCAGTTTGTCAGCGAATCCGCATTGCAGCAGTTGCTGGATGCACCGGAGTCTGGCATTCCTGCACCGGCGCAGGCCGAAGAGCCTGCCACTGTCGAAAAGGACATCGAACGGATTACCCCGGCCAGCGAAGAGCACAGTCTGTTCGCCGAACCTCAAGAATAAATTTCATACCGAGCATTCGAAACGTATGTTTCTGAAAAAACTCATTCTGATCAACTGGGGCAATATTCCCCAGCTGGAATATGAATTCGGGCCGATTAACCTGTTTTCCGGCGGCAATGGCTCCGGTAAAACCACGGCGGCGGATGCCATCCAGACCCTGATGACAGCGGCGCACGACACCCTGTTCACCTTTAACCCGGGACAGGATGAAACCACCCAGCGCGGCCGCGGTGGAAAGCAGGTGCGTACGCTCGCCTCCTATGTGCTCGGTTGTGATGACGGCAGTTACGCCCGTCTGCAACCCACCGACTGCTATATCGTGGGTAACTTTTATCCCACCGACGGCGAAGATGGCGAGCCGTTTACCGCCATCATGGGAATTCGTGCCCATCTCGATTCCAGTACCAAGCCGGCTCAGGCCCGCCAGGATTCCCTGAAGTTCTTCGTCATTCCCGGCGAACAGCTGTCCATGAGCGACTTCATCAAGGAGTACAAGGACGGCAAGCATCTGCTGGCTTTGGACAAATTTTATAGCGTGGTGAACAAGCAGTTTGCCCACGTCGAGCAGTACGATAAAAAGAAAGCCTATCTACGCCGTCTTTACGGTGCGCTGCGGGGCCGTAGAGACGCGGTGCCGGACCGCGAAGCGACTCATGCCGCGCGTACTTTCGCCAATTTTATGGCATACAAGCCGGTAAAAAGTATCAATGACTTTGTCGCTCAGGAAGTGCTGGAAAAGCGCGATCTGGGCGATGCCATCCGTTCGGTTTCCGAACTGATGAAAACCATCCACGGGATGGAGTTGGAGGCGCGGGAGATCGTCGAACGGGTCGACGCCCTACAGCGCATTTCCGACTCGGCGAACCAGTATTCCGAGCAGTGGTTGCGGCTACAGGTGCAGGAATACCTGCAGGCCAAGCACCAGCAGTTGCGCGTGCAGAAAACCTATCTGGAAGGCAAAAATCGTCAGAAGGAGACGCAGGCGGAACTGGAGCGCACCGCTCAGGAAATCCTCCAGTCTGAGGGGCGTACCCGTCATCTGAGTGAGCAGCTGGTAGCGATTCAGGCCCAGCGTCAGGGCGTTGCGGCCCTGCGCAGCAAAGACGAGCTGGACCGGAAAATCACCGAGGCCAATCGCACGCTATCTTCGCTAGCCGGGCCACTGGCTGCGCAGCAGCAACTTTTTGCATCCAACCAGGCAGCCACCGCTGAGTTGCTCGCACTGCTGAGCAGCACCTCGGTTTCCCTCGAAATTCCCGCCTTCAGTGATGGGGGGCTGGTGAAATCGCTCAAAGCGGTGGGGCGCGGAGAACCATTGCCGCAGTTGGATGGGCTTCTGGGCAAGGACTGGATTGATCTGAGCGCTCAGGAATCCCTGCGAGAGCAGGTGGCAACTGCGGAGGCCGCGCAGAGCAGGCTGGTCCGGCAGATGATCGAGTCCGAGCCGGGCGCGGTAACACTGCGCGACCAGGTGAACGACCTGGTTTCCCGTGGTGAACTCAAGGTGCAGCAACTGCAGAAGCAGCTGCACGCCCAGGAATCCCGCATTCACCACCTGCAGTCTAACCGGGTGCGTTATCCGCAATATGTGGATCAGGCGCTGGCAGCTATTCGCGAGCAGTGCCCCCAGGCTGAGCCGCAGGTACTATGTGACTTTGTCGAAGTGCTGGATGAGCGCTGGCAGATGGCCGTTGAGGGCTATCTCGGTGGTGCGCGTTTTTCGATCCTTGTCGATCCGGATCATGAGGCGGAAGCCATCGCCATCGTGCGTGCCATGCCCGGTCGCAGCAATCGTGCGCGGGTGATCCAGGGTGACAAGGCGCGGCGCGATGCGGAGCGCATGGAGTCGCCGCAGAAATCCATCATCGATTTGATGAGTTTCAGCCATAAAACCGCGGAATATTACCTGCGTGCCTCTTACGGCACAGTGCTGCAGGTGCGCGATGCGCAAGAGCTGCGTAGCACCCGTCGGGGGCTGACCCCGGAGGGGCTTGCCAGCGGCAACTATAGTATGTGGCGTTGCGACATTGATGACAGTGACCTGGTGTTTGGCCAGGGCGCGCGTGCACGTGCACTGGCGGCTCAGGAAAGGGCGCTGCAGCAACTGCTGAAAGAAGCCGGGCAGATGCACGAACAGCAGCAGCAACTGCGCAATCTCGCCCAGGCCGTGCGCAGTTTGTCGCCGCTGAAGCTGCTCGACGCCGTGGATGCCGCGCTGGACGCCCAGCGTCAGGGGCGCACCGCTGAGCAGGCGCTGTCCAACCTGGATCTCGATGACGGCCTGGAGCTTGAGCGGCAGGCCAATGAGTTGCACGAAAAGCTGGAAGCTGAACGCCAGCAGGGCGCGGGCTTGCAGAAGCTGGCGGGAAAACTGGAAACTAACCTCGATAACATTGGCAAGCAGCTCAATGCGCTCTCTGCGCAGCTCGACCAGCTGGACGATGCTCTCACTGACTGTGAAGCCGCGGTACAGCGTATCGGGCAGATCACGCCGGACTTCGACGTGGAGTCCGTTTTGCAGCGCGCCGACGACCAGGCTGCGCAGGCGGATGACGGATTCGATTTTTCCCAAGATGTCGTCGAATGGCGTGGACTGCTACAGAAATACAGTCACCAGCTGCTGAAAGCGGTAATGGATTACAACAGCAGTTGTAGCACTGGCGAAACCCTGTCATTTGATCCGGATTTCGCCGGCGGGCACAGCGAAGCGCAATTCAAGCTGGTATGCCAGCTGGTGGGGCAGGTCACCGCTCTGCGCAATCGTCTGAAAAACAATCTGCTGGTGGATCGCCACGAGCAACTTCAGGGGTTGAAGAAATCTTTCAATACCACGTTTGTTACCCATCTGTGCCACGCGATCTACCAGTCGATCAACGATGGAAAACGGGTGCTGGACGATCTGAACCGGGAGTTGGAGCACCATCGATTCGGTGCTGACCGCGAGCGTTTTCGTTTCGATTATCGCTGGGTGCCGGAGTTCAAAGAGTACTGGAACTTCTTCAAGGCTGTGATTGAACTTCCCAATCTGGGGGAAGAGCAGAGTTTGTTTGACGCGGATCTGGATTCCAAACACCAGAAGGTGCGGGACAAATTGCTGGATATGTTGTTGAGCGAAGACGAGCAGCTGGCACGTCGTGAGCTCGACCGCATCAGTGATTACCGCAATTACCGCAACTATGAGATCTACAAGGAACCCCAGGGCAAGGAGCCGATTGCTCTCAGTCAGTATGGCACGGGCTCCGGCGGGCAGCTGGAAACGCCGGCCTATATCATCCGCTCTGCCGCGGTAACTTCGGCATTCCGTTTCAACGATGGCAATAGCCACCTGAAGATGGTGCTGGTGGATGAAGCCTTTTCGAAGATGGATGAGTCCCGCTCTCGCGAGGTGATCCGCTACCTGACCGAAACCCTGGGACTGCAGCTGCTTTTCATTATGCCCAGCAGCAAGTCCGGGCCGTTTATGGACCTGATTTCCAATCAGTTTGTGTTCAGTAAATGCCCGAGCCCCAAACCGGTGGGCGAGCTGAATACCCGCGTCTATGTAGACCGCAAGGTTTGTAATCAGGAAAGGATCGCCAAGCTTTGGGCCAATCACCGCCGCACAATTCGGCAGCAGGCGAGCCTGGAGTTTCTGGATATGCTGGAAGAGCCTACAGCGTAAAAGTGCTTTGCTCGGCGTTGATTTCCTACCGGAAAGACCTGTCTGGTCACTTTTTGAACTTGCGTTTTACGCGCCAGTTCGCGGAAGATATCCGGGCATCCGGTAGTATCGCCGGGTAATTTCAGTATTTTGCGCTTGAGCAGGGGAGGCTTGAATGCGTCAATTTTCGATTTTGTTGGTCTTTGTGGTGGCCTTTGGTGGCGCTGCGGTGCTGTATGAGCAGGAAAGTCGTAAGGTAAAAGGGGTCCTATCCCAGATTACCGATCTACAGGCGAAGTTGGGGGATATGCAGGCCGAGATCAATCGGCTGAATGCAGAGCTCGAAGCGGTTAAAATTGCCGAGCGTCGACGTCCCAACCTCAACAGTATTGCCAGCCGTGTGCTCCACAATGAGCCCGCTGCTCCGGCACCCAAACCGGCGCAGAGCCAGCAGCGGGGCTTGGTGGCGGGGGATGTTACCTCTGCAGCGCCTGCCATTCGCGGGCGCGGTGATGAGCAGGGCGAGGATGGCGAGTGGTCCAAACCCTCTGTGGATGCGGAAGCCTACGAGGCGCAATCCGCACAAGAGGCTCCGGTGGCGGACCCTTACCAGTAAAACTGCGGTCTTCGAACCGACGGTCAGTTTGCACGAAAGCCCGCTTATCAGCGGGCTTTTGATTTTTAGTTTGTTAACAGGCAGGGCCAATCATGAATGTAACGGCTTTTTACGAATCCCTATGTAGCCAGCTTGCCGGTTTGCTGACGGATGAGCGGGACTGGCTTGCCAATACGGCAAATGCCAGTGCGCTTCTGTTTCTGGAGCTGGAAGATATTAACTGGGCCGGGTTTTACTTGCTGCACGGTGACGAATTGCGGCTCGGCCCGTTTCAGGGCAAACCGGCCTGTACCCGTATCGCTGTAGGTGCCGGCGTATGTGGCACCGCGGTCAAGACCGGTCAGTCCCAGCTGGTGGAGGATGTACATCAGTTCCCGGGGCATATCGCCTGTGATGCGGTGTCTGCGTCGGAAGTTGTGGTGCCCCTGTATAACGGCGATCAGTGTATCGGCGTATTGGATATCGACAGCCCGCTTGTTGCCCGCTTTACCGAGCAGGATCTGGCCGGGGTGGAAGCATTCGCGAAAACCCTGCTGAAGCACTCCGATTTGCCGGGTAAGTAATGTCGAAGTCTCACTGAGTTTGGCAATTAGTAGGGTTAGGGATGGCGCTAGTCTGGCAGAAGCAGGTCGGTGGAAACCGATACGAGGTGCGCAATCACGGGGCGACAGTTCGGCTGTACAGCAATGGCGTGTTCCATTCCCAGTGGAATCCAAGTGATCCCCTGAAAGGCTCGCTGTGGGAGTTGTTGCTTCTGCCGGTATTCTTTATGCCTGAACACCAGGTAAAGCGTGTACTGGTGCTGGGAGTCGGTGGTGGTGCGCTGATCCGTCTGTTACAGCGTTTCGTCGTGCCGGACCAGATCGTGGGCGTGGACATTGATCGCCACCATCTCTCCGTTGCCCGTCGGTTTTTTGGTGTGCGCGGGGTAGAACTCGTGTGTACTGATGCCCGCAAATACGTTGCCGAGCGCTGTGCAGACTCAATTGCGGACAAAGAGTCAGCGGCATTTGACCTGATTGTCGATGACCTGTTTGGCCACTGTGACGGTATCGCAGAGCGCGCGATCGAGGCGGACCGTCCCTGGTGTGAAAGCCTTTTAACCCTTCTGTCCCCAAACGGGTTGGTAGTCAGCAATTTCGGTAGTCGGGCTGAGCTCTGTGCCAGCGGATGGCGTGGCCCTGGTATCAAGCCGCACCTGCAGGGTGCCTGGAGTGCGGAGTTACCGGACTACGAAAACTGTATCGGTATTTTCAGTAGAGCGCCGTTGCCGCGAGCGTTGCTGAGCGTGCGCGCGCCTGCCGCGATCAATCCCGCAAACCCTGCCCGCAGGCTCAATGCCCGTCTGTCGCGGCTGCGTTGATATCTTTGTTTCTGATACGGCGTCAAATCGTGATTGGCGCACTAATGATCCCTGTGTCTATACTGGGGTGAGGCAGTTATTTTCCCGGGACCTATAGATGCGGTACAAGACCTTGGAAGATGTGATCCAGGAGGGGAGGGAGTTCCACCTGAAGTTGAGCCGGCAGTATGAGGAGTTTGAGCTGCTGTCGATCAATGAGCGGGCCCGGCTGTTGCTGGATCAGCTCAAGCGGCGTGAAGTGTCCATGACCCATACATTGGAGAACTTCCGCAATGATATCAGTGAAGGTGCTCTGCACACGTGGGTACAGTTCGCGCCGGAAGGTCGCGAGCCCGAACTGTTGCAGCGATTGAGGAACACGGATATTACTGACCCGGATGCCATAGGCAAGGTGGCCATGGATATTGAGGTGTACCTCGCGGATCAGTACCGGGACCTGCTGTTGGGGGCGGATACGCCTTCTGCCAAGCATGCCCTGGAGCGGTTGCTGGAGCTGGAGCAACTGGAAGAACACACGCTGTCCTTGAACCTCTTTAACCTGAGGGATTATTGACTCGTGTAAGTGATCCAAATTGGGGGACAGCAGTATCCGCTATTAGTGTGGATCACCTGGTCATGTGATAAACGCAGAAACCCTTCTCTTTGTTTAGGCGGACTATCTGTTGAAATAGGCTCTGAGCTTTCTTTTCCAGCGGGATAAATTCATTCACTACAAACAGTGCGCTGCCACCTTTCCGCAGAATGCGCGCAGCCTGTCCGAGAAAGCGATCGGTAAGGTCGCCTTCAACCTGAAACCCTTGGTGAAAGGGCGGGTTACAAACCAGTAAATCCGCACTATTACTTTCCAAATCTGATCCCGCGTCTCCAGCGACAACTCGCCCGGCAATATGCTGTGCCTGAAAGTTTTTTTCGCAGGCGATAAGCGCGGCAGCATTGTTATCGGTTGCCTCTATATAAGGTTGGCAATCTTCTCCGGCGGCTTGGGCGAGCTGGGCACTGAGATAGCCATAGCCGCAGCCGAGATCCACCACCCTGATCTCACCCGGGGGCAGGTGTTCGTCAAATTGGCTCGCCAGCAGTGCGCTGCCGGTATCGATTTTGTTCCAGCCGAACAGTCCCGGTTTGGAGTAGAGACCATCCAGTTCGTCCAGTTGACGCAATTGGGTATATTCAGAGTCATCCAGCTCTGGACCGAGAGGTGTACCGCTGAGCTGGGTTCTACTCAGGTAATCACTGCCGTGCTTTTGCAATTGCTTGGCACAGGCGAAGCGCTGGGCCGCTTTCTGAGCATAGGTTTTGATGCCGCTGGTTTTGCTGCCCAGTAGGAGTAGTTCGCCGCCCTCCCGCAAAGCTCCGGGAGCGCAATTTATGATGTAGTGGACTGCCGCTTTTTCTTTGGAAACCGGATAAATGATGCGGGAGTGTCGACGTTCGATTGCGGCCAGCTCGAAATCGCAAAATTGAGTTTTGATTCCCCGTGCTTCTGCCGCCCGCGCAATATCCCAACGGTTGCTGAGCACAGCACCTGGGAATAGTGGCCCCGCATCCAGTAGCGGTTTACTGTTTTCGTCGGCGATCCAGAGTGTGTCTGGATCGCTGTCACGGAGTAATTGGGAAAGCAGGGGCAGCATAGGGCGTTGGTTGCTCGGTACTTTTTGCGGGCTGATTTATGAGCCGACGTTGGCAATTTCTTCAGGTGTCAGCAGTCGATAGTCACCTTCGGTCAGCTCTTCATCCAGGTGTATCTGCCCGATACTTTCGCGATGCAGCTCCAGAACCCGGTTACCCAGTGCAGCGAACATACGCTTTACCTGATGGTAGCGGCCTTCGCTGATGGTGATACGCACTTCGTTGCGATAGAGGATTTCCAGCTTCGCGGGTTTGGTGCGGGTTTTCTCATTGTTAAGCCAAACACCTTTTTCGAACTTGTCGATGGCGTTGTCCTCAATGGGATCAGCCAGGTGGGCGTAGTAGGTTTTTGCACAGTGGTGACGCGGTGAGGTGATCCGGTGAGACCACTGTCCATCATCGGTGATCAGGATCAGGCCGGTGGTGTCGATGTCCAGGCGGCCGGCGACATGCAGCTTGTGTTTGTTCGGTTCGTCCAGCAGGTCGAGCACCGTAGGGTGCTCGCCATCTTTGGTTGCACAGACGTAGCCGAGTGGCTTGTTGAGCATAAAGTAGCGGGGGCCGGCTTCGTTCAGCAGCTCCCCATCCAGGCAGAGCTCGTCGGATTCGAAGATCTTGCTGGATGGGTCGGTTACCGCGACACCATTAACGGTGATTCGCTCCTGCTTGGCCGCCCGCTTTACCTCTGCCCGGGACAGGTCGGTGACCTGGCTGATGGCCTTGTCCAGGCGTATGGGTTTACTGTCAGCCAATCTTCTTCTCACCGGAATCAACGGACTGATAGATCAGGGTGTTGATGGTCATGGGCCCAACGCCGCCTGGTACCGGGGTATAAGCAGCAGCGCGCTCTTTCAACGGTTCCAGTTCGATATCGCCGACACCACCGGGGTGATAACCGGCATCTACCACAACCGCGCCATCCTTGATCCACTCTGCCTTGATAAATTCCGGACGACCGACGGCGCCCACCACGATGTCCGCGCGACGGATGTGTTCATCCAGTTCTTTGGTGCGAGAGTGGCAGATGGTCACGGTTGCGTTGGCATTCAGCAGCATCGCGGCCATGGGTTTGCCGAGAATCGGGCTGCGGCCCACCACTACGGCGTGTTTACCGGCGAGCTCTATATTGTAGGCTTCCAGCAGGCGCATGATGCCTTTGGGTGTGGCGCAGCCGTAAGCTTCCTCGCCCATGGCCATGCGGCCAAAGCCGAGACAGGTGACACCGTCCACGTCCTTCTCCAGGGCGATAGCGTCGAAGCAGGCGCGCTCATCGATCTGCTCGGGTACAGGGTGCTGCAACAGGATGCCATGTACGTTGGGGTTGGCGTTGAGCTCTTCGATCTTGGCCAGCAGTTCCTCGGTAGTGGTAGAGGAGGGCAGCTCGACCTGAAGCGAGTCCATGCCGATACGACGACAGGCGTTGCCTTTCATCTTTACATAGGTTGCTGAGGCGGGATCGTCCCCTACCAGAATGGTGGCGAGGATAGGGGTCTGGCCGCCGGTCTTTTCTTTTAGTGAGGCAACACGGGCAGACAGTTCTTCTTCGGTTTTCTGGGCAAGGGCTTTGCCGTCCAGAACCAGTGCAGACATAGTGATTTCTCAACCTGAACAGGGAGCACCGCAGCGGGAGTGCGCCGGGGCTCGTGGGAGTTGGAGTTAGAAGCTTAATTTAGGGGCGGCATTTTCGCACAACCGGCGAACATTTTCCCTATCCAGTCACTCTCAGAGTTCAAAAGTTGGTGAAAGGCTAAACTACTTTAAAAAAGAATGGCTTAGCGGCGTTGACACCCCCGTGGGGCGGCAGTAATATGCGCGCTCTCGAACGGGGGCTACCCCCGCGAAGGGACATCGGGGCATAGCGCAGTCTGGTAGCGCGCCTGCTTTGGGAGCAGGATGTCGGGGGTTCGAATCCCTCTGCCCCGACCAGATGCCGGGTTTTCTTGCGCCCGTAGCTCAGCTGGATAGA
>NZ_LZDE01000276.1 GCF_002009015.1 Microbulbifer mangrovi | reverse complement strand
GTTCCAGTGGGTAAAGGCCGCGTGCGAAACGCTGTCCGCGGGCATATCCACATCACTCCACTGCCCTTCTGTGGCGTCGACGCTGCCGGCGGGGTAGCCGTACAGCTGGAAGAACAGGGTATCCCAGTAGAGCTGGGCCTGGTCGCCCCACCACAGTTCGTGGTGCGCGTCGATGTCCTCATCCGCGTAGTAGAGGCCCACCACGTAGTCGGCACCGGAGAAGGGGCCGACACTGTCCAGGTTGCCATTCAGGGTCAATTCCTGAGAGATCATCTTGGTTCTGAGGGATTCGTTGATGGTCAGGATATTGGCGCCAACGAAATCCGCGTCCATACCCTGCTGGGAAATACGCCAGTCGCGAATACTGGATACGGACTTGAGGGTGCGCCCACCGTCCAGCTCCCACGCCATGTGCAGTACCGCGCCCTTGTCCTCGATGACCTGGTCGGTGCGATTGCTCAGTACCTGCTGGTAGTCTTTCAGATTTTCCGAGGGTAGCTCTTTACCCTGGGCCAGGACCATTGCATTGATCAGCGGCTGGGTGGGGCCATCAATGGCGTCTACCTGGCCGTAGCAGCAGTTGTTCTGTTCATCGAACCAGTCGACGATCAACCGGCTGGAGAAGGTGTCTGAGGGCTCGTACAGAAACTGTACCTTGGCGCCGCGGGGTTCGCGACCGTTGTACTCGCCGCCGTTGGGATCCTCGATGTAGCCGTCTTCGCTACCCCAGATGGCCGCGACGCGCATGGCTGCATTGTCGCTCAGGGGCATATTGGCGGCACCGCGTACCAGCTGGTTGCCGTAGTTGCCCACACCCACCTCGTAATCGAGGCTGAACGCATCGGTGGTGGGGACTGCACTGTTCAGGATCAGCGCACCGGCAGAAGTGTTCTTGCCGAACAGGGTGCCCTGGGGACCGCGCAGGATTTCCAGGCTCTCCATGTCGAGCCAGTTCTGCATCGCCTGGCCGGCGCGGGTGCGATAGACGCCGTCGACAAACACTCCCACCGCACCTTCGAATGCGCGGCTGTTGCCCACGGTACCGATACCGCGGATCACGATGTTGGCGCTGTTGGCGGCGCTGTTGACCACAGCAAAGCGCACACTGGACGACAGGCTCTGTACATTCACAATACTGTCGACTTGGGCTGCGGCCATGTCCTCGCCGGTAACCGCAGTGACGGCCACCGGGATTTCCTGCAGGTTCTCCTCCCGGCGCTGGGCGGTAACCACCACTTCTTCCAACTGCGGGCCATCCTGTGCGGATACGGTCATCGGTAGTGTCGCAACGATGGCTGCGGCGATTGCGCTGACGGCAAAGGTCTGGGGGCGGAACGACTTGTTCCCGGCTTGATCCATCATCTCCATGGGCGTTTCCCTCTCATTTTGTCTCGTTATATTTATTGGGTGATCTGGTCCATCGGTTGTGGCAGGAAACAAAAAACGGATGGGCCAGATAAAATCCAGTATGGTGAAAGGGTCAAAAATTGAATCGTCTGTTTGGATGAAATTCGCAATGCACCATGAGCAACCCAACAACCCGCTGCACGGCATCAAGCTGGAAACCATTGTGGTGAAACTGGAGCAACATTACGGTTGGGACGGGCTGGCCGAGCGGGTGCCGGTCAACTGCTTCAGAAATGACCCATCTGTGAAATCCAGTCTGAAGTTCCTGCGTAAAACCCCCTGGGCACGGGAAAAGGTTGAGGCGCTGTATATCTCGACCTTTACTGGTAGTAACCCCTGGAAGAGTTGACCTGCCGATGTTGTTCCACACCCTGCGCAACCGAATCCTGAAACCTCTGGTGATCCTGTGGGTTGGCGCGCTCTCTGCGTGTACCGGGCTGCCACAGGGGGTCGAGCCCATCGACGATTTCGAATTGCAGCGCTACCTGGGCAAGTGGTATGAGATTGCACGCCTGGATCATTCCTTCGAGCGTGGCTTGAGCAGGGTGACCGCAGAGTACAGCCTGCGTGAAGATGGCGGCGTCCGGGTCGTCAATCGCGGCTACTCCGCGGCAAAGGGCGAGTGGGAGCAGGCGGAAGGCAAGGCCTATTTTGTCGGTGAGCCAGACGTCGGCCACCTGAAGGTGTCGTTTTTCGGGCCCTTCTACGGTTCCTATATCATTTTCGAACTGGGCGCCGATTACCGCTATTCGATGATCTCGGGTCCCGACCGGTCCTATCTGTGGCTGCTGTCGCGCACGCCCACGATGGATGACGCTGTGAAACAGCATTTTGTCAAAAGGGCGCGCGAGCTGGGCTTCAATACCGATGCGCTGATATTTGTGGAGCAGCAATCTCCGTGAGCGTGGCGCGACAATCCACTTGTGGGTAAGAGCACACGAATCGGCGCCGGATAAAATGCTGTTGCGGGAATGAGCGCGATTTGTGTCCCTTTTCCCAACCCGTCTCTGTTCCTGAGCCTTTCCTATACTGCCTGTAGCAAAAAATTTCCGTGCAGTGAGGATGGTGTGAGCTCTGGCGTTTCCTCCGTATCCGGGTCTGGCCCGGTTTTTCGCAAATCCCCCTACCCCCCGTCTCTCGACCGGCGGCAGTTTGTTCGCACCCAGTTCCTGCTGGCCGGTGGAATGCTGGCGTGTCCCGCGGCCCTGCTCAACGCGCAGCCGGGAGAGGTAAAGGAGGCGGAAACCCGCCTGAGCAAGTTTTTTGCGGTATCCCAGAAGTTGCTGCGACCCCTGCCGGTGGATACCCTCCTGGACCGACGAGTGGCGGCGCGTCTATTGGCGGCGCTGAATCGCGAGTACCCAAGCTTTCCGCAGCAGCTGGATTTGTTTCCCGGCGATCCCGGTGAGGGTGAACAGCGCTCGCCCCTGGCGCGACTGATTATCGCAGCGTGGTTTCTCGGAATCGTGGGCAAGGAACTGGTTACCTACGAGCGTGCCATGATGTACCGGCTGACTTCGGATGCCTTTCCTGTGCGTTCCTACTGTGTCGGTGAGCCCGGTTCCTGGGCGAAGGCACCGGACTTGAAATTCGGGAGGGTTTAACCCGTGGCGGGCAAGGAAGCCGAATACGTGGTGATAGGTTCCGGCGTGGCCGGAGCACTGGTGGCCAATGAACTGGCCAAGGCGGGTAAATCTGTACTGATCCTGGAGGCGGGCCCGCGGGTGCGTCGCTGGCAGACCGTGGAGCGTTTCCGCAACCAGCCGGACAAGATGGATTGGATGGCACCCTACCCCTCTTCTGCCTGGGCGCCGCATCCGGAGTACGGGGAGCTGGCCAACGATTACCTGATCTTCAAGGGTTCCCACAAATTCAACTCCCAGTATATCCGCGCAGTGGGCGGAACCACCTGGCACTGGGCCGCCTGCTGCTGGCGCTACCTGCCCAGCGATTTCAGGATCAAGACCCTGTACGGCGTGGGGCGCGACTGGCCGATCGATTACGATGAGCTGGAGCCCTGGTACTACCGCGCGGAACAGGAACTGGGAGTATGGGGCCCCAATGACCAGGATCTGGGGTCACCGCGTTCCGCGCCCTACCCGATGCAACCCTTGCCGGTTTCCTACAGTGAACAACGCGTTTCCAGTCGCATGAACCGGCACAATCCCGACTGGAAAGTGGTCACCGAGCCGGCGGCGCGCAACAGTCGCCCGTACGATGGCCGCCCCATCTGCTGTGGCAACAACAACTGCATGCCCATCTGCCCGATAGGCGCCATGTACAACGGCATCGTCCATGTGGACAAGGCGGAAGCCAATGGCGCCGAGCTCATCCACAGCGCGGTGGTAAACCGCCTGGTAAGCGAGGGCGATCGCATTGTTGCTGCCGAGTACAAGGACCCGGCGGGCAATGATCATCGAATCTCCGGCAAAACCTTTATTCTCGCCGCCAACGGCATCGAGACCCCCAAGCTCATGCTGATGTCCTACGGGCGCAAGCATCCCACTGGCGTCGGCAACAGTTCCGATATGGTGGGCCGCAACCTGATGGATCATCCGGGCACCGGGGTGCGTTTTTTTGCAGACGAAAAACTATGGGCAGGACGCGGCCCGCAGGAAATGACCTCGGTAGTAGGGTTCCGCGACGGCAACTTTCGCGCGGAATACGCCGGCAAAAAGCTCAATCTGTCGAATATCTCCCCGGTAGAAAAAGTAGCCCGCGAAATCCTGCGGGAAGATACCGCTCTCAATGTGCCGGATCTCACCGCGCGCCTGCGGGATCGCGCCGCGCGCTATGTGGAGTTCGCAAGCTTTCACGAGATACTGCCCCAACCGCAGAACCGCATCCGCCCCAGCACCTCGGAAAAAGATGCCAGCGGCATTCCCCGGCCGGAGATCACCTACAGCATCGACGATTACGTGAAGAAGAGCGCGGTGCACACGCGTGAAATCTACGGGGAAATCGCCAAGGTCATGGGCGGCACCGAGGTGAACTTCTCCGATGACTATGCCCCCAACAACCACATTACCGGCTCCACCATCATGGGGGAGAAGGCGGAGGATTCGGTGGTGGACAAGGACTGCCGCACCTTCGACCACCCCAACCTGTTTATCGCCGGCAGCTCGGTGATGCCCACGGTGGGCACGGTCAATGTCACCCTCACCATCGCCGCCCTCGCCCTGCGCCTGGCGGATACGCTCGTCCGGGAGGGATAGACGTGCTGTGTGGTAAGCGATGGACGCCGATACGAGTGCTCACTGCACTGGCGGTGCTGATAGGCGTTGGCGGTATTGGCGAGAGTATCGCGCAGGAAGTGTGGGACCGCGCAGCCGCGGTGGAAGTTAACCAGGAACTGAATCGCCCCGAACTGATTGAAAAAGGGCGCTATCTCGCCATCGCCGGCGATTGCAAAGCATGCCATACAGCGCCGGGAGGAAATGCCTTTGCCGGTGGGCGCGCAATGCAAATGCCGGTACTGGGCACCCTCTATACCAGCAATATCACGCCCGACATCAATACGGGGATCGGTGGCTGGACGCTGGCGGAGTTTGAAGGTGCGCTGCGCCGCGGTGTCGGCAAGGACGGGCGCAATCTGTACCCGGCAATGCCCTACGAATCCTACGCAAAGATTACCGACGACGATATAAAAGCGTTGTATGCCTATTTTCTTTTCGGTGTCTCGCCGGTGCATGAGGCCCCGCCGCCCAACAAAATCCGCAAGGCGTTACAGGCACGCTGGCCGCTGAAAATCTGGAATTTCCTGTTTGCTCCCAATGATCCCTTTACCCCGGACCCTTCGCAGAGTGATGCCTGGAATCGCGGTGCCTACCTGGTGCAGGGACTGGCCCATTGCGGCGCATGTCATACCCCGCGCGGAATCGCCTTCCAGGAAAAAGCCTACGACGAAACCGACAGAAGGTTCCTCGCCGGTGGTCCGGTGCTCGACGGCTGGCAGGCTTATAACATAACTTCCGACCCGGTGAGCGGCATCGGCGAATGGAGCGATGAACAGTTGACGCAGTACCTGAAAATCGGCCACGTCAATCGTCTCGCCCAGGCTGCAGGCCCCATGGCTGAGGCGATTGAAAACAGCCTTTCACAGCTCAGCGACAGCGATATAGCCGCGATGGTCACATACCTGCGCACAGTTCCGGCGGTGCGGGGGAAGGCCCGTGTCGCGCGCCAATCGCTGGGCACACCGGCCACTGATGTGATCATCAAACGCGGCAGTCCGTTGGCGGTGGATCGGGCGGCCAACCTGAAATCTGATGGTGCCCGTCTGTATCTGGGCCTGTGCGCTACCTGCCACGGTGTGGATGGCAGTGGCAGCAAGGATGGCTACTACCCTTCCCTGATCAACAACTCTACCGTCGGTGCCGAAAGCGAGCACAACTTGCGGCAGACGATCCTGCAGGGCGTACGCCGCAATATCGGCGATGACGAAATAATGATGCCGGGGTTTGCCAGAGAGCTGGATGAAATGCAGCTGAAAAAACTACTGGAATACCTTCGCCGACAGTTCGCCACACCTGCTGAAAACACATAGAACACCCGGTCACATAAGGCCCACAGCGATTTTTCAGGTATGTAGCGGAAAAAAATAATGATATTTGACTCTGGAACTATTTTTGCAGGCCCCGCAACTCCGTAAAAGTGATACGGCAGTACCAATACTGTATTGAATTAGCGGTTTTTAACTCCTATCAAGTCCGTTAAAGTTTCCCTGTGCAGATATTAGACTCTGTTAGCTCTGGACTAATAGATTGCTTAACTTGTGCAGTTTTAGCCGATTTTTATCTTGGATTTTGATGGGGCCGGCTTGAGTTTAATCAAATAGATAAAAGACCAGTGACATGGTAAGAAATTTATCCTTCTTTTTGTTGATAACGTTTTCAAATTTTGGATTTGGTATGTCGATTCTAGATCTCGGTAAGGCTTGCACTTTTTCCCAGATGCAGCTGGAAATTACCTATAAAGGGGAGCCGGCTCCCGCTGCCAAAGTATGGCGACGGGTTAAGTGGCAAAAAGAAAAAGTTGACGAATTCAAAACAGATGAAGAAGGTCGGGTTGAGCTCCCGGAAATAATGGAGAGATCCGTTATGCAACTGCTTCCATCTGAATTCGTGGTATCCCAGGCGATCGTTGTCACCTATATGGATGAGGAATATAAAATCTGGGTAAACAGCAAGCGTAGCCCGGAAAAAAACTCCGAACTGGATGGAAGCGATATCCATCTCAAATGTGAACTTACCGATGAGCGACGACTCGTTTCGGATTATGAGTCTGATTTTTTAACAAGTTGTGAAATTATATAAATACAAGGGAATGTCGCATGACCGCTTTGGATCCATTGAATGCCGCAGAACTGGCAGACGATATTTACCAGGTCGAAGATGAATTTACGCGTGAGATTTTCTACGAGAAATATAAAGATCGCTTTGAGCTGGGAAAAGATTCCGGCCTCTCTGATACTGGTATAAAAGGGAAAACTGGCGGCATACTATTGAAGTATCCGCATATGATGGCCGTGATGATTGAGGGTAAGAAAAAAACCTCCTTCGATGGGCAGGCTGTGTTTGCGGTAAAAGGTACCGCCGGACTGATGGATGCCCTGACGGATCTGAATGCGGGAATTAAAAACGCAAGAACCGGGGGCAAGGTACATCAGGGTTTTCTTGATGTGTTTGATTCCTATGCGGGAAAACTGCCAACCCTGTCTTCAAATATCCATACAATTCACTGTGTGGGGCACAGTCTTGGTGGAGCCTTGGCGACACTTACCGCAGACTGGCTGAAGTCCACCTCCGGTAAAGAAGTCAAACTGTATACTTTCGGTTCTCCCCGTGTCGGTCTGGAGCATTACGCTTCCAAGGCGCAAAGGAGTATAGGCGCCGGCAATATTTACCGGGTGTATCACAAGACAGATCCGGTACCGATGGTTCCTACCTGGCCGTTTTTCCATATTCCCGATGGTGGCGAGGGAGATTTCCTTTTGCCCTCCGGATTGCACCTGAAACCGTGGGAATTCCACAGCATGAAGCGGTACATAAAATCCAGTAAAGGAGATGGCAGTCAATCCCTGGAATGGTCAACACTGCGCTCACGCCGCCCTCAGGATTTCCTTGATTCCAGTGTCGAAGCCTGGTTGAAATCCAACAGCATCGTATCCTTTACCCTCAATTCCGCGCGACTGTTGAGCGCGGCCATTCTGTGGGTGGTGAAGAAGCTGACCAACCTGTTGGGTATCTCTGTGGTTATTGCGGGTAGCACCACATTCACACTGCTGGATCGCCTCGCGATGCTGATGAGCAAGGGCCTGGAATTGGCCAAGGATGTATCAATCTGGGTAACGCGCCTGATCAAGCGTATGGCGCAGATGCTGGGCATTGTCGTGCGCGAGGGTGCGGAAATGACCATGCGCTTCATTCGCCAGGTATTTATCCAGGCGCATCACGCGGTATCCGAGCTGGTTCGCCAGGCCGGCCGAACCTTGCACTGATCGCCCGTAACCGGGCCGGGGCTACAGCCCCGGTCTGGCTTTCACTTCTTTTTCCGGCTTCCCTTCCTTGTTCCTGTCCCCCCAGTGATGATCTAGATGCAGATCCGGATCCCGGCGATCTTCCTGCAGTGCCTGCAGCAGCTGTTCGCGGTAGATTCTGGTCTGGGCGATGTGCTGGGACTCGTTGCGCCAGTAGGGAAACAGGGATTCCAGCATGCGCTGGTCATGTTGTTTGAATTTGCGCGCGGAGCGCTGGGCCTGGTGCCTGGAGAGCCCCAGCAGTTCCAGTGCACCGGCGCCGATTTCCAGCGCACTGTCCACGGTTTCCCGGTAGATGTACTGTACTCCCGCCTCCATCAGCGCGTACTGGTGCATGCGGTTGCGTGCCCGGGCGAGAATGGTCAGGTGCGGGAAGTGCTTCTGGATCCGGCTGACGATCTCCAGGGATGCGGCCTGGTCGCTCAGGGTAAGGATCACGATTTTGGCATTCTCAGCGCCGGCCGCATGTAACAGGTCCTCGCGGGAGGCATCGCCGTAGTAGGCCTTGATGCCGTAGCGGCGCACCAGCTCCAGTTGCTCCGCGTTGTGCTCCAGCAGGGTGGTATCGAATCCACTGGCATTGAGCAGGCGTCCGGCAATCTGCCCGTAGCGGCCGTAGCCGATGATGATCACCGGTGAACCGTCGTCGTGGGGATGTGAATCGGGTACATCTGGCTGGCGTGGCCCGGCAAAGAAGCGCGGCTGGATTAGCTGTTCATAGGCGAGAAGCAGCAGCGGCGTGACCGCCATGGACAGCGCGATCAGTGCGATCAGCACACTGCTTACATCATCCGGCAACACCTTGTTCTGGCTGGCATAGGCCAGCAGCACGAAACCAAATTCCCCCGCCTGGGCGAGGGACAGGGCAAACAGCCAGTCCTCCCCTTTGGCCATGCCACGGACCCGGGCCAGCGCGAACAGGATAGCGAACTTAACCGCCACCAGCAGGATCAGCAGCCCGAGCAGCAACAGCGGTTTCTGCAGTACCAGCGCCAGGTCCAGATTGGCACCCACCGCGAGAAAGAAAAGCCCGAGTAGCAGTCCCTTGAACGGCTGGATATCCGCCTCCAGCTCGTGGCGAAACTCGCTGTCGGCCAGTACCACGCCGGCGATAAAGGTGCCCAGTGCCGGTGACAGTTCCAGCCAGCTCATGATGGCCGCAGCGCTCAGTACGATCAGCAGCGAGCAGGCGGTAAACAGCTCGCGCGTGCGGGTGCCCACCACCAGGCGCAACAAGGGTGTCAGCAGGTAGCGTCCCGCCAGTACCAGTGCGGCGATCGCGCCGAGTACCGCCAGGGCGTAAGCCCAGCCGTGCAGGTCATCGGGATCCTGGGAAATTTCCACCGTTGCCAGCAGCGGCAGCAGGGCGAGAATCGGGATAACAGCGATATCCTGGAAAAGCAGCACGCTGAAGGCGTTGCGCCCACCCTCGGTCTTGAGCAGGTCCTTTTCCGACAGGGATTGCAGCACGATAGCCGTGGAGGACAGGGCGAGGATAAGGCCGATGGCAATGGCCGCATTGGTGCTCTGGCCGAACAGGTAGACCGCGATCAGCGCGATTGCCGAAGCGGTGAGCAGAACCTGTGCACCGCCGGTACCGAAGATGGAACCGCGCAGGGCCCACAGTTTGCGCGGCTGTAATTCCAGGCCGATCAGGAACAGCATCAGCGCCACGCCAAATTCTGCAAAGTGCAGTTCATCACTGGTGTCGCCCACCAGACCGAATGCGTGGGGGCCGATCAATACCCCCGCAACCAGGTAGCCCAGCACCGAGCCGAAGCCGAGGCGTTTGGCGAGGGGCACCGAAAAGACGGCGGCAGCGAGAAAGATGACGGTCTGAAGGAGATAGTTGTCGTGCGGCATGGCCTGTTCTTGTTGGAGTTAGAGGGTATGCCGCGAGTCCGGCAATCTCAGTCTGGTTGCGGGCTGGGGCCGCCGACCTCGGGGCAGCTGGCGGCGCGGCTGCGGTGAATCAGCGGCGCGATGGTCGAGCCCTGGACCACAATGGAGAAGACTACCACGCCGTAAGTCATTACCACCCACAGGTGGCGCAGGTCGTGATTGCCGCCGACGATATAACCGGCGGGAATCGACATGGCCAGGGCCAGGGCGAGGCCGCCCCGCAGCCCACCCCAGACCAGGATACGCCCGGTGTACGGGTGGTACTTGCGACGCCGTTTGAGGAACATGAACGGCACACTGACCGCAGCGATACGCCCCACCAGGACGATGACAATGGCGGCGACAATCAGCGCGTAGTCGATGGGCCGGAAGTCGATGGTAATCAGGAACAGTCCCACCAGCAGGAACAGTATACCGTTGAGGAATTCCTCGGTAATGGTCCAGAAGTTATCCAGCTCGTGCTGACTCACGCGGGAAAAGCCGCGCTCGCGGGTAAAGTTGCCGATGATGATGCCGGCCACCACCATCGCCAGTGCCCCCGATACGCCGAGAATATTGGCGGTGGCGAAACCGGCGGTGGGGATAACCAGGGTCAGCAACAGCTCGAGGCTGTGGTCGTTGGTGGAGCAGATCAGCCAGTGGAACAGGCCGCCAATGGCCAGGCCGAGGGCGATGCCTCCCAGCGCTTCCACCATAAACAGGTGGCTGATGGCCGGCAGGGTCGGGTCTGTACCTTCAAATGCCAGCGCATAGATCACGGCAAAAACCACCATGCCAAAGCCGTCGTTGAACAGCGACTCCCCTTCCACCTGGATCGATATCTGCTCCGGAGCCTTCATGCTCTTGATGATGGCGAGCACCGCAATGGGGTCCGTGGGAGAGATGAGTGCGCCGAACAGCAGGCAGTAGACCAGGTCCACCGGCATGCCGATCGCACCGAACAGCCAGTAAAGCAGGTAACCCACGACAAATGTCGAGATCAGGGTGCCGAAAATGGCGAGAACGGTGATTTCCACCTTCTGGTTGCGCAGCATCAGCAGGTCGATATGCAGGCTGCCGGCAAACAGCAGGAACCCCAGCATGCCCTTGAGCAGCAGGTCTTCCAGGTTCATCAGCGGCAGCAGTTGCGATACCCAGTCGCGCAACTCCACCACTTCCAGCTTGCCGAGACCGGTGACGATCAGCGACAGCGCCAGCGAGCCGGCGGTAATCGCAATGGTGGTCTGGGTGCGCAGCACATACTGATTGAGAAATCCGAGGAACACGGACACGGCAGCGAGAAAGCAGAAGATGTAATAGACGTCCATGCCCAGGGGGGTACCTCGATTGGAAGGTTGGCGCGCCGGGTGCCCGGCCGGCGCGCCCGGGGTCATTCCGTAAGCGTGCCGTTATTGTAGTCGCGCAGGGTCTGTTCGATTTGTTCGCGGGTATTCATCACGAACGGTCCGTAGTGGACTACCGGCTCATTGAGCGGTTGCCCGTGCAGCACCAGCAGGCCTGCGCCCTCGCCCGCGGTATCCTCCGGCGCGCGCAATTGTAGCGATTCACCCGCACCAAACAACACCAGATTGCCGCGCTGTACAGCGCCGCGCTCGGTAGCCAGTGCGCCGCGGTAGATATACACCAGCACCGAGTGTTCCGCGGGCAGCGATAGAGAAACGTCGGCCCCCGCCGCGAGGCGCACATCCGCCACTGCCGCCTGGGCGGCAGTCTCCTGCAGCGGGCCGCACTCGGGTTCGCCATTCACCTGCCACTGGCCGGCGATCAGGCGCGCCAGGGAGCCGCGCTCATCCAGGGGCAGTTCGCGCACCTGCTCCGGCTGGATATCCCGCCAGCCCGGTTTGTTCATCTTGTCCTTTGCCGCCATGTTGATCCACAGCTGGAAGCCGTGCATCCCGTCTTTGGACTGTGAGGGCATTTCCGAATGGATGATGCCGCGACCGGCGCGCATCCACTGGGCGCCGCCCTGGGCAATGGCGCCCCGGTTCCCCAGGTGATCCTGATGTTCGAACTCGCCGCTCAACATATAGGTGAGGGTCTCGATACCGCGGTGCGGGTGTGGAGGGAAGCCGGCGATATAGTCGTCGGGATTTTCCGAGCGGATTTCATCGATCATCAGGAACGGACTGAAGTCCTGGGACTGGAAGCCAGCGACGCGATGGATCTTCACGCCGGCACCGTCCGCCGAGGGATGCCCCGCCACTACGCGGACTGCCGGGCGCACACTGGCACTGGTTGCTTTGTCGTGTGTGAATTCCTGCATGGTTATGCTCCTCTGTTTGCGGCAGTATAGGCCGATTAAATCGCCAGAAAATGGCAAATAATCGCAGCTAATATTCGAACAGCTCGACAGATCTTTATTTAAAACAGTTCGCGCAACGGAATCAGACAAAGGACAGTCCATGGCCAAGGTAACCCTCGAGCAGTGGCGCATGTTTCAGGCGGTGGTAGAGCACGGTGGCTTTTCCCAGGCCGCGGAGGCAGTGCACAAGAGCCAATCCTCCATCAATCACGCGGTGCACAAATTACAGGAGAGCCTCGGCGTTGCGCTGCTGGAAGTGCGCGGACGCAAGGCGGAGCTCACCGATGCCGGGCGTGTCATGCTGAACCGCGCTGGCGGCCTGTTGGACGAGGCGGAGGCGCTGGAATCCGTGGCCGCGAGTCTCGCCGCCGGCACCGAAGCGCAGCTGCGCCTGGCGGTGGATGTACTGTTTGATTACGAGGCGCTGCTCAATGCGGTGGAGCGTTTTACCGCCGAGTATCCGCATACCCGCCTGGAACTCCGCGAGACGGTGCTGTCTGGTGCTGAGGAGCTGCTGCTGCAGCAGGAAGTGGACTTCATTATCACCGCGCGGGTACCTCAGGGGTTTGTCGGCGAGCCCATTTCCCGGGTCAAGTTCGTGCCGGTCGCCCACCCGGACCACCCCCTGCACCAGCTGGGACGTCCGGTAAACCGGGAGGACCTGAAGGCGAGTCGCCAGATCGTGATGCGCGATTCGGCGCTGAAGAACCGCCAGGATGCCGGCTGGCTGGGATCGGACCAGCGGATTACCGTCACCAATGTGCACACTTCCATCGAATTGATCGAGCGCGGCCTCGGCTTTGCCTGGTTGCCGCAGACCCGTATCCGCGATTCCCTGTCCGCGGATCGCCTGTTGCCCCTGCGCACCGAGGAGCCCTGGGAGCGGGATGTGAGCGTATACCTGGTGTATGCCGACCAGGACCGCGCCGGACCGGCGGCCTGCCTGCTGTTGCGGGCCTTGCGCGAGGGATTGCCCCCGCTGGACTGATCGTGGCTGGCGTTTTGCGCCGGCTCGACTGATAAGAACTTCAAATCAGGATGTACGCAATGAATCCGCTGGATACCGAAATCAATTGGGGAATCATCGGCTGCGGCGATGTCACCGAAGTGAAAAGTGGCCCCGCCTTCAACAAGGTGGCCGGATCCCGGTTGCTGGCGGTGATGCGCCGGGACCGGGAAAAGCTGCTGGACTACGCCGAGCGCCACGGTGTCCCCAGAGTGTATGAAAGCGCCGACGAGCTGATTCACGACCCCGAAATCGACGCGGTGTATGTGGCCACACCACCGGGCAGCCACCGGGAGTACGCGCTCAAGATAGCGAGCGCTAACAAACACTGCTGCCTGGAAAAGCCCATGGCGCTCAACTTTGCCGAGTGTGAGGAGATAGCCGCGGCATTCGAGGGCAAGGAGGCGCAGTTGTTTGTGGCCTATTACCGCCGCTCCCTGCCCCGCTTCAACCAGGTAAAAGAGTGGATCGATAGTGGGAAGATCGGCGCCATTCGACACATAAACTGGAGTTATGCCCGCTCCCCCTCTCCCGCCGACCTGTCAGCGGAATACGATTGGCGCACCGACCCGGCGATCTCGGGTGGGGGTCACTTTGTCGATCTGGCCTGCCACGGACTGGACCTGTTTATCCATCTGGCTGGCGACATCCGCGAGGCCAAAGGTATCGCCGTCAATCAGCAGAATCTGTACGACGCCGAAGATGCGGTTTCCGCCTGCTGGGTTTTCGAGAGTGGTGCCACTGGCGCGGGCTTCTGGAATTTCGGCGCCAGTGATTATGGCGACGAGGTTGTGATTTACGGCAGTCGCGGAAGCATCCGCTTTTCCGTATTTGCCGACAAGCCGCTGGTCCTCGCGGGGGATGAAGAAGCTGAAACCGTGGATATCGCGCACCCTGAAAACATCCAGTACTTCCATATCGAAAACATGGTCAAACACCTGACCGGCGCAGGCCGTCATCCGGTTGCGGATGACGAGGGCGGCAAGGCGTCCCGGGTAATGGACCAGATCCTGGCAGGGCTTCACTAACGCCGCTTTCCATCCAGACAAGCGCTCGCTTTACGCCACAGGGGCGCTTCTTTCCTAAAAAATCGACATTTCCCGTCGAAATTCTGCGATTTTTGTTTCGAAAACCCGAATTACACTGAACAGCGTTGTCACTTCATACACTTATCACTCGGTATGTCCTCAGAGGGCTCGAGTATGAGTAACGGTATTTTGTGTGACTTCACCAAACTGGTGGCGCGGATTCTGATGTCGGTAATGTTTATCGTCGCCGGCTACAGCAAGATCGGTGCCTATGCCGGTACCCAGGAATACATGGCCTCGGCCGGTGTGCCCGGGTTTCTGTTGCCACTGGTGATACTGCTTGAACTGGGCGGTGGCCTGGCAATCCTGTTCGGGTTCTTTACCCGCTGGGTTGCGCTGGCATTTGCCGCTTTCTGTGTGATCAGTGCGTGGATGTTTCACAATGTCCCCGGTGATCAGATGCAGCAGATCATGTTTATGAAAAACATCACCATCGCAGGCGGCTTTCTGATACTTGCCTGTGCCGGTGCGGGTAAATTCAGTTTTGACCACGCCATGGCGCGGGGCAAAAGCAGCTGACAGGAGCAAGTGAATGGGACTGCTGGTCAACGGCGAGTGGAAAGACCAATGGTACGACACCGAAAAGCATGGCGGTGCCTTCGAGCGTGAGGCGGCGCAGTTGCGCAACTGGATTACCGCTGATGGCAGCGCCGGGCCCAGTGGCGAGGGCGGCTTCGCCGCTGAGAAGGGACGATACCACCTGTACGTGTCCCTTGCCTGTCCCTGGGCGCATCGCACGCTGATTTTCCGCCAACTGAAACAGTTGCAGGACACCATCAGCGTGTCGGTGGTCAGTCCCCACATGATGGAAAACGGCTGGACCTTCAACCAGGATGAGGGGAGCACCGGCGACGCGTTGTACGGTAGCGAGTTCCTGCACCAGATCTACACCCGCAATCGCGGCGATTACTCCGGTCGGGTGACTGTGCCGGTGCTGTGGGACAAGGTTCAGGAGCGGATCGTCAGCAATGAGTCGGCAGAAATCATCCGCATGTTTAACACCGCCTTCAACCAGCTGACCGGGGATAGCCAGGACTTTTACCCGGAGGACCTGCGCGGCGATATCGATGCTACCAACGACCTGGTATATCAAAACGTCAACAACGGCGTGTACCGTGCGGGCTTTGCTACCAGCAAGGAGGCCTATGAGGCCGCATATCACCAGCTGTTCGCGGTGCTGGAGAAGCTGGAGCAGCGACTTGCGGACAATCGCTACCTGACCGGCGCGCGGATCACCGAGGCGGACTGGCGACTGTTTACCACGCTCATCCGGTTTGACGCGGTGTATCACGGCCACTTCAAGTGCAACAAGCAGCGGCTGGCGGATTACCCCAACCTGTGGGGTTATGTGCGCGAGCTGTACCAGTGGCCGGAGGTGGCCGACACGGTGGATTTCCACCATATCAAAACCCACTACTACGCCAGCCACCGCAACATCAATCCCACGGGGATCGTTCCGGTGGGACCAGAACTGGATTGCTCGGCGCCCCACGGCCGCGCTGACTGATCAGGCAATAGCCTGTTCCGGCCCGCTCCCGTCACCGGTGCGAAGCCATCAAGCGCGACCGCGTCGGTAGATAAGCGTGGTGCGGTCAGCGTATTATCTTGCAGATTTTTTTGCCCGAGAGTGAGTGCTCACATCCGAAGGTCTTTTTCGAGACTAGGATTGGGCCGTCGGGGAACTCCATTGCTGTAAGAGATCAATATGCGGATTTTTGTATTAACCACGGGGCGTTCCGGGTCAACGACCTTCGCCGAGGCCTGTACTCACATCGAGGGCATGACGTCCGGCCATGAGATTCATGCGGGCATGATCAAGGGGCGCCTGGAGTATCCGGACAACCATATTGAGTCAGATAACCGGCTGGTGTGGTTTCTGGGCACTCTGGATCAAATGTATGACGATGAGAACACCTTCTACGTCCACCTGACCCGCGATCACGAGAAAATAGCGCGCAGCTATCGCGACCGTTGGCAGGGAGCGATCTGCGTGGCGCGGCACTTCTATCACGGTATTTTGATGTGCCGCAAGAAACCGGATATGGAGAGTGCTCTGGATACCTGTCGACTGCTTGTGGACACGGTACACGACAATGTCACTTTCTTTTTAAGCCGCCGCCAGAACTGGGTGACCGTGCGCATGGAGTCTCTGGAAGAGGATTTCTTCAAGTTCATGGATGCCGCCGGTGTGCAGGGTGATCGGGATAAAATCCTCGGTGCATTGCGCACCGTGAAAAGCGGTAACAAGTACCTGCGCAAGAAGCAGGGTCTCCTGTACAAGTTGCGTTCGCTTTACTCCTCGCGGTTTCTGCGCTGATCGCCGGGGGATGACGGTTGCCCTCTGGTTCGGGGGGCTCGCGGCTATACTCGAGGCAACCTTCCAATCCCGGAGATCCCGATGAAACTGTTCTACGCTCCCGGCGCCTGTTCCCTCTCCCCACATATTGTCGCCTGCGAGGCGGGTATCGACCTGGAGTTGTGCAAGGTCAACCTGCAAACCAAGGAAACCGAAACCGGTGGTGACTACATGCAGGTCAATCCGAAAGGGTATGTGCCCGCGCTGCAGCTGGAAGGTGGCGAGGTGCTCACCGAGGGTCCGGCCATTGTGCAGTTCCTGGCGGAACAGAAGCCGGAGAAAAATCTGGCTCCGGAATACGGCTCCCTGGACCACTACCGGGTGCTGGAATGGCTGAACTACATCTCCACCGAAGTCCACAAATCCTTTGTGCCCCTGTTCTGGGACGGCAGTGATGACGAGAAGGCCGCGGCCAAGCAGAGGCTCGACAAGGCGTTCCAGTTTGTTGAAGACCGCCTCGATGGCGACTATCTGCTGGGGGATCGCTTCTGTATCGCCGACGCCTACCTGTTTACGGTGTACAACTGGTGCGACAAGGTCGGCGTGGACACCGACAACTGGCCACATCTCAAGGCCTTTGCCGAGCGCATGGCCCAGCGCCCCGGGGTACAGCAGGCTCTGAAGGCGGAAGGCCTGGCCTGATACCAAGTAGCCCGCGATGCCAGCAACTAGCCGTTACTTTACCCGCTCTTCGATACCAATCGGTCGCCGTGCTTTGGCCACCAGCAGTGCTAGGCACAGCGCGGCCATCGCGCAGATCAACATGCCCGCGGCAATCGGCACCAGGGTACCGGTATGTACCGCATTCACTGCACCGCCAAGCACCCCGCCAAAAATAAACAGGGAAGCGCCGTACAGCGCGTTCGCGGTGCCGCTGATATTGGGGAAGAATTCCAGGTAGCAGGCGGCGGAGTTGGGGGTGATGATGCCGATGGAGGCCATCGCCATCACCAGCGGGATCATCCACGCCAACAGCGGTTGCTCATCGCCGAAATACAATGTGCTCACCAGCAGGAGCACGCAGGAAATCGTCTGCAGGCTTATCCCCACCAGCAGGATCTGACGCGGCTCGAACACCTTCAGCAGGCGGATATTCAGCTGCACCAGCAGCACCAGCCCAAGCACACAGCTGCCAAACAGTATGGGGAAGTTCTGCGAACTGACGCCAAAATGCTCCATAAACACGAATGGCGCGGTGGTGATGTAGATAAACATGCAACCGCTCACAAACGCCTGCCCGAACAGGAACCCCAGTGCCCGCGGGCAACGGAATATCTGCGCGTAGCCCTTGAGCATACTGCGCCGGGACTGGCGCTGGCGCTTCGCGCGGCGGAAGCGGGATACCGTCTCCGGCAGTACGCCCCGCACCAGTACCATCATCAGCAGGCCGTAGACCAGCAGGAAGATAAAGATTGCGTGCCAGTCGCCGAAGGTGAGCAGGGTGGAGCCGATCACCGGCGCCACCATGGGGGCGATCAGCATCATGGTGGCAATCATCGACATGATCCGCGCCGCTTCGCGGCCGTGGTACAGGTCGCGCACGATGGCGCCACAGATTACCGTGGCAAAGCCGCCACCTACCGCCTGGAAAAAGCGCAGTATCACCAGCAGTTCGACGGTGTTGGCCAGCAGGATCAAGGTGGTACTGACGATAAAGATACACAGGCCGATGGTGCCCACCAGGATCCGTCCCCAGCGATCAGACAGCGGGCCGCCAAAGATCTGGCCCACCGCAAAACCGAGCAGGTAGCTGGAGACCGAGTGTTGTACCCGCGCCACTTCCACGCCCAGGGCCTGGGCCATGGCCGGAATCGCGGGCAGGTAGGTGTCGATGGCAAACGGTGTCAGCGCCACCAGAGCGGCGAGACAGGGGGCGAGCCAGCGCGGCGGTTGGCCATCGGCATCGAAGAAATTCGGCGGCATATTTACTCGTATATAAGGGTAATTCGGATACGGCAGCGCAAAAGCTTGCGGAAAGGTCGGCGAAGGGCTGGTCAAGCATAGCTGGCCAGGTCTGCGCGCCGGCATGTTAACGGGCGAGGTCGGTGGTTTCCATGACGTTGGAGGAAATAACAGCCAGTTGCCTACTGGGTGGGATCGAACAGCAGCTCGCCGTTGAGGTACAGGCCCTGCCAGTGCGGCGGGCGCAGGCTGAACTGGCCGCCGGCAAGCCGCTGTTTCAACGCGTCGAAGGGTTCGTCGGTCTGGCGACTGTTAGTGGCAATCACCTGCCAGCCATCGTCACTGGCGGTGTACGCGACCACCCGCAGCCAATGCTGGTCCTCGCGGCCGCGTTCACTGTGGACGAACAGCAGGTACTCAAGTTGACCGTCACCATCCAGGTCCTGGGCCAGCCACAGGCAGGCGCGGTCTTGCCGCTCGCAGTCCTTGCCTTCAACCCGCAGCGCGGCGCTGTGCGGGGGCAGTTCAGCGCCATTGGGGAAAATCGGGATTTCGCGCAAGCGCTGCGCGCGCGCCGTCGCCTGCAGCGGGTTTTCGCGCAGCTCCCAGTCCGCGCGTCCCGGCGCCAGCAGCGCATCCAGATGCTCGGCTACCTCTGTATTCTGCCGGATCTGTGGCATTTCCCTGAGCTCTTCCAGGGCATCGAGCCCCGCCCGTCCCAGTTTCTGGCGCAGGAAAAAGAAGTCGAAATCCGCCAGTGCCACCCGTTCGTCGCGCAGTCTTTCCACCTGGCTGTCGGCACTGATATGCGAGAAGTTCAGCAGAGGCGACTGGGTGATAACACACACCGCCAGCACCCACAGCGCCAGACCGGTGTTGATTTTCCGCAACCAGTCGGCCCAGTGGGCGCCGTGGCGCAGGATCGAAATACTGTAACTGAGCGACAGCAGTGCCAGGGTCAGCGCCACTACAAATCCCCACAAACGCTCCGGGGTCCAGCCGTACTGGGCAACCCGCAGATATACGCCGTAGAGCCCGAACGCCGCGTAAAACGGCGCTATCGCGAGGGCGAGAAGCAATACCCGGTTGATCCACTTGGGATAGCGGGAAAACGGAAACTCATCCTGGATCACCCCATTGGTAAAGAACAGCAGCAGCGCCACCAGCCACAGCAACAGGGCACTGCCGTGGCCGGTATCCCAGATAGGTTGCAGGCCGGTAAATGGCAGTGTGGCGAGAAAAACGATGGTGAGTACCGCCAGCAGCGGCAGCAGGGCCACCAGCATGGTGCGCAGCAGGCGCTTCAGGGTGAGTACGAAGCTTTGTTGGGAGCGGAACAAGATGGCGCCACAGCCCGCCACCAGCCAGGTGACCGGAAAGATAAACCACTCTTCGCGGAACAGGTCGTGGAAGAAGTCTACGCCCACCAGTTTGAACAGCGCCTGCCACAGCTGCAGGATCAGCCAGAAGATTCCGGCGAAGACCAGTGTCAGCCCTGCGGTCAGTGCGTTGTCCCAGGAGTAGTGGAAAAGGCCGCTGTACTCGGGCTTTTTCAGGTGCTGCACACCGGTGGCGCTGGCGCGCAGCAGAAACGCGAGGATAAACGTGGCGATTGCCATGGTGATGGAGAATTCCACCGGCCAGTCGCAGCGGATCTGGTCTGCGGGGGTGCACTGGTAGCCCTGGTATACACCGAGCAGTGCCAGCAGGAGTGCGTATCCACCGATAATCCACCAGTAGCTGTGGGCTAGGCGCGGGGCGATGCTGATGATGACCAGCGGTGGGATGGCGAGGGTGACGGTGTAACACAGGAATTGCCAAACCGGTGACCAGGCTTCGACCGCGGCCGAAGATTTCAGCGCGTACAGCACCAGTCCCTGCAACAGGGCGGCAATCAGTATCAGGCGTTTTTCGCCGAGGCCGAGATCGGAATCATCCCGCTCGATTTCTGTTACTTCGCTGCTGCTTCCCTGCATTTCGCGTCCCGATCAGTGCTTTTCCTCGCGCAGGTTATACAGGCCCTTCTTCAGCTTGAGCAGGTGTTCCTGCAGCTGCGGGCCCTTGCGCTGGGCTACGCCGATGGCGAGTACATCGATTACCACCAGATGGGCGATACGGGAGGAAAGCGGGGTGTAGAGCTCGATATCTTCCTCTACGTCCACTTCCAGGGGAATGCTGGCCTGGCGGGTCATGGGGGAGCCGCTGGGACCGAGGCCGATAACGGTGGCACCCTGCTGTTTGGCCATATCCATGGAGCGCAACAGGGAACTCGTGCGGCCACTCTGGGAGATGGCGACCACCACGTCGCCGGGCTTCATGCTCATGGCGGACATGCTCTGCATATGGTGGTCGGAATGGGCTGCGGTGGCCATCTGCAGGCGGAAGAATTTGTGTTGGGCGTCCGCGGCGACGGCACCGGAGGCGCCGAAACCGAAGAATTCGACCCGCTTGGCTGCGGCGATGGCGGCGACGGCGGCTTCGAGGGCGCGGCCATCGATCTTGTCGCGCACGTTGAGCAGGGTGTCCACGGTGGAGTCGAAAACCTTGCGCTTGTATTCGGCGATGGTGTCGGTTTCGGTGACAGCGATCTGGCCGAAACTGGGGCTGGAGGCCAGCTGCTGCGCGAGGTTGAGCTTGAATTCCTGAAAGCCGGAGCAGCCGACGGCACGGCAGAAGCGCACCACGGTGGGTTCACTCACCTGGGCTTCGGTGGCGAGATCCACTATCCGCATATGAATGATTTCGCCGGGATTGGCGAGGATGTATTCGGCGACCTTGCGCTCCGATTTCCGCATGGCGCTCAGCTGTTCGCTGATCCGCTGCGTGACTTCCGCTGGCTTCACGACACTACCTTCTATGGTTCAAGCTGTGCAGTTTAGCGGCATGGCGGGGTGCTGGCGAGCCTTGGCTTGTTTTGGTGTTGGTGGCGGTAGTGGTGCCGGTGGGCCTATGCGG
>NZ_LZDE01000275.1 GCF_002009015.1 Microbulbifer mangrovi | reverse complement strand
CAGGGCCGCTTTGACGAAGCGCGTGAGGCTTACACCAGCGCACTATCCCGCTGGCCGGATTTCGCACTGGCCCACCGCAATCTCGGGATCCTGTACGATCTGTACCTGCACCAACCGGAACAGGCTTTGCATCACTACCGGGAGGCCAAGGCCCTGGAACAAGAGGAAGATCGAGTGCTGGCGGGTTGGATCGTGGATCTGGAACGGAGGCTGTAACCGGTGAGAAGACTGTCAATTCTGCTGTTTCTTGCGAGCATGACGGCTGGCGCTCAGGAGGGGGAGGTGATCACCCTGGAATCCACCATCATCGGTAGCCAGGAACAGCCCAAGGTGTTGTACATCATCCCCTGGAAGCAGGCCAACAGCCTGGAAAAAATTGAAAGCACCATTCCCGACGCGATCAGCCACACATTCCAACACCAGGAATATTCCGAGTTGAAACGGGAAATGGGGTTGCTGCAGCAGACAGAGTCCGAAGAATAGAAAGAAGCAAGGCGCTCGACAGCAACGACAGCCATCTAGCGAAACCACCTCATAACGATTTCAAGGCCGGGTGCCTGGCAGCCGGTTTTATTATTTTTTAACAACAAAAAATCTTTACGTCCCGGAGATTTGACCATGGAATTTTTTAACACACTGCTGCGTTTCTTCCAGACCGGCGGCCCCTTCATGTATCCCATCGCCCTGGTGCTGGTCATCGGCATTGTGCTGGTGGTGGAGCGCTGGTTATTCCTGTCCCGCGCCAAGCTCGCCAATCGCCGCGCCTACGGCCAGATCCTGCCCATGATGCAGCAGCGCAACTTCGCCGCCGCACTTAAATTCTCCCAGAACGAAAAGGCGCCCATGGGCCAGCTCGTGGCAGCCGGCATCTCCACCGCACAGCATGCGCGCAAGGATGAGAATATCGCGATGGCCATCGAAGAGAGTATTCTCGAAGCCGTACCACGCTTGGAAAAGCGCACCAACTACCTGGCGACCCTCGCCAATATCGCAACACTGCTCGGCCTGCTCGGCACTATCATCGGTCTGATCGCCGCATTTACCGCGGTGGCCAACGCCGACCCTTCCGAGAAAGCCTCCATGCTTTCTTCCAGTATTTCCGTAGCCATGAACACCACAGCGTTTGGCCTGATCTCTGCGATCCCGCTGCTGCTGGCCTACTCCATGCTGCAGAACAAAACCAACGAGATTATCGACAGCCTGGAAATGGCCGGGGTGAAGTTCCTCAACCTGATTACCCTGACCCGCGGCCAGAAGGCAGACGCTGCAGCGCGCCCCACGGCAAAAGCGGCGACTACCGCGTAAGCGGACGTCCCCACACACAACGCGTAATCCGATAAAAAGTCAGATAACAAGAGAGAGCCATGGCTATCCGACGCAGGCTGGAAACCGATCCGGATCTGGACATCACCTCATTTATGAGTTTGATGACCGTGCTGGTACCCGTATTGCTGCTGAATATGGTGTTCTCCCATATTTCCGTACTTAACCTCAATCTCCCCGGGTTGAGCGATGCCAGTGTGGAAGATCAGAAAGAGAACCGGCAACTGGAACTGGTGCTGCGCGCCGACTACATCGACATCAACTATCCGGCGGGAATCCGTGTAAAGCGTATTCCCAACCGGGACGGGAAGCCGGATTTGAAGCTGGTGTCCGATGTATTGCAGGAAGTGAAGCGCAACCTGCGGGAAAAAGATATCGACAAGAAAGACCTGGTCATTCTCTCTGAGCCCGGCACGCCCTATCGCACCCTGGTGAGCGCCATGGATACCGCGCGCTCATTTCGCGCGGTGGTAGCAGCCTCGGTAGTAGACGCGGAACTGTTTCCTCAGATTTCTCTCGGCGATGCACCCGCACTGGGTGCACAGGCCCAAGACGAACAGCTGGCAGGCAAGTGATATGAAAGCGACGATCGGCGGCAAGCTGAAAGGGCGCAAGCAGCGCCGGCACAAACAGACAAAGCTGAACCTGGTTTCCCTGATGGATATTTTTACCATCCTGGTGTTCTTCCTGCTGGTGAACTCCTCGGATGTGGAGGTACTGCAGGCGGACAAGACCATCACGCTCCCGGAATCCACCTCCACCGAGAAGCCGGAGACCACCACCGTGGTGCGGGTGAATGGGGATCAATTGCTGGTGGGCAACCGGATGATCGCAAAAATTGCCGATATCGCGGCGGACCAGGAGCAGATCAAACCCCTGCTGGATGAGCTCGAATATCTGGCCAGCCGCGCCGAGCCCCTGCCAGAAGACAAGCAGGCGGTGGGGCGTCCGGTGACCATTCTCGGTGACGAGGAGGTACCCTACGCGTTGCTCAAACAGATCATGAACACCTGCGCGGCCGCGGATTTCCGGGATATCGATCTCGCTGTTACCCAGACGGCGCCACAGGACCCGGCCGCACCGGCCGCCGGTCAATAGGGGAGGGGCGCATCAGCATGACGACATTCGCTTCTCACTCTGCAACCTCTGGCCGTCCGGCACTGATGCCATGGCACTACTACAACTCCGTGTTGCCCTGGGCATCCACCGAGGAAGAAGACCAGCGTTTTAACAAATTCCTCAAAAGCGGGATTGCCGCATTTGTAGTTATCGGTGCGCTGTTCACTTTTATACCGGCGCCCGAGCTGACGCGGGAACAGGCGGAAAAGCTGCCCCCGCAGCTGGCACGGGTCATTCTGGAAAAGAAAGAACTCCCCAAGCCGGTGGAAAAACCAAAACCCAAACCGGTGGAAAAGAAGCAGCAAAAACCCAAAGAGGTAAAAAAGGAAAAACCAAAGCCGGTCGAAAAGCCAAAACCCAAGCCGGAACCGATCAAGACGGTAAAACCGAAACCGCTTAGCGAAAAGGCGCCGGCGGCTGAGGTAGCCAAGGCAAGAGAAAAGGCAGCGAATAGCGGACTGATGCAGCTGCAGGACGACCTGATGGATATGCGCGACAGTCTCGATGTGTCTGAGTTAGCCAGCGCCAACAGTCTCGCCAGTGGCGCCAACAAGGCACAGAAGATCGACCGCTCCCTGATCAGTGATCAATCCAAGGCGTCCTGTGGTGGTATCAATACCGGTCAGCTGAGTCGCAATACCGGTGGCTCGGCGTTGTCCGGTCGCGAAACCACTCAGGTAGAAGTGGCCGAAGCCACCGCCGCTGCCAAGTCCAGCAGCAAGGAAGCGCGACGCGAGCGCGGTACCCGCGGTGAGGAATCCATCCGTCAGATTATGGAAGCCAATAAAGGGGCCATTTTTGCGATCTACAACCGCGCACTGCGTCGCGACCCGACCCTCGCCGGTAAGGTTACGGTGAAACTGGTCATTGAGGCCAACGGCACCATTTCTGCAGTGAATCTGGTCAGCAGCGAGCTGAACAACCCGGATCTGGAGCGCAAGCTACTCGCGCGAATCCGCCTGATCAATTTCGGGGCGGCCAATGTGGAGAAATCCACACTGAATTATTCCATCGACTTCCTGCCGTCCTGATGGGCGGCACCTCTCAGGCGACTTAAACAGTTCCTGCCGTTCCCCCAATATGCGTGCCCGGCCAGTTGAACCGATATTGGCCGGGCCATTGCAGCCTGGGGTTTCCATCGGGCTCCCGCCACCTTAACGCGTCCTCGAGAACCATTCTTTCCTGACATAACAGGAATTCTGCTACCTAGCTCTCCTACTGATATCAATTAGTGTTGATAAGCGCGCATCAAATCTGATACAAAAGTCCCAGTTATTTTGTGACGACCGTCACATAACGAAAATCGGCAGCCGTCTTACCTGAGTCAGACGTAGCCAGCTCGCCGCTGAAGCAAAATATAAAAACAGGAAAGGACTTCACTCATGGTCGATAACGATCTTGAGCAGCGCCCGCAAACCGAGCTTCTGACCGGTGTGTGGAAGAACCGTAGCGAGATGTTTGCAAAACGCAAGACCGAGCTTGCACAGCTGAAAATCGATGAGCTGATCAGCTCAATTTTCAGCAATGGCGCGTTTTACCATTACGTGTTTGACCTGTTTGACCTTGATCTCGTTTACGTAAGCCCCCAGGTCGAGCAGCTGCACGACCTGGACCTGGAAACCATCACTTTTCAGGATATCCTAGACCAGATTCATCCGGAGGATATGGATTTTGTCGCCCGGGCCGAAGCCACAGCCATCCGTATTTTTCAGCAGAAAATCGGCATTGAAAAAGTCACCAGCTACAAGATTTCCTACTGTTTTCGCTTTCGTGTCAAAGATGGTAGTTACCGCCTGTTCAACCACCAGGCGATTGTTCTCAGTACTGACGCCCGCGGCGCCATCGGCAAGGCACTGAATGTACATACGGATATTTCACACCTGACGGCGGAAAATAACTACCGCCTGTCTCTGATCGGCATGAATGGGGAACCGTCCTACCTGGACCTGGAGGTCGATGGCAGTCTCGAAGATGCCACGCCCAGTCGCCCCGTATTCAGCGAACGGGAAATGTCCGTCATACGACTGGTTGCCAGGGGGCTTACCAGTGCCGAAATCGGCAAGGAGCTGGCACTCTCTGAATTCACCATCAAGAACCATCGGAAACGCATCCTTAAAAAAGCTCGCTGCCAGAATATGAGCCAACTCCTGGCCACTTGTATTACCGAAGGTTTAATCTGATTGACATAAAAAACGCGTGTGTGCGATATATCGTATCGTTACTTTACATACGCCCCTGTTTTGCGCCGGCCTCCAAAACTCGCGCAAACAGAACTGGAATCAAAATAGAGTCAGAACAAGAAGAAAAGGGCAGTAGCCATGGGGGTAGACGAGTCGCAACCGGAGCACAACCTGATTCAGCGTGCGTGGCGCAATGTGCCGGACTTTTTCGCACGGCGGGATATCGCTTTACCACAGCGACAACTGGACCAGTTCATTGCCGCCACATTCAGCACCGGCGCATCCTATTACTATGTGCTCGACTTTCTGCACGTCGACCAGCCCATGTATGTCAGTGATTCGGTCGAAAGGATTCTTGGCCTGTCCCCCGCTGATACCAACATTCAGAACATCATCGATCGTGTGCACCCGGACGATTTGGCATTTGTTTCCCGGGCAGAAGAAGCCGCGATAACCATTCTCAGCCGGGACATCGGCATGGAACAGGTCAAGAATTACAAGATATCTTACTGCACACGCTTGAAAACCAATGATGGCAGCTACCGACTGTTCAACCATCAGGCACTGATCCTGGCCACGGATGAAACCCACGGTGTAGCCAAGTCACTCGGCATCCATACGGATATTAGCCACCTAACCACCACCAACAATTTTAAGCTGTCTCTGTTGAATCTATTTGGTGGCGAGAGTTACCTGAACATCGATGTATTCGATGAAAACAACAATCCCATGGCGGCACCGTCTCCGTTTACTGACAGGGAAAACGATATCCTGCGGTTACTCGCTCAGGGGAAGACCAGCATCGTAATTGCTGAAACCCTGAAAATTTCCCCCAATACGGTCAAGAATCATCGGAAAAACATTCTCAAGAAGGCCGAGTGCAAGACCACAGGTCAGCTGATTTCGAAATGTATCAGTGAGGGATTGATCTGATCGTGCGTCAGACGACCCAGGCGAAAAAATACCAGTGTTTTATCCGCAGTCATCGCCGACAGAAAGAAGTGTGGAATAGCGTGACACCATTCACGCATTTGAGCTCGAAGTGGCTATTGTTGAAAAATCAAAGTGAGCGCAAGCTAACTCTTGAGCGGCCGACCCTGCACTACAGAGCCCAGTCGGTAGGTAAGGATACCGAGCTCACCAACAAATTCTCATCCTGTGAGTTGGTTTAGACCGTGAGGTCCGCTCTGGGCAAGCCGGGACGCTTGCTTCAGGGCATTTTTATTTTTGATCACCCTTCTTGCCTCTGTCTCTTTACCTTGCCGCGCAATAAGAACTGTTCAGTTCAGGTCCACCGCATACTGCCGCAATATTTCAAGGGAGACTGTTTCCAGAGCTCGTACATGGGTGCGCTGCAGGTAAACCCTCGGTGCCATATCCGCTTCATGGGCTTCCAGCCAGCGAGCCGCGCACAGGCACCAGCGATCGCCCGGGTTTAGACCCGGAAAGCCGAATTCCTCCACCGGATTACTCAGGTCATTGCCGCGCTCACGGGAGAACTTGAGAAAGGCTTCCGTTACTTCGACACAGACCGTATGAGAACCAAAATCCTGATCATTGGTATTGCAACAACCATCGCGGAAAAAACCCGTTAACGGTCGCGTGCTACAGGGAATAAGAGGTTCACCGAATACATTTTTCGAGTCGTGCATTTCCTGTGTGATGGCCATCTTCAATTTTCCCCATATTTAATCAGTCAGGTGTATCGCGCACAGCGGCGGGTATCTTACCCATCTTAACCAAAGCGCGTTGAGCCACTTCCCGTGTAGCCAGACAGGCTTGCTCTCAGCCATCAAGGCAATCCACGCAATAGTAGCGCCGTCGGCGCACCAATTACAGGCGCTTACACCGGCGGGAAACACGCGCCAACCAGGTGCTCACCTGTGTTATCGTTGCGGGTCCTGTTGCCGCTGCGGTACCGTGCAGGAAAACGGTTACTGGCAATCGGCGGGCAGCAATAACAAAAAGAGTTCGATCAAGGAATTTCGACCATGAGTGATATTTACAACGCGCCCCAGGCCGACCTGGCCAGTGAACAGAGTAGCGGCGCGGGCTCTATTCCCAAGGCACTGGCGGGGGACTATCAGGTCGCCATTGGCGATACCCTCAGCGAAGCCTGGGATCTCAGTAAAGGGAAAAAAGGCACCGTATGGCTGGGCGTATTGCTGTACTTCGTTGCCTATATGGGTATTACCCTGGTAGCAACACTGCTTACCGGTGGGTCCTTTACCGACCCCGAAGCCAATCAGGGCGTAGGCGCACTCCTTGCAAACCTCCTCATCCTGCTGGGTACCGCGCCGCTGGGTGCCGGCCTGATCATGATCGGTGTAAAGATCGCACGCAATGAAGAGGTCTCCGGCACCGAGGTGTTCGCCCATTTTGACAAGATCCTGCCGCTGGCTGCCGGCATGATCCTGATGTATCTGCTCCTCACCCTGGGCTTTATCCTGCTGATCATTCCCGGTATCTACCTGATGATTGGCTACCTGATGATGCTGCCGCTGATTGTGGATAAAAATCTCGGTCCCTGGCAGGCACTGGAAGTTTCCCGCAAGGCAGTCACCAAGCACTGGTTCCCGGTATTCGGCTTTATGATCGTGTTGATGCTGCTGTACTTTGCCGGTTTCCTGGCTCTGTTGATTGGCCTGATCTGGGCAATCCCGACCCTCAGCATTGCCTACGGTATTCTTTACCGCAACATGTTCGGCGGTCACGAGGCCAATCCGGAAGTCTGATTTCCGGGTTGCCAGCGGCATCTCCCCGGGGGGCGTCGCTGGCTATCTATCCGCCCCAACAATAGCAACAGCAGATGCACGATACCTCCGCCAGCGCAGCGCCACCAAACCCCGACGAGACGGGTCTGGACACCCTGTACCAGATTGAAACGCCCGAGGGGATCGACCTGACCGCCCAGGTCGCGGGCCCGGTACCGCGCATACTCGCCTACACGGTGGATCTTTTTTACCGCAGCCTGATACTGCTGGTGCTCGGCATCACTCTCAGGGTGGCCGGCAATACCGGGATCGGTCTGTGGCTGTTGTGTTCCTTCCTGCTGGAATGGTTTTACCCGGTTCTGTTTGAAGTCCTGCGCCGCGGCCAGACACCCGGCAAGCAGGCATTTTCCCTTGCCGTGGTAAACGACAACCTGACCCCCATCGGCTGGGGGCCGTCGATCATGCGCAATCTGCTGCGCTTTGCCGACTTCCTCCCCTTCGGTTATTTCGCTGGTATTCTGAGCATGTCCTGCGGTCGCTATTTCCAGCGGCTCGGTGACTACGCTGCGGGGACCGTGGTGGTATACCGGGAACAGGTAGCAAAAACCGGCGAATTGCCCGATGCCGCCCCCACACCGCCACCGCGCGGCCTGCAACTTGCGGACCAGCAGGCCATCGTCAGCCTGACCGAACGCAGCAATGTACTGAGCCGCGCGCGCCAGCAGGAACTGGCCGATCTACTCGAGCCGGTCACCGGTCTGTCCGGGGATGACGGTCTGCGCCGCCTGCATGGAATCGGTCGATGGCTGCTTGGCGCACGCCGGCCTCAGCAAAATAAAGCCACGGCGACAAATACACCGACGCAACCGGAGGTGGCGCAGTGAAGCAGCGGGATTTCGAGCGCCGATATGAAGGCCAGTGGCAATTGATAGAAAACTGGTTAACCGGATACCGCAAGAACACCGAAGTCGGCCGGGAACCAGACACTAATGACGACCTCCCGCAAAACTATCGCCGACTGTGCCAACACCTGGCAGTGGCCAAAGAACGCCAGTACACCGGCAACCTGATCGCGCGTCTAAACCAGCTGGTAATGCAATGCCACCAGCGACTCTATCGGCAGAAAAATGTGTCCAGCCACCGTTGGCTGGAATTCATTTTTGCCGGCTTTCCCCGCGCGCTGCGAGAGCAGGCGCGCTTTGTGTGGCTGGCCTGCGGTCTGTTCCTGGCCCCGGCACTGGTGATGGGTCTCGGCTGCTACTGGAACGATGCGCTGATCTACGCAGTGATGTCGCCGGAGCAGGTGCTGCAGATTGAATCCATGTACGACCCGGCCAACCGGGTGCTGGGCCGCGAGCGCGGGTCCGACTCGGACCTGTTGATGTTCGGGTTTTATATCAAGAACAATATCGGGATTGCCTTCCGGACTTTTGCCACCGGTATTCTGTTCGGGCTGGGCTCGATCTTTTTCCTCGTATTAAACGGCGTTTTTCTCGGTGCGGTATTCGGCCATATCACTCGCGTGGGCTTCGTCAGCACCTTCTATCCTTTTGTAATCGGCCACGGCGCCTTTGAACTTACCGCCATCGTTTTCGCCGGCGCCGCAGGTCTGCGTCTGGGACACTCCCTGGTCAATCCCGGCAATCTGAGCCGCCGCCAATCCTTGCGCGAGGCAGGTAAGGAGGCCATGAAAATAATGTACGGCACCTTCCTGATGCTGGTGATCGCCGCTTTCCTCGAGGCCTTCTGGTCCTCCAGTACCGAGGTCAGTATCGGGATCAAGTACGCCGTGGGCGGATGCTTCTGGCTTCTGGTGGTGAGTTACTGCGTATTTGCCGGTCGCCGCCTGCCGGTGACAGCCCCCGCCGGGAGCCGCCTGTGAACCTGGATCGCCTCGCCGTTAACGCCCGCCCGCGCTCCAGCTGGGAGTCCGTGGATCTGGGTATTCTGCTGGCCCGCCGCCACTGGTTGCAGATGACCGCCCTGTGGCTGTTTCCGGCAGCGCTGGTGTTCCTGCTACTGGGGTTAATTTTCCCCGACAGCCCGGGCTGGGCGATTTTTGCCATCTGGTGGCTCAAACCGGTATTCGAGCGGCTGCCCCTGCTGGTGGCCAGTCGACAGCTGTTCGGTGAAAGCATGGACAATCGCGAAGCACTTTCCCATTTCCGCCGCGCCAATGCTCGCGACTGGTTCGCCTGGATCAGCTGGCGCCGTCTCAGCTTCACCCGCGCTTTCGATATGCCGCTCACGGTACTGGAAAACGCCAGCGGCAGGGCGCGCGCCACGCGACTGTCCCTGCTGCATCGCAAAGCCGCCAGCACCGCGAGCTGGCTGCATATCGTCGGTGTGCACGTGGAGATGATCCTAAGCCTGGGCGTAATGGCACTGGTCTACATGCTGCTGCCTGAACAACTGGAGATCGACTGGCTGCCATTAATAAATAGCAACACGCTACTCCTGTCCTGGATCAGCAACGGTGTCTCGCTGCTGGTAATGGCAGCGGTGGCACCGTTTTACGTGTACGCCGGTTTTATGCTCTACATCGGTCGCAGGGTGGAACTGGAAGCCTGGGATTTGGAAATCCACTTTCGCAAAATGCGCACGCGCCTTGAAGCATCACAAAAGACAACCCGCCGGTCGCCCGCCGGCGTCCGCACAGGGACAGCAACTTCGCTGCTGTGCGCAATCGGCCTGATACTTTGTAGCACCATCGCCGTACCGCCACCGGCACAAGCAGACGTGGCGACACCGGCCCAGTCTGAAGAACTGATCGACGAGGTCCTCGCCGAGGATAATTTCCACCGGCGCGAGCTACAGAGTCGCTGGCGTTTGAAAGAATTCAAATCCCGCGAACGGGCATTTCCGCAATGGCTGATCAACTTGATGGAGTGGCTGGAAGGACTCGGCAGAGACGATGACGAGCAGGTAGAAGAGAACGCAGGGGAGCTATGGCCGCTGGTCGCGGGCATCATCGAACTGCTGTTGTGGATCGCGGCCGCGGCACTGATTATGTTTTTGCTGTGGTATTTCCGCCACCACCTGCGCAGTCTCGCCGGCTATCGCCCACAGCGTAAATCAGCCGAGGTCCAGCGCCCGGAAACCCTGTTCGGTCTCGATGTGCGCAGCGACAGTCTGCCCGACGACGTCACCGCGGAAGTGCTGAAATTGTGGCGCTGTGGCGCCCAGCGCGAAGCCATGGGCCTGCTGTACCGCGCCAGCCTGGCCAACCTGATTTCGCGCTTCGACTGTGCCTTCGAGGATCACCACACCGAGGCGGAGTGCGCACAGCTTGTGCGCGAAGAAGCCACACAGGACCCGCGTCTGCAGCCGGCGCTGGTACAGTTCTTCGGCCTGCTGACCACCACCTGGCAGCGTCAGGCCTACGCTCACCGGCCGCCGGCAAATACGCAACTGGAAACTCTGTGCCGCCAGTGGCAACAGGTGTTTCACGAGGGCCAGGCAGGGGAGAAGTCGCCGTGAGATTCAGCCGTGTTGCCATTGCCCTGACCCTGCTGCTGCTCGCCGCAGCCGCTGCGCTGTTCCTTTATTTTTTCGAGCGGCACACCGAGGAGGTTGACCTGGGCCCCGGCCCCGAGGCGCGGCGCAATCCTTTTCTGGCTGCAGAGCGGTTCCTCGACCGGCTCGATATATCCCACCGGCGCGCGGACAATATCGCGGTACTCTCCACGCTCAAACAAGGCGATGCACTGTTCCTGGCGAGCTCCAGCCAAATCTACAACGATGATCGCCTGCGCGAGCTGCTCGACTGGGTCGAGGCCGGTGGCCACGCCATCGTCATTGCCCACGGCAGTGGCGACGGCGAACACGAACAGGACCTGTTACTGAACGCGCTGGGACTGGGTGTCACCAGCGGCGACCTGGACTTTTACTTCAACTCCCAGATAAGGGAAATGTTCGGTGAGGACGCCGACGAACTGAAGGAAAATCCATCGGCAAGCAAAATGATGCGGGAACACAACCGCAAGCTTGCTGAGCAAAAAAATAGAGACGAAGCAGAGCCCGAAAACGGCAGCGCGGAACAAAGCGCTTCTGTTCAGCCCCGCAATCCGGATGTCGATCCGGAAAAGCTGGTGAACCTCACCAGTGATAGCGGTGCCAGCTACGCACTGTATTTCAATCCGCGCAAGGTACTTGTCCACGAGATGATGGGACAGAGTGCGGATACCGATCTCGACGGCTATCTGTTGCGCTGGGTGACTTTCCAGAATATTCCCACCCAGTCGCCGCTGGTGTATCACGAGCGTGGCCGCGGTCGACTCACCCTGATGACCGACGGCGCCCTGTGGCACAACGACCGCATCGGTGAATTCGACCACGCTTATTTCCTCGCCCACCTGGTGGGCGAACGCAGCCTGGTGATGATCACCCGACCGCGCTTCGAAACGCTCAGCGAGTTGATTCAGCGCTACGCACTGGAACTGTTTCTCGCCGGGCTACTGGCACTGGCCGCGTGGATCGCCAATCGCAGCCGCCGCTTCGGTCCAGTAATGCCGACACCGGCCAGTGAGCGCCGTTCACTACTGGAACATATCCGTGCCTGCGGCAACTTTTACTGGCGCCAGGAGCGGGCGGAAAACCTGTTCGAACGGGCGCGCGCGCCGCTACTACACAAGCTCGCGGTACGCGGGCATCTGGCCGCGGAACAGCAACAGCAGCTCGCCGAATCGGTCGCAGCCGCCACCGGGCTCGCCGCCCGCGATATTTTTGACACCCTGTGGGGCGCGGCGCCCCACAGCGAAGACGACTTTACCGCGCGCATGCGCAGCATCCAGATCATCGAGGCCGCCCTATGAGCGATTCCACCCTGGACCAGAACCCGGTCAATCCCGCACAACCCGAAACCGCCTCCCAGGGGCAACCACAGAGCGCCTACCAGCGGGCGAGCGAGCAGGTAAACCTGCTGCGCACCCGGATCAACCAGGTGATCATTGGCCAGCCGGCAGTGGTAGATCAGGTGCTTATCGCACTGCTGGCGGGCGGACACGTGCTGCTGGAAGGTGTACCCGGGCTCGGCAAGACCCTGTTGGTGCGCAGCCTGGCAAAGGGCTTTGGCGGCGACTTCCGCCGCATCCAGTTCACGCCCGACCTGATGCCCGCAGATGTCACCGGCCACGCCATCTACCACATGGCGGAAAGCCGCTTCGAGGTGCGTCGCGGCCCGGTGTTTACCAACCTGCTACTGGCAGATGAAATCAACCGCGCGCCCGCCAAAACCCAGGCGGCACTGCTGGAGGTGATGCAGGAACACCAGGTGACCATCGACGGTGAGACCCTCGCCACCCCGCGCCCGTTCATGGTGCTGGCCACCCAGAATCCGGTAGAACAGGAGGGCACCTACCCGCTACCGGAAGCAGAACTGGACCGCTTCCTGCTCAAGGTGCTGATCGACTTCCCCAGCCAGCAGGCCGAAGAGGCACTGGCGGCCGCGGCCAGTGGCGGGCAGATCGAAGAGAAACTGCGCCACGGTATCGAGGCAGTATTTGACGCCGTGCAGCTACAACAGCTGCAGGCGCTGGTTCCACAAATCCAGGTGGATCAGCAGGTTCTGAGTTACGCCGTACGCCTGGTCCGCGCCACCCGCGAATCGTCCCAGTTGCGCCGCAGCGCCGGCCCCCGCGCCAGTATCGGCCTGATTCTCGCAGCGCGCGCCCACGCCCTGCTGGAAGGACGCGAGTTTGTGCTGCCGGACGATATCAAGTCCATGGCCATTCCGGTGATGCGCCATCGCGTGGCGGTGTCGCCGGATATGGAAATTGACGGCGAGACCGCCGACTCGGTGCTGGCACAGATCATCGAATCCGTGGAGGCGCCGCGGCTGTGAAGCCATCGCCGCTTCTTATCCGCTTGCTGCTGATCGCTGCGCTGTGTGCGCTGGCGGTCAGCGCCGCGCGTATCTGGTGGCCGTCCGCGGCCGGGCTGCTGACCAACGTGTGGTGGCTGGGACTGGGTACGCTGACACTGGCCTGCGCCCTCGACTTCGCCACCGGGCGTCACTGCAACGGCCTCAGTGGCCACCGCAGGCTGCCCGGCAACCTGGCGCTGGGTGTCGAGCAGGAAATCCAGCTCGACCTGGAAAACCAAGGTCCGCGCCCCCTCTCCCTGCTACTAACCGACCAAACCCCCGCAGAGCTGCGCGGGCGCGACCTGCCGCGACAGATACACCTGTCTCCCGGGCAGGAAGTTCACGCCCGCTACCGCGCCACACCGGTGCGCCGCGGCCTGGCTGCGTTTGGTCACCTGGAGGCCCTGGTGAGCTCACCGTGGCAACTCTGGCAGCGCCGGGTGCTGTTTGGAGAGACCCAAGCGGTAAAGGTTTACCCGAATTTCCTCGGTATCTCTTCCCTGCAGGCCCTGTCGACGGAACAGTCCCTGCGCTACATGGGCGTTCACCAGCAGCAGCGTCGCGGTGAGGGTCTGGACTTCCGCCAGTTGCGGGAATACCGCCGCGGGGACAGCCAGCGACAGGTTGACTGGCGCGCCAGCGCGCGTATGCAAAAACTGATCAGCCGGGAGTACCAGGATGAGCGAGATCAGGAAATCATTTTCCTGCTGGATTGCGGCCGGCGAATGCGTACCCGCGACGGCGACCTCAGCCACTTCGATCACGCCCTGAACGCGCTGCTGCTATCCGCCTATGTGGCGATTCGCCAGGGCGATGCGGTTGGCCTGCAGTGCTTTGCCGGCGATCACAGCCGCCTGCCGCCGGTAAAAGGAGAGGGCGCGATCAACCTGCTGCTCAACCACGTTTACGACCTGCACTCGGGCACCGCCCACAGCGATTACACCGACGCCGCGGAACAGCTACTCGCACGTCAGCAACGGCGCGCGCTGGTTATCCTGTTGACCAATGTGCGCGACGAGGACAGCGAAGACCTGACCGCTGCGGTTCAGCAGCTGTCCCGTCACCACCTGGTGATGGTGGCCTGTCTGCGGGAACGGGTGCTGGATGAACTGCTGGAAAAACCAGTCGCGGACTTTGACGATGCACTGATGCACGGGGCGGGAAAAGATTTTGTGCAGCGCCGGGACAGGCTGCTGCAGCAATTGCGCGCGCGCAATACCATTCTTGCAGATGCACTGCCGTCGGCGATGCATATGTCGCTGGTGGAAACCTACTGGCAACTCAAGCGCAGTGGTAGACTCTGAGCCAATCGAACAATTCTCCCACCGGAAAAATCCGTAACACTGAGCCGTGAACCGAAATCCGACAACCACCATGCACTTCCGTCCACAGCTGCCTGTTTGGCTGGCGGTATCGCTGTTGGCTGTATTTCTCGCGGTGCGCGGGCTGGTGCCCAACGGCTTTATGCCCTCTGCGGTTTCCGCGGGCTCCCTGTACCAGCTGTGTCACGGCGATGCGCGCAGCGCGCTGTTACTTGCCGGCATCGTTCCCCCGGAACACGGTCACCACAGCCACCACCGACAGTCCACGCTTCTATCTTCGCCGACTTCAGCGCACCAGCACGACGACGCAACCGCCAAGCACTTCTCTGATAATCACTGTGCATTCTCCAGCGCCGGTATCGCCGCTGTTGGCGACCCGGATATTTACATCGGCACGGCGAAAATCTCCCTGCCGCGCCGCTGGTATGCCGGTACGAATACCGCATCCGAACCCGCATTCCTGACCCCACCCGGACGGGCGCCTCCCCTCTTTTCCTGATCGCATTACCCACCGATTCAAATTTTTAATCGTACGCGCACTCATGGTGAGCGCGCGCGCCCGTGCAAAAAATTCAGGAACTAAACATGAAAAACTTCAACCGCAACCTGCTGGCAATCGCAGCCCCGCTGACCCTGGCCAGCTTGCCGGCGCAGTCCCACGACAATGCATCCCCAACCTATCTGCCGGAAATCCACGCCCCCGCGGGCGTCATGGCAGATCACCTGCATAAACAAGGGGAGTGGATGATGGGTTATCGCTATACGCGCCAGGAATTCTCAGGACTGTTTTACGGCTCCAGTAAAGCCACCGCAGCCGCGGCGGCCGCAGACGGTTACTCAATGGTGCCCACGGCCATGGCCATGGAAATGCACATGCTGGACATCATGTACGCGGTCAATGACAACCTGACCCTGATGCTGATGCCACAGACCATGTCCATGGATATGACCATGGCGATGTCTGGCGGCGGCGATGGCGGTATGGCTATGGAGATGGCAGCGGACATGCCGATGCAAGGAACCCACAGCCACGGTACCAGTGGTATCGGCGATACCGTTGTCAGCGGCCTGTTCCGGCTGTCCAACGGACCCACCCACAAACTGCACGGTACATTCGGGATCAGTGCACCCACCGGTGACGTGGATAAAAAAAATAGCAACGGCAGCTATGTGCACTACGGCATGCAACTGGGCAGCGGGACCTGGGACCTGCTGCCGGCCATCACCTACAACGGCGCGCGCGATCGTATCAGCTGGGGTGCCCAGGGCAGTGCCCGGCTGCCGATGGAGCACGAGAATAAATCCGGCTTCCAGTTTGGCGAGCGCTACGCCGCCACCGCCTGGAGCGCTTACCGGCTGCAGGATTGGGTGAGTCTTTCCATACGCCTGGGTTATACCAAGCAACACGATATCAATGGGCACTATAACGGCCCGCACAATCACGCCAGCCCGGCAGATTTACAGGCCAATTACGGTGGCGAGTTTGTGGATTTGGCACTGGGTGCCAATCTGGTAGCACAGCGCGGTCGCCTGGCTGGTGTGCGACTGGGATTGGAATGGACCAGCTCGGTGTCGGCGCACTTCAACGGCTACCAGCTGGGAAGGGATGACGGGCTTAATTTGAGTCTGTCCTACGCGCTCTAAACCCTCGCGGTCTTTTTTGCGCCCCGGCCATTACTACCGGCCGGGGTACACATTCAAAACTCGAAACTGAAATTCAACGTCAGGGTACGCAGGTGTCCCAGTTTGAAACGCTCTTCTGTCACATCGTCGACGTAGCGCACCCGCGCATCCACATCGTTGTAGTTGTACTCGATAGAGGTGTTGAAGCTTTCCGTCCATTTGTACCGATAGCCAACACCGGCGTTCCAGTAACTGTCGTCGGTGTCGTCATTAACCGCGTAGATCCCTTCCCGTCTTGTAATGGTATCCACATCAAATTCGCCGTAATTCCAGCCTACCATCCAGTACAGGCACTGCACATCACAGGTCATGGTGAAGTCGACCTTGGCACCGATACCCCACTGGTCCACCGAAACACTGCCGTCATCAAAACCGGTATAGCGTAATTCCACCTGCCAGATACCGGCATCCGGGGTCACGCCGATGCTGCCGTAGCCAGCAAAATCCTGTTCGTCATTGATCTGTAGTTCGCCGACACCGAGCCCCACGGTACCCACGATGTGATATTCGCCGTTGCAATAGCCGTCGATGGGGTTGTTCCACTGCGCCAGTGCTGCGCTGGAAGCGAACAGGGCCAGAAGGAATACCAGACCTTTCATTGTCACCATCCTTGGTAAATATACTGGTTCTGAAGTTGCGGAAATTATTGACGCTTTACCGAAGCTGGGCAGTCCCGCGAAATCCGCTCAGGATCTCGGAGTCAATGCATTTTGTTCGATATCGATAATGGCCCAAACACCGCCGACAAAAGCGGGGTTTTTGCGCAGCAGATCGAGCTCGCCAGGTTGCGGCGGAGGATCGCCGGCGGCCTGCAATTCATCGAGACGCTCAACAATAGTTTCCGCCATTTTTTGCAGCACATCTTCGAGAGTTTCGCCATGGCAATGGCAGTGGGGAAGGTCGGGCGCGATGGCTCCGTATCCGGCAAATTCTATGTTGTGGACCACAACCGGGTAGCGCATGGGAAATTCTCTTTTAAGTTAGCTTTTATCCCACCAAGCGTAGACCCAATTGCCGGAAGTTGAACAAAATTCTCAAGCGGGCAAATATTTACGCGACGCTATCACGCGCCCCTCATCAAAAGATGAAAAAATTCCCAAATTAAAACGCCACGTGCAACGCAGCACTCGTCAGTACCGACAAGTGCGTCGTTATTTTTTATCCACGGTTTATTTAATGGCCGTCCGGCTCACTAAGGGGCAGGTAGCGAGTTGGGGATTGCTTTCAGCGCGGAATACGCCCGAGCAGGGCGCGGCGGGAATAGAGCATTTCCCGGTAGGTTTGCATCAAAGAAATATCGAGGGATTCCGCCGCGCCCTGCAGGTCCTGAACCTGCCGCGAAAGCCAGGTAATCTCTGTTTGCAGGCGATAGCGCAGGTGGCGGGTTTCCTCTTCACTGATATTCACATGCGAACACACACTAGCGGTGCGGTGACTGGTCACAGGCGTTACCTCGCGATTGACGGCCGTCGCCAAAAACAACACAACGGCCGGGGTATACGCTAAAGCCTAGACCAGTTTTTACCTGTCGACGGAAAAGTTTCCAGCGACTCAACCCAGCAACAGGGACTTCCAGTCGAAGTCGCGGTCACCGATGACATAGAAAAATGGGTTCAGCAGCTCTTCCTTCTGGTTGTAGCGCAGCAGCGCAAACTTGTCGTCCACCACAATACCGCCCGCGGCTTCCACAACCGCCTGAGCGGCAGCAGTGTCCCACTCACAAGTGGGCGCCAGGCGCGGGTAGAGATCCGCGGCACCTTCCGCTACCAGGCACAGTTTGAGGGAGCTGCCCATATTCTTGAGACCGGTTTCACCCAGGCTGCCCTCGATACGGGACAGCAGGGCGTCCACTGCACCGGCGCCGTGACTGCGGCTGGCGACCACTTCGATGGCCTGTTTGGCTTCCAGGCGCGGGCCCATGGCGCGAACGGAAATCGGCGTTTCGCCGCCGCTATCGCGCTTGAAGGCACCCAGGGATTTGGCGCCGGCGTAAGTGATATCCAGCACCGGTACGTGCACCACCCCCAGTACCGGCTCGCCGTTTTCGATCAGCGCGACATTGACGGTGAACTCACCATTGCGGCGGATGAATTCCTTGGTACCGTCCAGCGGATCGATAATCCAGTAGCGGTCCCACTGGCTGCGCTGTTCGAAGGTCGGCATTTCGCCCTCTTCGGACAGTACCGGCACATCTTTCAGCAGCTTTTCCAGGGCCGGAGCAAGAATCTTGTGGGCGGCGAGGTCGGCGGCGGTCACCGGAGAATCATCTGACTTGGTATCGACTTCAATCTCGCCACTGGCGTTGTACACCTCGAGAATGGCCTCTCCGGCCGCTACCGAGATGGCGATGACCTGATCCAGCAGATCCCTGTTCACTACGTTCCCCATGATTCCCCCAAAAACTGATACTTAAAATACTGAAGCCGGGGATTATACGCACCTCGCGGCAGCTTGGGGGACCTGCAACCCTCTCGCTGCAGTGAGGCGGAAAGAATCGACGGGTATTCTGGCGCGCGGGTGGCCGTCGGGCGCACCCGCATTGTTGCTCCACCGCCTTTACTGGCACAGGACGGGCTAGGCGCTGAACAGGTCTTCGATAGACAGATAGCGTTCACCGGTATCGTAGCTGAATACCAGCACGCGGCTGCCCGGGGCCAGCTCCTGCTCCCGCTGTTTGAGTGCGGCGAGGGAGGCGCCCGATGAGATACCCACAAAGATTCCCTCTTTCAGGGCGCACTGGCGGGCCATCTCGAAACTGTCCTCTTCAGTCACCGGGATGGTGCCGTCGAGTATTTCCCTGTTCAGCACTTCCGGCACAAACCCGGCGCCGATACCCTGCAGACGGTGCATCCCCTTTTCCTTGCCGGCAATCACCTGGGATTTTTCCGGCTCCACTGCCAGTACCTTCAGGTCCGGCATGGAGGCTTTCATAACTTCACCGCAACCGGTGATGTGGCCACCGGTGCCGACACCGGTAATCAGGTAATCGAGGCCCTCCGGGAAGTCGGCGAGGATTTCCCGGGCGGTGGTGTTTCTGTGCGCCGTCACATTGGCCGGGTTGGTGAACTGCTGGGGCATCCAGCTATTGTCGTGCTCGGCGAGTATTTCCTCGGCCTTGGCGATGGCCCCCGGCATACCGTTTTCCTTGGGCGTAAGAACCAGTTCAGCACCCAGTGCCTTCATGATCTTGCGGCGCTCCACCGACATGGATTCCGGCATGGTGAGGATCAGGCGGTAGCCCTTCACCGCCGCCACCATGGCGAGGCCGATGCCGGTATTGCCTGAGGTGGGCTCGACGATCACGCCACCGGGCTTCAGTGCGCCGCTGGCCTCGGCATCCTCGATCATACCCAGGGCAATCCGGTCCTTGATGCTGCTACCGGGGTTGAAGCGTTCCACCTTCATCCACACTTCGATATCGTCCCGAAACAGGTGGTTGAGCCGCACATGCGGGGTGTTGCCGATGGTTTCGAGAATATTATTGGCCTTCATCTGTCGCTCCGTGAGGTGATGGTCTGATTCAGAGAATTGTTGCACGTCCGTCGCAGTTCGCGAGCTGGTCGATTGAACCGCCACGCAGTTTGACGAATACTCGCGCAAGAATACTCGCTAGCACTGTAAAGATAAAAAAAGTAACAAAGCAAAAAAGATTAGAAAGGATACTGAAGCCAACATGTCCGATAACGCGATGACCACCCGGCCAGAAATACCCATGCAGAATTTTGTTCCCATCGCCCTGTTTGTGCTGAGTGGTGCCGTATATATGGCACTGGACGCATCCGGAGTACAGGCGCTGTGGATGGCGGCACTGAAGATAGTGCCCATTGCCTTGCTTGCGGGACTGGCAGCCCGCCACCTGCGCGGCCTCGAGCGCACACTGGCGCTGGCGGCACTGGCTTTTTCCGCTACCGGGGATGTGCTGCTGGCGGTAGCGTTCCCGAACCATTTCCTGTTCGGCCTGGGGGCCTTTCTGCTGGCCCAGCTGACCTACGCCGGTAATTTTCTGCGCGGCGCCCAGGCTAGCAGCCGCCACTTCGCCCTGCGTGGGGCTGCGGTGGTGCTGGCGGCCCTGCTGCTGGCGCGACAGGTATTGCCCGCTGCCGGCGAAATGGCCCTGCCGGTGGTATTTTACATCGTGGCGATAGTAACCATGGCGCTGTCCGCGGCGGCCCACCGCAGCGGTTCATCGCTGCTGTTTGCCGGCGCGGTGACGTTTATGGTTTCCGACGCGCTGATCGCTCTCAATCGCTTCGTGGCGCCGGTTGCAATGGCGGGCACCTGGATCATGCTGACCTATTATCTGGCCCAGGCGCTGCTGATTCTGGGCCTGATCCGGGCAGATTTGGTGGTTCGCCGGGCTTAGGGGCATAATATCCGGCGTTTTTTTGTACAGCCTCCCAGCCGGGCGGGGAAGTGGACTGAATATGCTGGATTGGAATCGGATCGATACGGTGCTGTTGGATATGGACGGCACCCTGCTGGATCTGCATTACGACAATCATTTCTGGATGGAGCACCTGCCGCTGCGCTATGCGGAGGCCAATGGCATTCCGGTTGCGGAGGCGCAGGCGCTGGTGATCCGTATGACCGATGAGTTGCGCGGTACCCTGGACTGGTACTGCCTGCACTACTGGTCGGATGTACTGAAACTGGATGTTCCGGCAATCTATCGCGAGATCGAGGACCGTATCGCGCTGCGGCCACACACGGACAATTTCCTGCGCAACCTGCGCGAAATGAACAAACGCGCACTGCTGGTAACCAATGCCCACCCGGATGGCCTGAGCCACAAGCTGGAAATCACCGGTATCGATCAGTGGCTGGATGAAATCATCTCTTCCCACGATCTGGGGCACGCCAAAGAAAGCACTCTGTTCTGGCACTCCCTGCAGGAACGCCAGCCATTTGATCCCTCGCGCACCCTGTTTGTGGATGACAACCTGCATGTCCTCGGTGCCGCGCGGGAATACGGCATCGAGCACCTGCTGTGCATCCGCCAACCGGACAGCAAAAACCCGGCTCGGGAAATTACCGATTTCCCAGCGATTCACGACTTTGATGAGATATTAGGGGGCGGGCGCTCGTAATACGCGCTCGCGGTTTTACCTATTGTGGCGGCCGAGCACCGGGCAAGGGTTTTCAGGACCGCTGTGAAC